>NZ_JAROCD010000006.1:0-480022 GCF_030433635.1 Paenibacillus vandeheii
GCGCGCACCGATTGAATATCGATGCGCACTGGCAGCATAGCTTTTTTCATCTGTCTACTTGACAGGGGTATGACCACTAACGACTCATAGGGTTTTACGTTTTTATAAAATTCTTCGTCATGTACCCCGTTATAGTAAATCAGATTATTTAATGGAGTATTTGCAACTATGTCTTGCAGCTGCTGCTGGATGCAGGGATGATCTGGTTTAAGATCGTTCACGATAGCTCGATGGACAAGCAATAACAAATTATATAGTTGTCCATCCAAGTACGTTTGCTTAGAGATATCCTCTGGAAACACCTGATCAATAATATCCATAGAGACATACCTTTGAAGCAGCTTTTTTTGAGCCTTCTCAACACGCATGGAATTCATAAGGAGCATGAGAATTTCTGAGTTTGATTCTAAGAGTTGATCTTGATCGGTTAACAATTGTATTCGTTCAATTAATGCTAAAGAATAATCAATCGCTTCTCTTCTTTGTTGAAGTGATTGTTCTTGAACTCTAATTATTTCTTTGAAAGAATATTTCGGATTTTCCAAACAGACTTTAATCTCATTCAAAGAAAGACCTAAACTTTGTAATAATTGGATTTCATGAAGCCTTTTAAAATCCTCGTTTACATAGATATAATGGTCATTTTCATTTTTTTGTGAGGGGACTAATATTCCAAGTTGTCGATAATGTCGTAATGTACGAACAGTAGTGTCAGCCAGCTTTGCAAATTTACTCACTGTTAATTTCATATCATTCCTCTTTTCAAAAAATCATTTCTTGTATTTTTTCGCCATAATAATTCCAATAGAAGTATTATAAATCCCATGGGCAAGCATGGGTGGAATTAACGACCCGGTAAAATAAAAAAGTAGTGCAAAAATCAAACCATTTACAAACACACCTGTGAGGATGCCGACGGCTCCTTTATATTGGGGAACATGTATTACCCAAAATAGAAAAGTGCTAATTAAAATAACGAGCCAATCCACTATTAAAGAGTATCCAATAAATAAACCAATGAGCACGCCTCTAAAAAAGAATTCTTCAAAAAAACCACCGCCTATTGCAGATACAGCTATACCACTTGGTCTAATCATTATTTTTTTAACCATATCTGAGCCCTCGGTTTGGGGTAGTTCTGTTCTTGTTTTAATGAATGTAACTAGAACAATAGTCGTTATAAACAAACTGGAAATAAGACCAATGAGTATTGCGGATAAAATACTAATCTCATTTGGTATAAATAAGGAAGTTATAAATGGTAACATTTCTCCCCGTTTAACTATCCAAATAAGAACCAATCCAATAAAAAGAAATGTCGTAAGCGTTAGTGATACTCTCAACAGTATTTTGTACGGTTCCTTTGCCTTGGTTTCAGTCATAATGAAAAGCTCCTTTTATCACATTTTTTTCATTATAGATTGTGACGTAGCGTCCCAAGCAACATTGGCTTTTTGTTCAGAAAAAAGCTCTCGTCCCAAACAAAGGGCAAGAACTTGGTCTAATATCTGATAAGTTGGAAAAAATGATGAATATAATTATGGTTACAGGAAATTCTAACCTCTAGAAATTAATGAAGAAGAAGAGGAGAGAAGGGATAATTATGATCCATAAGCCAGCTTTATTGATTATAGATGTGCAAACCGGATCTTTTAAGAATCCTCTCTTTATTCATAACAGTGAAAAATTAATAACCAATATCAATCAGCTTATTACTTGGGCCCACATAAGTAAAATTCCAGTCATACTTACTCAGCATAATGGGAAATTAGGGACAATTACCTCAAAAACGTCTTCAGGCTGGAGTCTTCACCCCGACTTACCCTTGTTAGCTGAAGATGTAAAAATTGAAAAGGACTTTCCGGATTCATTTCAAGGTACCAACCTTGAATCACATTTAAATCATTTAGGCGTTAATCGACTGATTGTCGCGGGAATTCAGACGGAGATATGTGTTGATGCGACATGTCGAAGAGCATTTAGCTTGGGATATGACGTTATTCTAGTAGAAGATGCCCACAGTACCGCGGAGTCTTCCTTATTAAGTGCAGAACAGATCATTTTACACCATAATATTATTCTACAAAACTGGTTTGTTTCTTTAAGCGACACTCAGAAGATCATAATGTCGGTTTCAAGATAAACAAATATCCATCTACGTTTTGGTTGGAGATTTAGCATCATTGTTAGGGAAAGGGCCCCCAATTTTGGGGGCCCTTTATGTTTCAAGGTCGGGGTCGGCATCGGCCGGTGAGGGAAGGCACTGTCGATATTCTAATGGTCTTGCTGCGTAGATAAACTTTGAGCACTTGGAGATGTTAGCGGTTCGCACGATAGCGCAAACCATCTACGAGCAGAGAAATGATATGTTGCACATGTACAGTGTCTCCGTTGTCTACCGCCGTACAGAGGCTCGCGACGGCCCACACTGTATATCCGGATTGTACTATTAACACTAAAATAAATAAACATCCATTAGATAATCACAATGGAAAATCGCAATAAAAATACTGAAACCTATTGTTTTTTGACTATTGTCTTACGTTTTTGGTCTAGGAATCATCTGGAAATTTACATAGAATTACAACTAATGCTGCCCTTGAAATCACTCAAAATCGAATCCATGACCCCGGTAAGATTGGATTCTTTCATTTATATACATCTTGGGATTATAAATCACTGTTCTCTTCTAGATTACACCGTGCTAATATAAACATTATAACATTATAATCTTTAAAGTGGAGCAGCTCACCAAGTTTATTATTCAATTTAGGGGTGTTCTGCTTCCAAGACACTTATCATTTTTTTTGAATTTTTTCTGTATACCGGGGTTGAAGAAGGAGATGGGATGAGTGGGCACAGAGAATGTGCTGCGCAATTTGCAGCTTGTGGATGGGCGAATAATGGATATAGCCATTCAGGATGGGATTATCACTGCCATTACACCGGCAGCTCAGGCGGAAGGAGAGAGCGGACTAGACTGTACGGGGTTATATGTGTCCAGCGGATGGATTGATTTGCATGTGCACGCCGTACCGGAGCTTGATCCCTATGGCGATGATATCGACGAAATTGGAGTAAAGCAGGGAGTAACGACGCTGGTGGATGCCGGAAGCTGTGGTGCAGACCGAATAGGAGCTTTGTATACCGCGAGTCTGAAGGCTGATACCCGAGTGTTTGCTTTACTAAATATTTCAAGAATCGGGCTTGAACGGACAGATGAATTGTCTCAGCTGGAATGGATTGACCGGGACAAAGTTCTGGAAGCGGCAGCAACCTATCCTGAATTCATCGTCGGTCTGAAAGCCCGCATCAGCCAGAGTGTTGTCAAAGACAGCGGTATACAGCCGCTCAAGCTGGCACGCACAATGTCGGAAGAAACGAAGCTTCCGCTCATGGTGCATATTGGCTCCGCTCCGCCCGCGATATCCGAGGTGCTGGAGCTGCTGCAACCGGGTGATGTAATCACCCATTACCTTAACGGCAAGTCCAACAATCTGTTCCACGCGGACGGCACACCCCTGCAAGGGTTGGTGGATGCAGCTGCCCGAGGAGTTCATCTGGATGTGGGGCATGGCACGGCGAGCTTCTCCTTCCAGATTGCAGAACAGGCCAAGGCGGCAGGCATTGCGCTGAATACCATCAGCACGGATATCTACCGGGGCAACCGTCTGAACGGACCGGTGTACAATATGTCAAATGTGCTGACGAAATTTTTGATTCTCGGCTATAGCCTGGAAGAGGTCATCCAAGCTGTAACAAGCAGCGCAGCGGAGTGGCTCGGCAAGCCGGAGCTCGGACAGATAAGGGTGGGGCAGCAAGCCAACCTGACTTTGTTTGCACTGGAAGCAGGCGAGAAGCAGCTTAAGGACTCGGAAGGCGATGTTCGGGTCGCGCAGTACTATATTGAGGCTAAAGGAGTCTTTACGAATGGGTCATTCATTACAGGCTAGATATGGATTGAAACGTGTTATTAATGCCAGTGGAAGAATGAGCATCCTTGGCGTTTCCGCACCAACAGATTCGGTTATGGAGGCGATGAAGCAGGGCGGACAGCAGTACGTGGAAATTGCAGATCTTGTGGACAAATCCGGAGAATATATTGCACGACTGCTTGGCTCGGAAGGGGCGGTTGTCGTGAACTCGGCATCCAGCGGCATTGCGCTGTCGGTGGCAGCCTTTGTGACTTCCGGAGATCCGCGACTCAGCCTTCGCCTGCATCAGGAGCCGATATTGAAAAATGAGATTATTATGCTGAAGGGCCATAACGTGCAGTATGGAGCTCCGGTCGAAACCATGGTATTCCTTGGCGGAGGCAGAGTGGTGGAAGTTGGATATGCCAATGAAGGCCGCAAGGAGCATATTGAACAGGCGATTGGTGAACGCACCGCAGCCATTCTTTATGTCAAATCCCACCACGCCGTCCAGAAGAACATGATTTCTGTAGAGGAGGCGTGGGAGGTTGCAGTGCGCAGAGGAGTGCCACTGATCGTCGATGCGGCTGCGGAAGAGGATCTGCGCAAATATGTTAAGTATTCGGATCTGGCGATTTACAGCGGATCAAAAGCTATTGAAGGCCCTACCTCTGGCATTGTCGCCGGCAAAATGAAATATGTCGAGTGGTTAAAGGTACATCTGCACGGGATCGGCCGCAGCATGAAGGTGGGTAAAGAGACTACCTTCGGGCTGCTTCAGGCTTTGGATGAATACCAGGACAAAGCCGACAACAGTGAACGGGAGAGGCAGGCGCTGGAGGCTCTTCAGCCGCTTGAGGGGCTTCCGGGAGTTTCAATCCGCATCGTGCAGGATGAAGCGGGCAGAGCGATTTTCCGTGGGCGCATCCAGATTGATTCCTCTGCTGCAGGAGTGGATGCGAGGCATGTCAATGATTGGCTGCGTGAAGGCGTAATTGCCGTATACACCAGGGATTATGGGGTTAAGCAGGGGTATTTCGATATAGATCCAAGGTCGCTTCAAGGTGATGATCTTCAGGTCATCGTCAGCAGAATACATGAAATCGTAGGGGGAAACAAGAATGAGTAATATTCTGCAGCGTCTATATAAGAACAGAGCCGCACTTAATGTACTGGCGGGCAGTATCAAGAACGCGAAGGAAGTGTACGAGGCTGCGGAAGGATATGTTTTGGTAGGTGTGCTTTCCAAAAATTATGCTACGGCGGAGGAAGCGGTAACCGCGATGACCCTATACGGTCAGACGATCGAGGACGCTGTATCCATCGGACTGGGTGCCGGAGATAACCGACAGGCGGCAGTTGTGGCGGAGATTGCCGGAAGTTACCCGGGAAGCCATATTAATCAGGTATTTCCAGCAGTGGGGGCGACTCGCGCCAATCTGGGAGCTAAGGACAGCTGGATTAACAGCTTGGTTTCTCCATGCGGGCAACCCGGCTATGTGAATATATCGACCGGCCCTGTCAGTGCAGGCACCACTCCGTATGCTATTGTTCCGGTTCAAGCCGCCATTGCGCTGGTTCGTGACATGGGCGGCAATGCGCTGAAGTATTATCCCATGCAGGGCTTGAAATTGGAGGAGGAGTATCGTGCGGTTGCCAAGGCCTGCGGGGAAGCCGGGTTTGCTCTGGAGCCTACGGGCGGAATCGACCTGGATAACTTCGGGCCCATTTTGGAGATTGCACTTCAGGCTGGGGTGCCCCAGGTTATCCCGCATGTGTATTCATCTATTATTGATCGGCAGACGGGAAGCACGAACGTCCAGGATGTCGTCAGACTGCTTGAAACGATGAAATCTCTGGTGGACCGGTATGCATAGGATTGCGGCTTTCGGTGAAGTAATGATGCGGCTGCAGGTCCCGGGCCATGAAACGCTGGTCCAGAGCAACAGGCTGGAATATTCTTTTTCCGGCAGCGGGGTTAATGTAACGGCAGCGCTGGCTGGGTACGGCCATAACGGTGCGCTTATTACCACCTTGCCGGAAACACCGGTAGGCGAAGCGGCAATTGCTTACTTGCGTAAACTTGGGGTGGATACCTCACTAATTAGCCGGGGAGGCAAGCAGCTGGGCATGTACTTTCTGGAGAATGGCTTTGGAGCACGACCCGGCAGAGTCACTTACACAGATCGACTGGGCAGCAGCTTCAATACCGCGGAGGCAGGCAATTACGATATGGTTGCTCTTGCCTCCCGGATCGACGTTCTTCATTTATGCGGGATTACGCTGGCTATGAATGATGGTGTGCGTAAACAAATGAAACGGCTTGCTTCGGAAGTGAAGAGTAACGGGGGCAAAGTTGTTTTTGACTGCAATTACCGTCCTGCGTTATGGGGAGTGGATGGCTATGCCAAGGCCCGCCCGCATTATGAGGAACTGCTGGAGCTGACGGACCTGGTGCTGATGAATGAGAAGGACGGACAGTTTATCCTTGGCTTTGGAACTGGAGAATATGATAGAATGACACAGTTGAAGCAGGCGATTCCCGAAGTGGTTGAGCGCTTCGGAATCGGAACGGCAGCGGGAACCCACCGTGAGATTAACGCTGACCATACGCATTCCCTGACAGGATATATCTATCATCAAGGTACGTTTCTGTTTTCTCGCAAGCTGACTTTCCCGGTGTATGACCGGATCGGTGCCGGTGATGCCTTTGCCAGCGCCATCATTCATGGGGAATTGCAGCAATATCCGCAGCAGCAGACGGTTAATATGGCAGCGGCAGCAGCGATGCTGGCTCATACCACTCAAGGTGATACAGCGCTTTTTACCGAGATCGAGGTGCTCCGAGCGCTGTCGGACCATACCTTAGATGTTGAAAGGTAGTGAACAACGAGTGTCTTTGAAACGCAAGCAAGGCCCTTTATATCAGCAAATCCAGAAAATTCTCAAAGACCGGATTTTGCATGGCATATATCCTTTAGGGAGCATCATCCCCTCCGAACCGCAGCTGGAGAAGGAATTTGGTGTCAGTAAAATGACGGTCCGCGGCGCGGTTCAGGAGCTTTCCCAGGAAGGTTATGTGCAGAAGAAAAGCGGTATCGGAACGATTGTCATGCGCAATACCTCCCATCAGAAGCTCTCTAAGGGCAAACGGTTTACAGAGCTGCTCGTAGAAGAGGGACACAAGCTGGAAAAGAAACAGCTGAATTCCCGGTTAATTTCGAATGATGCCGGTACGGAGGAATATGACCGCTACGGGCCGTATTGTCAGCGGATTGAACGGCTCTACATTTTAAACGGACAGCCATATATTCATCTGATACATTTCTTGGCCGCAGCTGCATTACCCGGTGGAGGTACGGCAGAAATGGTCACAAACATCCAGTCGCTATATGACTCACTGGAGGAGAACGACATTGCGCTGGAAAACTTCAGAGACCGTTTCTTTGTAGAGAAGGCAACTCCTGAGGTGTGTCAGTTGCTGGAGATCCCACCAGGGACGCATGTGCTCAAACGCCTGCGTAACTCTTTCGACGGGGAAGGCAGACTCATTGAGCACAGTATCGGCTGCTATAACACAGAGCTTCATCACTATCTGGTCAATTACGACACTTGAAGTCGGTTAAGCAGTAGCCGGATAGTTCGATAAGCAGCTGTGTGTCTTAGGGACATCTTGTGAGCAGGCTTTGCAAATGGCTTATTCAACGGATCGAGTACCAACGAAAGGTGTTAATACAAAACCCACCGTGGGCATTTAGCTTTAAACGGTGGGTTTTGTTTTTTTTTATCATTGATTATGAAGTGATAAGCATCTCCATTGAAAAATAGATGCTCTAAATCCACAATTTACAATTTCACTAGAAACTTTTTCCTGAAACTAGCGTCTAATACTATGACTTTTTATGTGGGTAAACATTACTTGGGAGCAGAAGGAGCCAAAGACAAAGCATGAATCTGAAGAAGAAATTGTCCATTTTTACCGCTTTAGCCGTTTTTCAAGCATTTGCAGTCGGTTCTGTGAATGCGCAATCAACACCGCAAGATGACACAGCGTCAGTAAATACGGCCAAAACAGAATCGGTTGAGGTGCTAAAGAAAGAGCAGCCAATTGCAGAGCAAGAAGTGAAAACGGGTAGCAGTAACGCATCCAGCACTACTCTGTCAACTAAAGTAAAAGAAACCGCAACTTCAACGGGCACGGAGGCAACACCTAAAACAGATGTGGACAAATCCGCCATTGGCGGGGAGGAAACAACTACAAACGAAACCAAAACGGGATCTACGATCCAGGAAGGAACCACTGAGGGTGCTGAAACACAAACTCCGCCTGCTCAAATAGAGCAGCCATCCATCGGGGGGGATTCTACCGTAGCATCAGGCGGGAATCTGACCTTGTACATGAATAGCAACAAAATGGAACAGGATGGCAAAACGTATCTTGCTGGCCAGCCGATGACTGTCAAAAACGGTGTATCCTATGTTGCGATCCGCGCACTCGTGGACCGTGTGGGATACGGGGTCAAATACGATAACAAAACCAAGGAAACCATCATCATCAGTGGTGCTAATGAGCTCCGATTCAAAACCAACAGCACGGACTATACCGTAAATGGAGAGTCCAGAACGATGAAGGGCCCTGCTTATCAGCAAAAAAATACGTTCATGGTGCCGTTAACTTCCATTACTCAAGCTCTGAACATCACCTATAAAGTGAATCAGTCCGCTAAAACGGTTGTGCTGAATCTAAATACTAAACCCGTTGCAAGCTTTTTGGTTTCCCAAAAGGAAATTTTTGCGGGCGATAAGGTGGACTATATAACTTCTTCCGTTTCTCCAAATGGACTGAAGATCGTTGACGAACGCTGGACAGGTCGTCAGGAATCGTTTGATCAAGCGGGTACATATACGATTTCATATCAAGTTCAGGATTCAAGCGGCCAATGGAGTGATCCCTATACAATTACGATTCAAGTTCTGAGTCCTAATCTTCCTCCTGTAGCCATGTTCACAACCGACAAGGAACAATATAAAATGGGCGAAAAAATAACGTATATTGACCAGAGTACAGATGATGAAAACAGCATTGAAAAAACGGTTTGGGAGAACAATTCGCTGGCCTTCTTTGAACCTGGTCCCAAAACGGTGACACTCACGGTTACTGACAATCACGGTGCGACGAACACGTACTCCAAAGTTATAACTATAACCAATGAGACATTATATTCTTTTTCCGATTTCAATTTACTGTTCACGCCGGTAGGACAGAAATTTACCTTTAACGGTGGCGAAGTGACTTCTATGGAAAAAGTACCTTATACGTACACGGATGAGCCAAGTCTGCTGATCCGCAGCAACAGTCCGGAAACGGTGAATACGGAAGGCATTGTATATAAAGAATCGTCTTTGGGTCAGACCCGTTTCATGATTCACCATGTGAACAATACAGGTAAAAGGGTAAAAATGTATGTTATAGCAACAAACAACAACCCATTTGCGGCAGTATTTGAACAACAAAATATGGGGTTTGCAGGACCTACTCCTTATGCTACTGTAGCTGGGAAATTGTCTATTGATAAATGGTTTAAGTCGATCCAGACCGGAGCCGATAAAAAGAAAGAGGTTATTCAACCTGGAGAAAGTAAATTGATTTTAACCGAACTAAATAAAACTCCAATAAAAGAAGGGCAAGTGATTTCACTCTATTCGGATGCTTATAGTGATTATTCCCTCGACTATAACGTTATCCTGGTCGAAGAAAATAAAGATCCGTTCGAGGCTTTACCAATGCTACCTGTTCTTGATCGTGACGGTGTGCACAACCGTGGAACATACCCTAATGCCACTCGTATCATAACGTATGATCAGCAAGTGGGAGCCAAACCAGCTCGTCTGCCGCTTGGTGATAACGCAAGTGATCCCAATCTGGTTGGTACAGATCCAATGGCTTATACAGATGCGTCCAATGCGGGTAATTTCGGCGTATTATACAAAATCACGTTGAACAATGTCGCTCCACGTACACTAATCTCATTTAACCCTCGTGGAGGGAAGTACTCAGGGGTAGCTCTAGTGAACAATCAGGTTGTATCCATTGCTGATGGTAACGTTGCTGTTAGCAATTCAAGTGAGCAAAGCGTTCTTTACCGCACAGGGGCATATGGAGAGAGCGTAACGATTCTTTTCTCTGCCGCGCCAGGAAGCAACCTGCCGGTCAATCTGCTCTTTACACCGCTCCCATCGGAGAAGTAATGTAGTTTGTCTCGCATAGCTAGAGCGGGAATGAATGATTTGACTGACGTGTTAACATCCAAAGAAGAGACTCCATAAGGAGTCTTTTCTTGTAACTGGTCAATATGAGGACATACGGAATAGATGCCGCTTAAAAAGCCATATGAGATGCTTCACACAGTGTTTTAGGTCAACTTGGCGAATACGAGCTTATGATTTAAGTCATTTCTTACACTTATTTCTACTGAGGAGGAATCAAATTCCGATGAATGTAGTCGTCAAGTTGATACGCGAATTCAAAGACCGCGATACCCGGCGTTTGTTGAAAGACTATCGAGACAAAGTGGAACTTATCAGGAAACGGAATTTGGAAGCTTGGGACGATCAGCGGCTGCAGGCGGAATCCCTTCGGCTGCAAGAAGAAGCTAGATCAGGCACGCCTCTGGATGAGCTGCTTGTTGATGCTTATGCGTTAGTCTGCGAGGCTGCGAAGAGAAAACTCGGATTACAGCCTTACGATGTTCAAATCATGGCTGCTATCGCTTTGCACGAGAGATATTTGATCGAACAGCATACCGGTGAAGGAAAAACACTCTCTGCTGTTATGCCTGCTTATCTAAACGCGTTGACAGGCGAAGGCGTTCATGTGCTCACTTTTAACGATTATTTGGCAAATCGAGATGCGGCGTGGATGGGCCCGATCTACCGCTTCCTCGGGTTAACCGTAAGCTCAGTTCAAGCGGGCATGAGCCTGTTCGAGAAACGGGAAGCATACGCCAAGGATATAACCTATGTTACGGCTAAAGAAGCAGGGTTCGATTATTTGCGCGACACAATCGCATTAAATGAAGCTGATACCGTACACCGCCCTTTCCACTATGTCGTCGTCGACGAAGCGGACTCACTTCTTCTTGATGAAGCGCGGGTGCCGCTGGTCATTAGTGGCGATTCGAGTTCTTCCGAGAGTGACGGCGTTCTTTTCGCAGAAGTGGCCCGGCAGCTCCAGCCAGGAGAGCATTACGATTTTGACGAGTTCCAGCGGAACGTATACTTGAATGATGCGGGAGCTGCGAAAGCGGAGTTGCTGCTGGGATGCGGCAATTTGTACGATAGCCATAATAGTCATTTGTTAACGTCATTGAATTGTGCGCTGCATGTGGAATCGTTATTAAAAAAAGACGTCGATTACATCGTCCGGGACGGTGAAATTGAGCTAATCGAAGAACATACCGGCCGTGTGGCCGAGAACAGGTATTTGCCGGACGGACTGCAAGCTGCGCTTGTGGCGAAAGAAGGGTTGCAGTGGAAGGCTGGTGGTAGAATTCTCGGTACGATCACCATTCAACACTTCATTAGCCTGTATTCAGGAATTTGCGGAATGACGGCTACGGCGCAAGCTTCAGCAATGGAATTCGAAGATATCTATGCGCTGCAGGTCGTGCAAATTCCGCCGAATCAGCCAAACATACGGATCGACCACAAGCACCGAATTTACACCCATAAAGAAGCCAAATATAAGGCGCTTGTACAAGAAATCTCTTCCGTCCATAGGGTGGGACGCCCCATTCTTATTGGTACGTCAAGCGTCGAGGAGTCTGACATGCTGGCGGAGGCACTTGCGATTGCCGGCGTACCTTGCCAGGTTCTGAATGCAAAAAATGATGCGAAAGAAGCCGAAATCATCGCTAAAGCGGGAGAAATAGGCGCCGTAACGGTATCTACAAATATGGCAGGGCGCGGCGTCGACATTCGTCTCGGCGGCGGTAATCCCGCTCAGGCAGAAGTGGTTGCCAAACTGGGCGGATTATACGTGATAGGTACACATGTGAACGAAAGCATGCGGATAGATAACCAGCTGCGCGGGCGTTCTGGCCGCCAAGGTGACCCGGGAGCTTCCGTATTTTATTTAAGCTTGGAAGACGAGTTGATGCTTCGCTTCGGCATTCATAGACTGTTTCGCGCTCCCAGGCAGGACGAGGTTCTTGATGATCCGGCGCTCCGCAGCAAAATCGAGCATATTCAGCGCGTTATCATGGGTCAAAACTTCGATATTCAGCGGGAATTGAACGGTTATTCGGATATGGTGGAGGACCAGAGGCGAATCCTATACGAGGAGCGGCTCGGAATATTGAAATGCGAGAGATCGATGAGCCCATCGGAGCAGCGGGTACGGCTTTTTTATATCGATGAGTTCTGGGCTGACCATCTGGCATACGTTTCTTACATTCGCGAAAGCATCCATCTCGAGAGCATTACCAGTCGCAACCCGATCGACGAGTTTCATACGCAAATCACCCAAGCATTCGAGCAAATTCCGTCTAAAATAGATCATGAGTCGGCGAATATGCTTAGAAAACTTGGAGGTTCGAATGATCCGGCCAAATGGGAAGAGTTCGGTCTGAAGAGTCCTATTTCGACTCGGACTTATATGATCAACGATCAATACAGCCAAGATAAGCGCAGCTCATGGACCGGAACGACGGTATTTGCTTTTTGGGGACGCGAGATTTTGAGGTTGGTACTGTGGCCGGTACACCGGCTGTCAAAATATTGATGGGAGCGTGAAAATCAATGAACAGTAGAGAACGGTTTACGAGCCGGGTCGATTCATATTTAAAATACCGCCCGAGCTATCCAAAAGAGGCTATTGACCATTTGTACGACGTCGTCGGTTTACGTGCGAACAGTAACATAGCAGACATCGGTTCAGGTACTGGGATCATCTCAAAGCTACTTCTGGAACGCGGAAGCGATGTAATCGCGGTCGAGCCAAATCAGGTAATGCGGGAAGCCGCCGAGCAAATGTTAGAAAGTAATCCGAAATTTCAGAGTACATCAGGTTCTGCAGAATCTACTGGATTATCTGATCAGTCGGTTGATTTTATTGTCTGCGCTCAGGCATTTCACTGGTTCGATCGCTCCGCAGCCCAAATCGAGTTTCGCCGTATTCTACGGCCAGGTGGGAGAGTAATACTCATCTGGAATTCACGTCTTACACACGGTACTCCATTTCGTGAAGAGTACAATCAACTGCTTCATACATACGGAACCGACTACGAAAAAGTTAATCATAAAAATATTTCTCAGACAATGCTGCTCTCTTTTTTCAAGGAAGGCTCAATGCATGAAATGCGATTCAGAATGAGTCAGGAGTTCGATTTCGAGGGTTTGAAAGGCCGGTTGCTATCATCTTCCTACAGCCCTGCACCCGGGCATGCAAATTACGATCCAATGATGACAGAACTGCAAAATTTATTTAATAGGAATAATCAAAATGGTACTGTTGAATTTGATTATGAAACTGAGATTTTTTGGGGAGAAGTATAATTCCTCAAATTATGTTCCTCAAATTATACCCAGCTATATCCTCAAGCTATAGCTGGGTACGTTTGTGGAATTTACGTCCATAGAGCTTGTTCACAATTATACAGCTAGATGTTGATTTTAAGACGTAATTCGGCCATCATAGCCTCAGCTTGTGGTGGATCTTCATTCAACAGCTTCCTGTATGTCAGCATCCAATTCAGCGTTACAAGCATATGATCGTATTCGTCCTTCTTGCGTTCAATCTCATTGATCTTCTGAAGAATCCATTCGATTACTTCTTGGTTGGTGCGTGCGTTCGTATCATGATCCTGCAAAATTGTCTTCAGCTCCGCTAACGAACAGCCGATGCCTTGAAATTTCTTAATCAGCTTTAACCGATCAATGGCTTCGTCTGAGTAGTTGCGGTAATTATTCTTCTCGCGCTGAATATGTCTGCTATCAAGCAAGCCTTCCTTCTCATAAAATCGAATGGTGTGAGGGGTTAAACCCATCAAATCTGCTAATTCTTGAATTTTCATATAAAATCATACCTCCAAACGCTTGCCTTAGAGTTCACTTCATAGTTTAGACTGAAGTCATATCTTCGTCAAATGCTTAAGGAGGCGTTCAAATATTATGCGTATATTCGTTACTGGTGCAGCAGGTTATATTGGTACAGCCGTTGTCAGCGAACTCATCGGTGCGGGCCATCAGGTAGTTGGCCTGACCCGTTCGGAGAGTGGTGCTCACGTATTAGAAAGCTTGGGAGCCGAGGTGGCTCGCGGTGTTTTAGAGGATCTGGATTTACTGCGCAGCTGTGCAGCCACTTCAGACGGCGTTATTCATCTCGCATTTAACCACGATTTTTCTAATTTCGCCGGATCACTGGCAACTGATCTTCGCGCCATCGAAGCAATGGGAGAGGGGCTCGCGGGCTCCGGTAAACCACTTGTTATCACAGCACATGCGAATGGCAAAGCATCGGAGGATGCAGCGCTTGCGTTTATAGAACAAGACGTGAGAGCATCGATCGTCTCGCTTGCACCTTCCGTTCATGGAGAAGGAGATAAAGGCTTCGTGCCGGAATTAATCCGGATCGCTCAGGAAAGAGGTTCTTCGGCTTACATTGGAGACGGCTCTAACCGTTGGCCAGCGATTCATCGCTTGGATGCGGCAGTTTTGTTCCGCCTCGCTGTAGAATCTGCGCCTGCAGGCGCACGACTGGATGGCGTGCACGATGAAGGCATTGCGTTCAGCGACATTGCCACGGTCATTGGTCGTCATGTGGATGTGCCGGTAGTCAGCATCCCGCCTGAAGAAGCGCAAGCCATCTTCGGTTTTCTAGGTATGATCGCGTCGCTTGACTTAGCAAGATCAAGTGAAGGGACGAAGGAGCTGCTCGGCTGGAAGCCAGTCCAGCAAGGACTTCTCGCAGATCTGGAACAAGGACATTATTTCACAAAATAGCTTAACCGGAATGAAACAAACGTCTTGCTGTCGATGTTATATTTAACAAAAAAATCATCGTTGCCTAAGTACTAAACCAGGCAACGATGATTTTTTTGTTTTTTTTAAAATTTTTATCAACCTGAATCTTAACTATCCAAGAAGGTTAGTTTTTGCGGTACAAGTCCAAGATAAGCTATTTATCAACTGTTCGGCACTGTTCACAATAGGCTCCGGTAAACTTACTTAATATCTTGTAAGAAATTCTTGAAATTTCAGAAATTTATCCGATAGGGGGGTGCTAATATACAAATACAAACAAAGACGAGGTGATGATATGCAAGCGAAATTGGCAGCGGACGCCATTCCCCTCTCCAAAAAGCGGAAGTCATGGATAAGGACGATCCAAAAATATAAAGTGATGTATGCTCTCTTATTACCGGCCTTAATTTACTTTGCCGTATTCAAATACATTCCTATGGCGGGAATATTGATTGCTTTTAAAAACTACAACCTGGCTTTGGGAGTATGGGATAGCCCGTGGGTGGGATTCAAAAATTTTACGGATTTTATGAACGGCGTTTATTTCTGGGACATCATGAAAAATACGATTGTTATATCGCTCTATAAGTTATTGTTCGGTTTCTCCGCTCCCATCTTACTTGCTTTACTGCTCAATGAAGTTCATACCCAATGGTTTAAGAAAATCGTACAAACCATTACTTATTTACCCCACTTTCTGTCTTGGGTCATTGTATATGGATTGATGGTAGCATTATTAGCTCCAGGCGATGGCCTTTTTAATATGATTTTGAAAGAAAGTGGTTTTCAGCCCATCTCATTTCTAACGGAGCCTGCTTGGGGAAGACTGCTGGTCATCGCATCTGAAATATGGAAGGACATAGGATGGGGAGCGATCCTGTACCTCGCCGCATTAGCAGGTATTGATCCAAGCTTATATGAAGCGGCTCGAATGGATGGCGCCTCCAAATGGAGACAACTCTGGCATATCACTTTACCAGGGATTCGAGGAGTCATTATTCTGATGCTGATCCTTAAATTAAGCCATATTCTGGATGCCGGCTTTGACCAAATATACATGTTTGCCAACACCTTTAATCAGGAGAAGATCGATATTATCGACACATGGGTATACCGTGAAGGGTTGGAGCGTCTTAAGATTGGCTTGGCTACTGCTGTAGGATTGTTCAAAGCTGTCATTGGATTTGGTTTAGTTTTGGCAGCAAATAAGCTCGCCAAAAAATTCGATGGGCAAATTTGGTGAGGTGGTTTTTAAAATGATCAATTTGACAATCGGGGAAAAAGTCTGGCAATCCGTCGTTTATGTTATTCTTATTTTTTTATCACTACTTTGCTTACTACCCTTTCTGTATGTAATTGCTGTCTCAGTGACGCCAGAATCGGAAGTGTTAAGAAGAGGGATCGTTATTATACCAGAATCTTTTACCTTTCTGGCCTATAAAGAAGTATTCATTTCTCATGGGATCTGGCAGGCGTATAAAATTACGTTGTTTCGAACGATTGTAGGCACGATGCTTAATGTGTTTTTTACGGTAATAGCAGCTTATCCGTTATCCAAAAAATATTTGCCGGGACGCAGTCCGTTTTTACTATTCATTGTGTTTACCATGATGTTTAGTGGGGGGTTAATTCCGACTTATCTGCTAATTCGCTCTCTGGGGTTGCTAAACAGTCCGTGGGTATTGATTATTCCCAATCTCATTAGTGCATTTAATCTGGTGATCATTAAAGGCTTTTTCGAACAATTGCCTGGTGAAATCGAGGAATCAGCGAGGGTTGACGGTGCAAGTGAACTTCAATCGTTATGGCGGATCATTTTACCACTGTCTTTGCCCGTCATTTCCACCATTTCTTTATTTTACGCAGTGGGACATTGGAACAGCTATTTTGATGCTATTGTTTATATCAATGATTCCAACTTCATGCCGCTTCAAGTCGTCTTGCGCAACATCCTGCTTAACGTCGCAACACAAAGTGCTGAGTCGCTCGCCAATTCCGGAGCTGTAAGTACGTTCGCTGTGCAGATGGCTACAGTTGTTGTAACTACGGTTCCGATTTTGATCGTTTACCCATTTTTACAAAAGCATTTTACCAAAGGTGTGCTCTTGGGATCCGTTAAGGGTTAAAAGGTGTTCCAACCTAACTTATTACGGTGAAACCGTGATAATATACAAGCAAAGGAGAGGTCAATATGCAGCGTAAAAAGATTTCATTTGCTATTCTGTCGGCAATCTTAGGACTGGGAACGCTATTGTCAGGATGTGGGGGAAATGAAGAAGTTACATCGACAACTTCGAGTAATTCGCAAGGGCAGTCTGGCCAGTTTGCAACCAAAATGAAAATCTCAATGTTTAACCAAGGCACTTTCAACGCTGCCGCTCCGGTACCTCCACGTGATGAAGATGTTCAACGCCAAATGTTGGAAAAAGAGTTGAACATCGACTTGGATATGATGATTCCTCAAGCTGGGCAAGCAACAACCAAACTGAATACGCTCATTGCAGGCGGAGATATTCCAGATTTGATCTTCTTGAAGAGTCGGGCTGATCTTGCGCAATATTACGACCAAGGCGTTCTTGCGGATTTGACACCGTATCTGGATCAATTCCCTGAATTGCAGAAACGGTTTGGCAACGACTCTTGGGAGGCAATGTCCTATCAAGGAAAAACGATTGGAGTTCCAGGCTATGATAATGTTAACGGTATCAGCCGAAGCTTTTTCATTCGCAATGATTGGCTGAAAAAGCTGAATATGGAAGTGCCGACGACACCGGATGAGCTGTTCGAAGTTATGAAAGCCTTTACAGAGAAAGACCCGGACGGTAATGGCAAAAACGATACGTACGGATTCATCGGCGGTATGAACAAAGAAGGCAATCTGCAAACCTACGGCTTCGATAGCTTGATGTGGATGTTTGGCGTCAATCCTCCTTCGGCCATTGAAATAAAAGATAATGAACCGATATTCCTGTTTATCGATCCCAAAATGAAAGAGGCGCTTGCTTACATTAACAAAATGATGGCAGCCAAAGTGGTAGACCCAGACTGGGTGACGATGAATTCGCCTGATCTTTTGGACCAAAAGATGTTTAAAGGTAAAGTTGGCTTCATGATCAGAGATGCCCGCAGGCTGGAGCCGGATTATCAGCAGAAAATGAAAGAAATTAGTGGCGAGGTGCCGGAATGGATCGTCATTCCTCCGATGAAAGGTCCTTATGGTGATCAAATTGTAGAGAGAAAATCATTCCAAGGCAATTCATGGGCCATTTCCGCGAAAGCGGATAAGGACAAAATCATTCGAATCTTGTCCATGCTGAATTATCTCTTTACAGACGAAGAAGCTTATCCGAATTTTGCATACGGAATTAAAGGTATTCATTGGGATGTAGTGGACGGCAAGATCAAAAATAAAACCTCCGAGTTATCGAAGGAAATGAAAGAGAAGTACCTGTGGGTCGATCATTACAGAATGCCACGCCGTGGTGATGATGCGGAGTACTTCAGCTTCCAGAATCCTAAGACAGCGGAAGCGTTCAAGGACAATCAGCAATATGTAGGGCCAACGTTGCCCGGAAATTTATTGACCCCAGACCCCAGCGATACCTTGGATGCTGACCGCACACGTTTCATTAATGAAAGTTTAGTTAAATTTATGACAGGCAAAGAGCCTCTTTCCAACTGGGACAATTTCCTTCAAACGTTGGATACCAAGTTTGACATGCAGAAGTATAAGGAAACAGCAATCAAACAATTTAAAGAAGCCGGCCTTATCAAGTAAAATAAATAAACGAAGAGAGTGGCTATTCGTAGCCCCTCTCTTTATTAGCATATGCTATTCTTAGTTTAAAACGGAACTAAAAGGAAGATGATCGATGCGAAGAAGAATCAGCTTGCCTTTAAAATTATTTTTGATCGTGTTTGCATTTGTATTAGGGTGCATCATCTTGATAAGCCAAATGTCTTATCGCTATGTCCAAAAGGAAATAAGAACCAATGACATTTTTTACACTAACCAAATCCTTGACAAGGTAGACCAGTACTTCACTGTTAATTTTTCCTCCTTCCAGACGATTCTCTTCTCTGTCGAAACATCCGTGAAAGCCAATATTGACAATACGGAAGTGATTAAAAAACAATTAAGAGAACTGTACGAACTCAATAGTAATTACGTCAGTAATATTTATTTGATCAAAAGCGATTTATCCATTCTAGGCGGAAGTACAGCTACTCGAATATTCGATGAACCTTTAGCTGAAAGAAAACCTTTGTTTGATGCGGCTGACAAGAACAGAAGGACTACCTTTGTTAGTGAACCTTACAAATCGAAGTATTCCGGCTGGACCGTTACGATGGTTCGATATCTGAACGGTGCTCCGTTTCCTATGGCCATTGCGGTTGACTTGGATCTAAATGCCATTGAAGAAACTTTGTTCAAAATTAATAAACAAGAACAAATGAATCTGGCTCTGATCACAGCGTCAGGTAAAATCATTGCCGGATTTTCTGGAAATAAAGGACTGCTGAATATTCAAGATCATACGTTTTCGATCGGGGAAACGTCTGCGGAACAAATCCTGGATACGACAGAAACAAGTCTTCAACTGCATACCATGGATGGCATTCCGGTCTCCCTTCTGAAAAAACCGACGGAGAAATTCAACTGGACCATCATCTCAATCAATGATGAGTCACGCTTGAAAGCCGCTTTATCCAGATTGGAAACCTATTATATTGAGCTTCTAGCTGCAGGTCTTCTCTTAAGTTTGTTCATTTCTTTTTTGGTTGCCAAATATATCAGGAAACCACTCTATACACTCAAAACAAAAATGAAGCAAGTGGAGCAAGGCTTACTCACAACGACAATTACGATTAATCGAAACGATGAGTTTGGAGATCTTTCACGAGCATTCGATCGTATGCTGCAGCAAATTGTGGAACTGATCCGGCGAGCGGAACTTCATAATGAGCTTGAGCGGAAGTTGGAAATCCAGGTGCTGCAGTCTCAAATTAACCCTCATTTTCTGTATAACACACTGGGTTCGATCAGCAACGTTATACGTCTCGGACAAATAGAGAAAGTAGATGTGGTAATCGGATCGCTCATTTCATTATTGGAATACGGGATAGACGATGCTTCAGAGAAGGTTTCCTTACGTCAGGAACTACGCAATGTAGCGGACTATATCGAGATCCAGAACATTCGGTATAACCGAAACTTCCACTTGATAGAAAATATCGAAGCAGGGTTAATGGATTTCCCAGTTTTTCGAATGCTGCTGCAGCCGCTTGTGGAGAATAGCATCTTCCATGGTTATAACGGAGGGGGAATTGAGGGACCTATTACGATTCATGCGTACAGGGAGGACAGTATCGTCATCATAGAAGTTGTTGATCAAGGCGAGGGAATTCCAGCTGATAAAATAAAGCATATTTTAATCTCAGAACCTAGTGAAATGGAAGTAAAAAGGAAAAGAATCGGGCTAAATAATATTCATGGCCGAATAAGACTTCACTACGGAGATCAATTCGGACTGCAAATCATTAGCATTCCTAAGGAAATAACCCGTGTGCGCGCTTTATTCCCGGCAGAATTGCAAAAAGGAGATGCATAATGGTGAGAGACTATACCTGTTTCATTGTTGACGATGAAGACCTGATCATTCAAAGATTGGAATTGTTTTTTAATGAACTCTCTCATAGGGATAAGCGATTTGTTCTCGTGGGCAAAGCGAATAATGGGCTGAATGGGATCGAGGAGATTTTAAGACTTAAGCCGGACATCGTCATATCCGATATCGTTATGCCGCGAATGGACGGAATCTCCATGATTGAGCAGCTCAAGGCGGAGCTCCCCCATACCCAATACATACTTTTGACCGCCTATTCATCCTTTGAATACGCCCAGCGAGCTATTCAAGCCAACGTATTGGAGTACATTGTAAAAGTTCCGCTGAGGGAAGCGGATTTGAATCGAGCTTTGGATAAGGCAGCCGGAATTTTAAATGAGTTTAAGAAAAAAGAAGCGGAATTTCAATCGTTAAACGTATCCGTGCTTGAAAATAAATATAGAGTGCGCAAGCAATTTTTTAACGAACTGATCAGAGGCGAAATTCCTTCTCATCGGGCATCGGATTTTGCTAATCGCATGCAGTTTCATTTCTTTCAAGCCAACTATTGCTGCTTCATCGTCGAAATGAATACGTATGAAAGTTTCCGAAACGAATACGCTGCCGCAGATCAAAACATCTTGAAATATGCGATTACGAATATCATCGAAGAAACGGTGATGAATGGTGGCAGTGGGGTAGCTGCGGATCTGTCCGATAATTGTTTTATTGGCTTTCTATCCTGGGAAAATAACCGCAGTGATATGGAAACGGAATATGCTTGCCTATCCTTGGGAGGGCAGATCGTCTCTCATTTGCATCAATATTTGAATCAAAGGGTATCTGTCGCTTTTGGTGGCCCACACCGAGGCTGGGAATCGATCAAACAGGCGTATACGGAAGCTAAAAATGTGAGTGAGGATTTCTATTATCATACCGAGAAAGTAGTAAAAACACCGATGCATCGGTTCCAATACCATAATGACAAAAAAGCAGACTTTCAGCAGAAGCTGGCTGATTTTCTTATGCGGCTGAAGAGGAAGATTTCCAAGGAAGAGCTGGAGAATGCACTTGCCGATCTGAACCAATTTGTTACGGACCATAAAATCCACAAGTCTATCATGGCTCCAATGATTAGAGACTTGTACAGAGACATTACCGTAAAGTTTAAATCAGGGAATAAGATGGCCAGGGAAGTTTCGGACTTCCCTATGGAATTTATGGCTTTTCAGGAGCAGCTCTCCTATATTGGCGACTTCACTTTCGAATACGTACACGCGGGCCAACTATTACATCGTGCAGAAATCATGAGTGCTATGCATTTTATAGAGAAAAACCTGAAAAAGCGTTTAACGTTGGAGGCGATTGCCGAGGAAGTGAATCTAGCTCCATCGTATTTTAGCAGCTTATTCAAAAAAACAATGAACGAAGGCGTGATCAGCTATATCAACCGTAAAAAAATCCATCTCGCTCTCGAGTTGTTAAACGTCCGGGATTATTCTTTATTGGAATTGTGCGAGGAAGTAGGCATCGTCAATGAAGGTTACTTTTGCAAATTATTTAAAGAATACACGGGTGATACACCTAAGCAATATCGGATAAAAATGACACGGTACGAATCCAAATAAGGATGTAAAAAATGTATGATTTCTTCGCGAAATCCTGTAAAAAAAAAGGGGCTAAAACCATTACCATGATAGAAGCATCTAATCATGGAGGTTATCAAAATGGAGCTTATGAAAGCAGATGTAACCGTCGTAGGTGGAGGTATTGCAGGGATATGCGCTGCCATTGCAGCTGCACGCCAAGGTCTGCAGGTTTCACTTATTAATGATCGGCCGGTGCTTGGGGGAAATGCGAGCAGCGAGGTCAGAGTTCATATCAACGGGTCGGCATATCTCGGAAACAGTCCATCCTATTATGCCCGCGAGGGCGGGTTGGTAGAAGAACTCAAGCTGAAGATCTTTCATTATAATCCGTTATACAACAAGAAGCTTATGCTTTCGCTTTCGGATACGGTCTTGCTCGACATGGTTTATGATGAGCCTAACATTTCTCTATTTCTGAATACATGTGTACATGAAACGGGCATGGAAAACGGCAGAATTAAATGGGTGGAAGGCCTTCAATTGGCTTCCGAAAGAAAATTCCGTTTTGAAAGCCCAACCTATATCGATTGCTCCGGTGATGGAATTGTTGGATACCAAGCAGGTGCTGACTTCCGATGGGGAAGAGAGGCGAAGCATGAATACAAGGAGGAGCTTGCTCCAGAAGTGGCGGATCATTACACGATGGGCGATACGATTCTGTTTCAAGCCCGTGACGTAAACTATTCCGTTCCTTACAAAAGGCCTGGCTTTGCGTATGATATCACGAAGCTGGAGTTTTTCGATAGTATCAGAAAAGGATTAAACCATCGGTCTTTTCCAAGGAAAATCAATGGGCTTGGCGGATTGTGGTGGCTGGAATACGGCGGACATATGGATATTATCAAGAATAATGAAGACATCGCATTGGAACTGCGGAAATTGGTGTATGGAATCTGGGATTATATCAAAAATAGCGGCGAGTTTGATGATGTAGACAATCTCATCTTGGATTATGTATGCCCGATTCCGGGAAAGCGGGAGTCGAGACGTTTTATCGGGGAACACATGCTGTCTCAGAACGATCTTACAGCAAAGACTCATTTCGAAGATGCGGTATCCGTCGGGGGCTGGTATATGGATCTGCATGCGAATAAAGGCATCTACGATGAAGGGCCGGCTACAGCGTGGAATTTCGTGCCGGGATTGTATAATATCCCTTTCCGTAGCTTGTTTTCACGCAATGTTCCCAATCTCATGTTCGCTGGCCGCAATATAAGCGCTACCCATGTAGCTTTTGGGTCTACAAGGGTGATGGCAACCTGCGGTTGTATGGGGCAGGCGGTAGGAACGGCTGCTGCGTTATGCTTGAAATATGAGACAGACCCCACGTCCTTGGTCAAAAACCATATGGGTGAGCTTCAAACGCAGCTGCTTCGAGACGGGCAAACGATTGTAGGGCTTCAAGCGGAGTTGGAACCTTATTTCGCTGACGGTTTAACGATTCGTGCCTCGTCTCAGCGCAGCTATGATAATCCTGAGCCAACTGAAGAGATCTCATTGGATAAAGCGTTATGTTTGGTATTGCCAATTCAGACATCGGTGGCTGAAAGCGTGCGAATCAAAATTAAAAACAGGTCCGAGCATGCGGAAACGTTGCATGTAAAGCTGTTTGGCGGGGAGCGGAAGGAAAACTATATTCCCACCAGCGAGCTGAAAGACTATCACTTGCTTATTTCAGCGGGCCATGATGACTGGATTACGCTGGACCTGGGCTGCGCGAAGCCGGCTGACGACAAAATCTACATCGTTTTGGAAGGCCCGGCGAGCCTTGCCGTACAAGGCAATGAAGAGAAGTTGACAGGAGCGGTCAGCTTCCATTATAGACCAGAAGTGCCTTCCAGGTTGAAGAAGCTTAATAAAAGCATTTGCTTCAAAGACCTATTGCCATCTCAAAATATGTATCATCCTGAGAATGTCGTCAATGGCTTCTCCAGACCTTATGGTTTGCCAAACAGTTGGATTTCTGAACGTACCGAAGGACAGGAATGGTTGGAATTTGGTTTTGCAAGCCCCAAGAATCTGGATGAAATCCATCTTGTTCTCAATTCGCAGCTGAATTTGGAGCATTTTGACGATCCGATCGAGCCATTGATCCAAGATTATGATGTGACCTTAACTTTAGAAGACGGAACCGAGAGTGAAATGAATATCCGTGGTAATTATCTTTCGTTGAATAAACATCAGGTGCATGCAAAAGGTGTAACCCGAATCCGGTTTGATTTCTGTGCAACGTATGGTTCGCCTTATTATGAAGTGTTTGCTGTAAAATTTTTTGCTCCCAAAAACGCTAAGTGAGGGCGGGTGAAGTCACGATGAAGGAATTTTTCCCTCGAAGAGGGCTGCCTAATGTCATTCAAAAGTTGGAAAATGGGGAAACCGTAACAATCGTCTATTTTGGCGGCAGTAATACGCGTTCTGAAGGATACCGGGCCATGACGGCGGATTGGCTGCGAGAGCAATATCCCCATGCGGATATCCGCGCTGTGAACGCAGGCATTGATGGGACAGGATCGGACCTCGGCTGCGCCCGTTTGGAGACCGATGTACTGAGTCATCAGCCTGATCTCGTATTTGTTGAATTTGTTGGAAACGATGGGGGAGTTCCCGAATCCAAAGCGCGAATCGAAGGAATTGTCCGACAGATCCGCAAGCGGAGCCGTTTTACGGATATCCTGTTTGTATATACGGTTAAGGAGCGGGATTTGACCTCATTTCAATCCGGCGAATACCAGAAGGGAGCTCTTATGCAAGATGAAGTCGCCGACTATTATGGTATTCCTTCGATTCATCTGGGTGTAGCGGTCAGTCGATTGGTTTCAGATGGAAAGCTTATTTTTACTTCAAGGGAAGACGTGTCCATCCCCGGAGCCGTTATTTTTACACATGATTCCATCCATCCAACGATTCCTGAAGGACATCAGATTTACACAGATACAATCACACGGTCGTTTGAGAAAATGAGAGAACTTCGAGATCACTTGGGAAAGGTCGAACATCACTTGCCGCAGGACCCTTTGGTCCCGGCCAATCCTTGGGAGTATGCAACCATGCTGCCACTGGATATTTTTACTCATTTTTCCGCAGGGTGGTCTTACATGACCCCTGATGATTTTTCTTTAGTGCGCGATTACGATTGGTTGTTCCCCGGTCTATGGCGAGCAGTCGATCCCGGAGAGACGATCACAGTGGAGTTTGAGGGAACTCACATCGGATTATTCGATATCGGGGGGCCGGATTCCGGCAGATTGAAGGTGTCTGTGGATGGAGGGGAACCCTTCCTTATTGATCGATTCACACCATATAACGATCATAATCGCAATCAGTATGTTTTCTTACCGGAGCTACCAAACGGGAAACATACAATTCGTTTCGAAGTTGATCACGAGAAGACAGACAAAGTGGCCGTGTTTGAGGCAGCCGGAAATGAACGAAGTATGGAGCATGTTCGGCAGCATCCAGCTTGGTATGATCAAACGGTCATTCAGCTTGGGAAATTGCTATTGGTGCAGCCGCCATTATAATGAATTAGTCCACTTGGAAGACCTATATTCTATCTGAATGCAACGGAGCAATCAATTCGGATGTAGGTTTCTTTTTTTTACTTAAAATCTTATAAGAAATTGTTAAAATGAAAGAAATTTCACGGTGATGTGACATGCTAAGATAGAAACGATAGAGCGGGATTAGCCAGAAGGATAATGTTAATTTCTTTTTTTACGATCATTTTAGCAAAGGGACATCTTTTTTTGGAAGCGTTATCATTAATAGGAGAGGCTGTGAGTTATATGGTTAAAAGGAGGCTGTTTTTCTCAATCGTTTACATGTTGACGATCGTAGTTCCTTTAAGCCTGGCTGGAATAAGGGCTGCTTATGCGGAGACCTTACCTTATCAAACGATTATCATCGATGACGGAAGCATCAAGATCAATGATGTTGTGACACCGGATCCAGATAACGAGAACAATGGATATTCGGCTCCAAATTGGACCACAAGCACAGGGGTAAAGGGGTATGACAATTCCAGCTCCAAATATACGAGTACAGCAGGCAGAACGATAACATGGAATCCACGCTTGGAAGCAGGAACCGCGAAAATATCGTTCTATAAGCTGGATTGGGCGGATAAAGCAGATAGTAATGTAAAAATTGAGATTGTTCATAATGGAACGACGGATGTAGTCTTTATGGATCTGAGACCCTCATTTGGCGATCCTGCGGGTTGGGTTGATTTGGGAGAGTACTATTTTTCAGGGGTTGGTGAAGAGTTTGTTAAATTGACCCGCTCTACCAGCACCTCGAACACGATCCTTACGCGCGCTGATGCGGTCAAGTTCGAAGGGAATATAAGGCAGAAAGAGCCACATAAGACGATCATCATTGATGATGGGAGCCTTACGATTGATAATGTCGTTACTGTTGATTCGGGCAATACCACTAACGGCTTCTCCGCTCCTTATTGGAACACAAGTACGGGAGTGAAGGGATACAATAATTCCAGTTCCAAATATACGGACGCCGTAGGCAGAAGCATCACATGGAACCCGCGTTTGGAAGCAGGGAAGGCGAGAATATCGTTCTATAAGCTGGATTGGGCGGATAAAGCAGATAGTAATGTAAAGATTGAGATTGTTCACAACGGGGTTACGGATGTCATGTTTATGGATCTGAGACCTTCGTCGGGTCCATCCGTCGGATGGGTGGATTTGGGGGAGTATGAGTTTAGTGGTGATGATACCGAATTTGTCAGGCTGACTCGAACTCAACCTACGACGGGCAAGATTATTACCCGGGCTGATGCGGTCAAGTTCGAAGGAAATATCCGGCAGCAAACACCACCATTGCCTCCGCTGCGCAGCCGCACATTAGAGAATCTCAGTTACACAGAAAAAGGCAGCATCGAAAATGAAAACTATAAAGCGACCTTCTATGAAGCAGCATGGGATGGGGGCAAATCCATCGTTCGTGACATGTTCTACAAGAACACGGACACAGGAAACTGGATGCCCATAAATAATGTGTCGGAAAGACTTGAGGAGCAATGGGTTTTATTGGATGGGAATGCGGGGAGCCTAACCAATTACTACGATACGATGAACAAACGCTGGATTACATTCGACGGAATTCATTTTCCCGACAGCCACACAGCGGTATTGACCGATTCTTCGCATGGCAGTGATTACGATTTTGAAGTGAACTGGTCTATGGCAGAGGACAAACCTGATGTTTCCTTCGCCTTTACACCTCGCCGCGATGGCAATTATGTGATTGGATATCAGTCCTTCACAACAGAGGTCGTCTCGGGCATCAATGAAGTGTTAAGTGGATTCAGGTCGCACGCCAAAATGGTAGGTACGGTGGAATCAACAAGCTTGAGGGAGCTGAGCGCTCCAATGAGTCTGGTTGAGAAGAATGACGGTGCGGGGAATCCTTTGACGTATGGGGTATTTGTACCATCAGATAAGCTTCCGGTTGAATTTGAACCGACGGGAGGTGTGACGAAACAACGGCTGGGCATGAGCTTGGTCAATAACGAAGGCAGCGTGCAGCCGATCCTGTATGCCCCTCAACTGGGGTCTTATTCGCAAATGACCGCAGAGAGCACCTACCAATTTCATATTGGGTTAATCGCTCAACGCAGCAAACTTTATGAGTCCTACGCGAATATTCTTCGCAGTGAGTACGGATATTCGGCATACCGGGAAAATGTCTCCGAGCAGTCGCTTACTGACGCGATGTTCAATATGATTGATGTGCTTAAGATAGAGCCGCAAGGGGACGACTCTGTTGATTATGTCCCGTCACCCAGCGGGTGGTGGAGCCGAGCCAAGGGTTTTATTGATATCGAAAACGAGGATAGCGTTCGAACAAGCTCGAATGCGGTTCTTCTGGGAGCTTACTATTTGAGCGGTGATGACCAGCTTTATGATACGAGAGCATTGCCATCCGTCCAGTATGGCGTTTCGCGAAATGGCATCGGATGGTCGCCGACGAAGAAGAATGTATACGGCGTGCCTTCATTATGGAAAATGGCTGCTCTGCCGTTCGATGTTTCAAGCGTAGCCGCAGTGAATCAGATGATGGGCACTTCGGCAGGAATTGAGGCGATGGCACAGGAAGAGTACCTCGTGCGTGATCCTGACCAGAAAGACCGAGGCCCTGTCATTCAGCCGCTGATGATGTATCGTATGACGGGAGATGCACAGTATTTGCAAGCTGCCAAGGATGCAGCCGATAGCTATATCATGCAGCATATTGATACGCCTGCATCCGTGAATGTGAGTAAAAATGAGTTCATTTATTATTATAGCAAGCTGTGGATGGAGATCTTGGAGCTTTATGAGGAAACTCAGGATCCCAAATACTTGGATGCCGCTTATAAGGAAGCCAAACGGTATGCAACCATGTTCGTTGCTCGTCCAGTTCCTGAAGGGAACGTTACGATTCCGCAGCCTGAGACATATAACTATGCTGAGTCTTTCCATTGGCCGGAAAGCGGAAAATTTCAATATCCTAGGCTCAAGCTTCCAGAAGATATAGCCGGAGGCGTACAAGCGGAACGATGGCTCGTTTCACCGAGCGGATTGACGTTTGAAGCTGGAAGTACAACCGGTTATTATCGGATGAATGCCCAGGAAGCTCCATTCATGCTGAGGTTGTCGCTCTATACAGGTGATAAACTGCTGCAGGATATTGCTCATAATGCGGTTATTGGTCGATATTCCAGTTATCCAGGTTATTACTATAAGGGCTTTGCCGTTAGCCAACTGGAACCCGATTTTCCTTTGGAAGGCCCAAGCGGGGCTACATCCATCTATTATCACCATATCCCGGGGCAGCTCGGGCAAACGATGGATTATTTGATCAGCGAACAAACGTTGAAATCGAACGGGAGTATTACATTTCCTTCCGTATTCGAAACGAATTTTTTATGGTTCAAATATCACCTCTATGGGAATAAACCAGGTCAATTTTATGGTAATTCGGATGTTTGGCTTTGGATGCCCAAGGGGATTATTCAGACCAACCATCCTCAATTGAACTGGATAACGGGTGAGAGCGGGGATAAATTCTACATCGGGCTAAGCAACGCATCGTCAGAAGAAGTTCAGACTCCGATCGAATTGAATGAACAGATCATTGGGTTCAACCCGGCACAAGATTATAACGTAACGATCATCCGCGATAATGGCACACCAGAACAAGCGGTTATGAGGGGCGGAATCATTCAAGCCACGGTTTCAAGCAAGGGAATCACCGCTATCATTGTAGAGGGACTCGATATTGATGTGCCGCTGCATCAGGTTAGAACGGCTGATCCATCGGATGCAAGCTATTTCTTCGATACCCATAGTCCAATCGATGCGGTTAAAGGCATGCTGATCGTCAAGCCTGACGAAACGGTTTATGATGCTTATGTGCAGGCCAAAACGACGAAACCAGCGACAATCCATTATTCCTTGGATGGCGGGGCTACATATACAACCATCCCAGATACGATATATCCGATGGAATGGTCGATACGGGTGGACGATTTATCCCAAACCTTCACGTATTATGTGGAATCGGAAGGGAAACAGACCCGCAAGCGGACACTCTATCTGCCCGATCAGGTAACGGAAACTCCAGTCCAACCCGATGGTCCGGATGGTTCATCGATCATTGTGGATAATACGGAGGCGGAGACAGAAGGGGTTTGGATAAGGGATACGACGGCTAACGACTATTACTATGATAACTATGTGTATGCCAAATCGACAGCCGGCACAGCGACAAGCAAAATGAAATGGCGGCCAGAACTGCCGGAAAGTGTTACTTACAGTGTGTATTACAAGCTTCCGCAAATAACGGCTGCGACTGAAAATTGGGCGACGAATGCCTCATTTACCGTATATTATAGCGGGGGCTCCGAGACGGTTACCGTTGATGAAACAACGGCCAATGGTACTTGGGTACATCTAGGTGACTATCCTTTTGCGGCAGGCGATAGCGGCTACGTGGAACTAACCAATAAGGCCAACAAGTCAAGGGTCGTTGCCGATGCGATCATGTGGGTGGACCCAAACAGGATACCGCAATTGGAATCGGCGGTGATCCTGTCCGATCGGAACGAGCTGCAGATGACTCAAAACGCACAGCTGAGCGTAACCGGCTATTTGGATAACGGTTTGATCGGTGATCTGACACAGGCCAATGTGCAGTATTTCGTTGACCGTACGGATCTGGCTGAAGTGGATAGCAGCGGTAAGTTAACCCTTCTAAATCTCGATGAGGCAACGGATCACATTGAGGTATGGGCCACAGTAACGATTGACGGAGTGACCTTAACAACTCCTTCGTTGACCATACCGATCAAGGACCTAACGGTTATCGTCGACAGTACAAATACAACAGGGTTGTACACGACAGAAGGGTCTTGGAACCAAAGCAATCTAGCTGGATACAAAATTGGGGTTAAGTCGCGTTACACTACAGTACAAGGATCATCAGCAACGTGGAAAGGCCAGTTTCCGGAGGGGAAATATACGGTCTCCATCTTCAAACTCGTCCATACGACGGCAAACGATAATCATGTCAAAGTGGAGGTGAAGCATAAGACGGGTACCGAGGTGACGTATATCGATGCAACGGTCGGCTCATCGGGTTGGGTTAATCTAGGAACGTTCGACTTTACAGGAGACGGCAGCGAATATGTTCGTTTAACGAGGGAGACTCCAACAACGGTAGACCCGCCAACGCTTCCGGCCGATATGATCTATACGAGGGTTGATGCAGTTAAGTTCGAACGACATTCCGTGAGTCCAGAGCTTCTTACAAATGAGGAGCCAGGTGAACCGACAATTTCTGAATAATAGCTGAGCAGGCGAGTCATTGAATTTTTGAATTGCAGAAGACAGCTATATGTAAAATACCAAAAGATCTCTTCACTACTGAAGAGATCTTTTGGTGTACAACAACTTATTTAAAGTCGCTATTTTGCGGCTTTTCGTCCTACTTCAGTTACGCATTAATGATTATGAAGGATGTACTTAGTGTCAGACGAGTCTGATCTTTCCGGTTCTTTCATATCGGCAACCTTCATCACGGGGTATGTTTTAACTGCTTGATCCAAGGTCTTCTTTTCGATAAGTTTTCCGTCCAAGACAACCGCAGAGATGCTTGTTGTGTTTCGAATGTCCTCCAGAGGGTTCTTTTCAAGCAGCACAAGATCGGCGAGCTTTCCTTTTTCTACGGTACCCAGTTCCTGCTCTCTTTCCAAGTATCGTGCAGGATTCAGCGTTGCCGTCTGCAATGCCTGTAGCGGGGACAGGCCGCTTTTCACCAGCAATTCGAGTTCATCATGCAAGGAAACGCCGTATATAAAGTTGGTCATTTCGAAACTGGAATCGGTACCTGCAAGCATAGGCACGCCAGCATCATTCAGCTTTTTGACCATATCTGGCGTTGTAGAATTGATGGCCGTCATTAATTCCGTTTGTTCCGGAGGCGTGGAGCGAATCACTTCGGCCCATTGCTCCTGCACGGCAGTCGGTACATATGTGGACCGCGGATCGATTTCGGTTTTGGCCATATTCAAATAAGTAACCATGGTGGGTACAGGCCAGACTTCCTTTTCTTTGAATGTGTTAAACAGCTTGTTAGCCTTTACGGAATCATAGGCCTGGGAGGCCTCGATCTCTGCCAGCGAATAACCAAGCAAATCGCTCATGTCTGCATGCTTGAAAATATCATCTTCAATGCTCGAAGTGGCAATAAACAAACCGTGCAGATGTTCTATGCTCTTAAACCCCAATTGAACGGCTTCGCTGGCCCGTACCTCTACCGGCAAATGACCAACCACTGGCAAGCCGTACTTCCGGGCTTCATCCATGACCGCCAAAAACAGAGGACGCGGCAACCAAGAGTATACCTTGATATGATCCGCTCCTTTGACCGCATTGAGACGTACGGCTTTGCGTGCTTGTTCCTCTGTTTCCAAGTAGAACATGTGAGGGGCATCGTCAGCTGGACCTCCATTCAGGGTCGAACCCGCATAAACAAGACGTGGGGCCGTCATACCGGCTCGAATGCTATTTTTCCATATATCGACGTTTTTCAGAGCTGCCCCCATCTCCCTGACTCCGGTTACTCCGTTAGCCAGAAAAAGCGGGAAGGCGTCTTTATAGTTATCTTCCAAATGGACGTGCATATCCCACAAACCAGGAATGACGTATTGGCCCGTTGCATCACGTACTTGCGCGTAAATGGGAATCGCCGTTTGAGCGCTGTTTCCAATGTGACTAATCTTATTATCCGTAATGATAATCGTCTGATCGTTAGTTAACTTTCCAGACCTTACGTCCACGATTGTTGCATGCTGCAGTACCAATGTCTGCCTAGTCACAGGCTCGATGCTTGCATAACCGGTACCTGCTCCCGTTAATGCAATTAATAATGCGAAGATCCCTAACACCAACAGGGACTTCCTGAAGCTAAGTACGTTTCTCTTCCTTGTTAAACTCATTGTTGTCCTCCTCGTAAAATTAAATAATATCAATCGATATAATTTAATTGTAGAGAGCAAATCCTGAATTTTTATTAATTCATTCTTACAAAAAGCTTACATTTTTACGAGTGAAGGAAACGGGTATGCCATATTTTTTTGGACATCCATAATTGGAATATTTTTATATGCGGTATAGGAGGAGAAGCCCGAATCAAGCTTTATGCAGAGGGATAACCTAATTTTACATCCGTGTTCAATGAAGGAGGTGCAAGTCAAACGTGAAAGATATTTCACTCGCCCCGCATGAATCGCTAGATCTCCATGAAGTGCTGAATTTCAAGACGCTCTGTGCGGCAAAGTCCAAGCTGATGCAGGGGGTCGTTTTCGACCAGGAATTGAAGATGCTCATGCAAAAAGACGTAGAACAATCCACGGTGGATATCAGTGAGCTGACAGCGCTCTATCAAAGAGCGCCATTCCAGGCTCCGGTTCCCGAAAGCAAACCTACTCCCATTCTAAATTAAAGGTGATGACCTGATGAACAGCGATTATTTAGATCCGATCAATTCGCTTAACATGCCTGAAATGGCCGACATGACATTCGCCATGGATTTTCTGCTTCGAGCCAAGGAAGGGGTACGGAACACCGCCGTTGCCCTGACCGAAACCGTATCGTCCGATGCAAGAGAACTGCTCAAAAAGCAGTTAAAACAGGGCATTGCCCTTCACCAGGAAATTACTGAGCTCATGATTCGAAAAAAATGGTTTCATCCATATGAGCTGAACGAACAATATCAGCTGGACCAGCTTTCCGCCAAAAATACGGCCATGATTGCCGGAATGAACCTGTTTCCGGGAGATACGTCGCGCAAAGGGATGTTTGACAGGACGCCGGATGAGCATAAGGGGGAAAGCCAGGCATGATGAAAGCAGTGACGTACCAAGGAGTCAAAAACGTTGTCGTCAAAGACGTCCCTGATCCGAAAATTCAAAAGCCGGACGACATGATCGTCAAGCTGACCAGCACCGCCATTTGCGGCTCCGATTTACACCTGATTCACGGCATGATTCCCAATCTGCAGGAGGATTACGTCATCGGGCATGAGCCGATGGGGATCGTAGAGGAAGTCGGACCCGGAGTCACTAAGCTGAAAAAAGGGGACCGTGTCATTATCCCGTTCAATATTGCTTGTGGTGAATGCTTTTACTGTAAAAATCAACTGGAGAGCCAGTGCGACAATTCTAATGATAACGGAGATATGGGAGCATACTTCGGTTACTCGGGAACGACCGGTGGGTTTCCTGGCGGGCAGGCCGAATACTTGCGGGTTCCGTTTGCCAATTTTACGCATTTTAAAATTCCTGAAAGCAATGAGCAGCCGGATGAAAGCCTTGCTTTGATCGCCGATGCGATGACAACCGCTTTTTGGAGCGTTGATAATGCGGGCGTGAAACAGGGCGATACGGTGATCGTGCTTGGCTGCGGTCCGGTTGGACTGCTTGCTCAGAAATTTTGCTGGTTTAAAGGAGCGAAGCGGGTTATCGCTGTCGATTATGTAGATTACCGGCTGCAGCATGCCAAAAAGAATAATAACGTCGAAACCGTCAATTTTGAGCATCATGAAAATGTCGGTAGCTACCTGAAGGAAATTACAAAGGGTGGAGCGGATGTGGTCATCGATGCGGTGGGCATGGACGGAAAGATGAGCGATCTCGAATTCCTGGCGAGCGGTCTGAAGCTGCAAGGCGGAACCATGAGCGCGATAATTATTGCTTCCCAAGCGGTTCGCAAGGGCGGAACCATTCAAATTACCGGCGTATACGGCGGCCGTTACAACGGATTTCCGCTGGGCGATATCATGGAGCGCAATGTAGCCATTCGCTCCGGACAAGCACCGGTTATTCATTATATGCCCTACATGTATGAACTGGTGACAACAGGGAAGGTCAACGTGGCCGATATCATTACGCACGTGATTCCGCTGAGTGAGGCCAAACGCGGCTATGAAATGTTTGATACGAAGACAGATAACTGCATTAAAGTTATTTTAAAGCCGTAAAGAGCTGATTAAACAAGGGAGTGAAGTACTAGATGAACCCAACGTATGCAATGCATGAAGCCTTGGAGGTGCATGAGATTGCTGCCTTCAAGACGGTCTGCATGACGAAGTCCAAGACGATGCAGGCGCTGGTCACGGACCCCGAGCTGAAGCTTATTCTCCAGCAGGATGCCGCCATGTCGTCTGATCAGCTGGCCGAGCTGTCCGCAATAATGACCAAAGGAATGGAGACACTGCAATGAATCCTGTACTGGAATACATGACTGGCATGAACAAAATGACAGATGATGTGATCGCCATGGACTTTCTGGCCACGGCCAAGAGCGGCGTCCGGAATTTGGCGATGGCCGTAACGGAATGCGTCACACCGGAAATCAAGGGTGTTCTGGAACGCCAATTGGAACAGGCAATCGATACGCATGAAAAGATCAGCAAATATGCGATTGCCAAGGGATTGTATCATCCCTTCAACGTACAGGAACAGTTCCGCGTCGATCTACAGCAGATCGAAACGGCGCAGAGCATACCCTCACCATCACCAACACAATAGTATCGAGCACACACTTACAAATAACCGTACCTGATTTAGCAGAGAGCCGGCTGTAGCCATACAGCCGGTTTTTTTATGGTGAAGTACCTACCTTTATAAGAATGTGATTCAATAAACTGCTTAAGTTCTTTAACCCGCGAATTTTTCCTTCCAAGCAACGATCTTGATTGGAATGACAGATATGAGATTACAGGGGATATAAAAAAACGCCGGTCATCGGCGTTTTTCATGTTAGTGTTTCGGCATTTTGCTCTCATCCATGTACAGCAGGTTCCAGCGATGCCCGTCCAGGTCGGCAAATCCTGCGCCGTACATCCAGCCGTCCATTTCACTCGGCTTGCCAAAGATGTTTCCTCCGGCAGACTCTACTTTTTGAATAAAAGTATCTACTTCTTCTCTGCTTTCAGCACCAATGGAAAATATTACTTCTGCGCTTTGGGAAGTATCTGCGATTTTTGAACCTGTAAACTTCTCAAACGCCGCATCCGGGAACAGCAGAATCGTTGTTTGGCCTACGACAAGCTTGGCTCTCTCGTTACCAACGCTCACCGCTTGGAATCCAATCTCATTGAAAAAGACAGTTGACCTTTCAACATCTTTGACTGGCAGGTTAATCCAGATCTCCTGGGACATGGCTGTAGCCTCCTGAAATATATTTTCAACTTACTCTTACTATACTTTACTTCTGGAAGTAGAAGCGAATCTTATAAATGAAACGCAAGGTAGGACATTCCTGTCATGTGATTATTTCCATATAGTTTAAATCCTTCAAGGAATGTACATTGAATCATCATTTAAGCTTTGCAGAAGCTAACTGAGGGTACGTAAAGCATTTGCATGAAAACCCTTAATGATTAAGTCTTTTTTGTGTTCTTTTATCTATCATTGCTTGACGGTGCACTCAAAAATGAAGTAATGTATAATTAATTGATAGTAAAATCTATCAAATAATAAACGATAATTATATTTACTGATAATAGCAGGATTATATATTTAGTGACAGGAGTAGTGATTATATGACTAATATTTCTATTGTAAATGGAACCCCACATTCTCTTGTGGGATCTAAACTAAATCTAATGGCGCTTGGGGATATAGCAAATACGATTGCTGGCTCAACCAATCAAAGCATCGTAGGTGCTACCTTCCATAAACTCTGGCAGTCTAAGAACAATCGATTCAGTCATGAATATGCGTATGAAGCAAAAATGGGAGATAAAACGCTTGGAATGATTACGTGTTTGCCTGTTACCGTTATGGAGAGATTGGTCTCAGCTACGGCGAAACAACTCTTGTCATACAGAAAACTAGGCTTAATTACTTACAACCTATTGCATCCAAGAGCATTATTTTCCAATATCACTCTGAAAGAAGGATTTGAAGGGGAGTTTCATATTGCAACACTTGCAGCAATGCCCGAAAGCAGAGGAATGGGCGTCGGCTCCAAACTTATTCTTCATGCGGAAGAGCAGGCCATTAAACAAGGCTATAATGTAAGTTCTCTGACAGTTAAAAAAGAAAATCATCAGGCGGGAAAATTGTATGCCAGACTCGGGTATGAAATTACATCGGAAGTGAATAAACCGACGATTTCGTTGTATAGAATGGTAAAAAAACTAAAGTATTAATTAGGTTCGTGGTTAGGTCGAGGGACACGAAGATAGTTCCGTTACAAGTCGCTAATGTAGCGGCTTTTTTTGTATGGCTTTAGCCAGTCAAGTGCGTGAAACACCCAAATCAAAAATCAGCTAATGTTATGTTTGTTCAGCATTTTAAGCTGGGTGGATGAGTTTCTTTACATAAGTAATGTCCTCCACGAAATACTTATCTGGATAGCATGTAATATTGTAAAGTTTCTGTAAATGCGGTTCTAGGCATCGTTTTATGTGTTACCATCTGTTTTAGATAATCAAAATTGAATGACGAAAAATTAAAGATTAAATAACAATCCTATAGAATGGAAGGAGAAAAGTAATTGGATGAAGCAGTAATGAAAGAAAAAAGTTTAATGAAGTCATTACTCGAGATTTTAAGGGTATCGACTAGATTAGGTTTTACATCATTTGGTGGGCCAATTGCTCATCTGGGATATTTTCATGACGAGTATATTCGTAGAAGGAAGTGGATGGACGAAAAAAGTTATGCTGACTTAGTCGCTTTATGTCAATTCTTACCGGGTCCTGCGAGTAGCCAAGTAGGGATTGGTATAGGTGTCATGCGAGCTGGAGTATTAGGAGGTATTGTTTCGTTTCTTGGTTTTACATTACCTTCAGTACTTGCCCTCATTATTTTTGCATTGATTCTCCAAGGACTAGATGTAAGTAACGCAGGCTGGATACATGGCTTGAAACTTGTTGCTGTCGCCGTTGTTGCACATGCTGTTATAGGAATGGCTCAAAAACTAACACCTGATTTAAAACGAAAAGCAATTGCCTTGTTAGCATTAGTGATTACATTATTGTGGCAAACAGCCTATAGTCAGGTAGGAGTTATCCTTATATCAGCAATTATTGGTTTCCTAATATATAGACACCAGAAAGACGAATCTGATGGGAAAGTTAGTTTTCCAGTAACCCGTGGATTTGCAGTAGGTTGTTTAGTATTATTTTTTGGTTTATTAATTCTTCTTCCAATACTAAGAGAAGTGACTTCTGTTCACTGGATTGCAATGTTTGACAGTTTCTATCGTTCGGGTTCCCTTGTGTTTGGAGGAGGGCACGTCGTTTTACCTTTGCTTGAAAAAGAATTTGTACCCACCGGCTGGTTGAGTGAAGAGGAGTTTCTTGCCGGATATGGGGCAGCCCAAGCGGTTCCGGGACCCTTGTTTACCTTTGCAGCCTACCTAGGTACGGTGATGAATGGGTGGGTTGGAGGTTTATTAGCAACAGTTGCTATATTTTTACCTGCATTTTTATTGATTATAGGAACACTTCCTTTTTGGGATAGCCTACGTCGCAATCCAAAGGTCAAAGGTGCGTTAATGGGAGTAAATGCAGCAGTAGTTGGTATTCTAATTTCTGCTTTTTATCAGCCGATTTGGACTAGTTCTATCTTGGCACCCATTGACTTTGCTTTTGCAGCTATACTGTTTAGTATGTTGGTTTATTGGAAGTTGCCACCTTGGATTACTGTTGTAACAGGTGCCCTTGGAGGAACCCTAATGTCACTCATTTAAAATGATTTATACAAAATTAATTATTCTTGAATCTTAAAAACAAAACAAACGGAAAAGGTTTCATTACTTCCGTTTGTTTTTTATTTGTTAATAGACTGGATTTGCGGTAAGAAGAAGGGGAGCGAAAGCGGCCAAGTTGCTTCCCCCAGCTACTCCGTGTACCGAGTCCCTATTTAACGTGAATTTAATTGAGACTTTTTAGCTCTACAGTTGTGCCGTGGGACGGATGACGATTTCGTTAATATCCACATCGGACGGCTGCTCAATCGCATAAATGATTGCACTGACAACGGCTTCCGGCCGTAATCCTAGCCCATCTCTAACCGAAGCTAGCTGATCCTTTATTTTTTGATTGGGTATCCCATCGATAAAGTTGGTCTGCACAACACCTGGCGAAATGGTCGTAACGCGTATGTGATCGCCGGCTTCCTGCCGGAGACCCTCAGAAATTGCGCGTACAGCAAACTTGGAACCGGAATAAACAGCCTGATTTGCAACGGTCTTCAATCCAGCAGTAGAGGCGATGTTTATAAAGTGACCCAGGCTTTGCTTGCGGAAAACAGGCAGCGCTGCGGCTATTCCGTACAGAACGCCCTTCGTATTAACGTCAATGGTCGCTACCCAATCTTCGACACGAAGATCATCTAATGGAGAGATCGGGCCTATACCTGCATTGTTGATGAGCACGTCCAGTTTACCATAGCGTTCGCAGGCCAGCTGTACCAAATTGGACAGATCTTCGCGGCTTGTTACATCCGTTTGTACATATACCGCTTCTCCGCCGAGGCTTTCGATTCGTGCCACGATGTCTTTAAGGCGATCCGTGCTCCGCGCCCCAATAACCAGCTTTGCTCCAAGCTCCGCGAGTCGGACGGCTGCTGCTTCGCCAATTCCACTGCTTGCTCCTGTAATGGCAATAACTTTTCCTTTGATTCCTGACATCAATTCATCCTTCATTTTCATAACCGGATCCTTCTTTCATTTAATATTTTCCTTACCTGTCTCATGATAAGAAAAATCTAGTAAACCCAAGTAGACTATTCTTACGCAATCCTTGCCTATTCCTGTCTGGATCTTGGGTTATAATACTTTTACAAGGTTCAATGAAAAGGAGGTGAGAACCCGTCTTGAATCAATATGTTTCTGAATTAGCTCGTCAAATTGCGCGGCTTGCGCCGAACGATGGTGTGCACGCAACAGCTATTCCTGAGCTCTGCTTCCGACGTGTGTCCAGGGAATCAGAACCAACGCATTCAATCAACAGGCCCTCGCTGTACGTGATTGTCCAAGGTTCCAAAACGGCGGCGTTAGTCAGAGAGAGCTTCCTGCTCAATCCGGGTATGTATATGGTGACATCTGTACATCTGCCAGTGATTGGGAAAATTATTGAGGCTACGAAGGAAAAGCCATATTTAAGTTTAGCCCTGACGCTCAATCCGGATGTCATTGTAGATATAAACAAGAAATATAACCCTTCTCCAAAGGAGAGGGGGGAGACATCGGGGCGAAGCATTCTGGTCAATTCGTCAACCCCTCCCTTGCTGGATGCGATGCTGCGCCTCGTCCAATTGTTAGAAACGCCTGAGGATATTGACATGCTGTCACCGCTCGTCATCCGGGAAATATTTTATCGAGTGCTGCAGGGAGAGCAAGGGGCGCTCATTAGGCAATTTTCCGTGTTAGGAAGTTATGCCCAGGTTATTTCAAGCGCCATCCATCTAATCAACAGAGATTACTCGGAGCCGCTAATAATCGAAGAGTTGGCAGCTCTTGTTAGCATGAGCCCTACAACTTTTCATAAGCAATTTAAACGGGTAACAGCTATGAGCCCACTGCAGTATCAGAAAACAATCCGGCTGCAAACGGCACGAAGGCTTCTACTCACGGAGGGCCTGGATGCAGCAACGGCAGGATTTCGTGTTGGATACGAAAGTCCTTCTCAATTCAGCAGAGAATACGCACGATTATTCGGGCGGCCCCCGATGAGCGATGTCCAACACCTGCACGATTCGCTAAGTAAAGGGGAGGGAATGAATCGCTTTGTGACATCAAAGCGCATTGTAGAAAGGAATAAAGAACAGGACTAGAACGATTAGGTAAGGAAGCTTTAAGCAAGGTGGAGAGTTATTGTTGATTTACAGGATGGAGGTTTCTTATATATATATCAATCCTATGGCTGTAGCAGCCATCGATGCACTTCAGGAAACAGCACGCCACATGTGGATTCATGATGTGTTCCACCAGGAATAACGTCAACTCGAATCTGCTTCTCCAGTATCCCGTTATAACTCTTAGGTGAATAAATCCAAACTCTACGCTCCGTCTGCAATTGTGGAATCGGAAATGACTCGTAAATCTTCACATTGCCCGTGATGGTGTGAGTGGCTTCGTCTGTAAAAACTTTTCGCCAAGGTACAGGACTGTTATTCATCATGAAGCCTCCTAAGTCTATGTATTAACTAAAATCTTAACCTCTGCTCCTATGAATGCAATGGACGTTCTATTCTCCATAACTGCAGAAGTTCTAGCAGAAAACAGGCACCGCTGACGGCTGTCAGCGGTTTTTTTACGTCTGGAAAGAAAAACCGATCGTCCCGTTCTAAAAAAACGATACAGTATTTCTTTTCGCTTGCAAGACTAGCTCCAGTTACGTTTTGGGCCATGCTCGGAATTAATAAAATTGATAGAGTCGTACACCATGAGGTGGCACAGTGGCACGGAGCGAATTTTCTGTAAATTCAGCAGGCACTCTGCTCCAAAGTTCAGTACCTTCGGTAAGGTCGGAAAGGCCGATTTCCGCAAAGTTCATTTCCAGTTGAAGCAGGTTTTCACTAATATTAAACACAGCGACATAAGAGGAACCTTCAGCGTTTTGAGCTGTCCATACAATGAGATCCTCTTTCCGCAACGCTTCTCTGGCTCCATAACTCTCTCGATGCATACGAAGAACCTCACGGTTGGTCAGCAGTGACAGTGTCCAGTCGTCATTGTCCCGCAGTTCACCACCGAAGATGAGCGGAGAACGGAAAATACTCCACAGTGACATCATAGTCAACTGTTCATCAGGCGTGAATCGGGTCCAACGATCTGCTCCACCGCCATCTACAGAACGAATCCCAATATGTCCCAGAGGAAGCATATCACAGTCCGGCCAGCATCCTGCCTGAGGGACGCCCTGCCATGTCCGGCAGCGGTCGAACATATCCAGCAACAGCGGCCAAAGATCCCAGAAGTCATCTGTAACTCGCCACATGTTGGCATGTTCAGCAAAAAATTCCGAGTGTTCTACCGGGGCTGGTCCTGGAGAAAGACTCAGTACCATAGGGCGCCCTAAGCGCTCGATCGCTTTGGAGATCATTTCAATCTCCGGTTGATGAGTTGCGTATAGTCTGGAAGCGGCAATGTCGTCCACCTTCACCAGATCAACGCCCCATTGAGCGTAAAGTTCAAAGAGAGAATTGTAATAAGCCTGTGCTCCTTCTTTTGAAGAATCCACACCGTACATATCCGTATTCCATGGACAGATAGAGTTCGTATGAGCAATTTCGCGTGCAGTTGCTGTAGAGCCCAGGATTGGGGTAGCATCGTGGACAGCTTGACGCGGAATGCCGCGCATGATATGAATGCCAAATTGAAGTCCTAGGCTATGTACGTAATCAGCTAATGGCTTAAACCCTTTTCCACCTGCAGCAGAAGGAAACCGGTTCTCCGCAGGCAAAAGACGGGAATATTCATCCATTATCAGCGGAACGAATGGACGGTATTGCGAAGAATTTGCATGGGGTTCGTACCATTGAATATCGACAGTGATGTAGCTCCAGCCAAAATCTTTGAGATGTTCGGCCATATATTCCGCGTTGCCACGGATTTCCTCTTCGGTTACAGCCGCGCCATAGCAATCCCAACTGTTCCAGCCAAGGGGCGGTGTTGATGCCGCAAGTATATGCTTCATGGTAATACTCCTTTACTGATTAATTATTGCTCTTGCTAATTTCATCATAGTATAGGAGTTTATTAATAATCCACAGTAATCTTGAAGGGCCAATAGCACAATATTGCGGTTAGTCGAAGAACAGTTTACGATAAGCAAGACTTTCTCCGCCACTTCGGAATTCACCCGGTGTAAGACCGGTTAAGTTACGGAATGCTTTGATAAAATAGCTTCCGCTGGAGTAACCAACGCGTTCGGCGATAGATTCAACACTAAGGGGCGTCCCGCGAAGCAGCTCAATAGCCTTTTCGATACGTATGCGAGTTAGATAAGCTCCTGGTGTCAAGCCCATGCTGGATGAGAAGCGACGTATAAAGTGATATTTGGATAGGGAAACGTGCTCAGAAAGTTGATCCATGCTGATCATTCTGGAATAGTTTTGCTCTATAAATTCGGCTGCACGTTGTATATTCTCCGACCAGTTCTCCCTGTTCCGTAGGTTTGTTTTCTGTAATCTGACCAGTTCTGTCATGAACTGATAGACGCAAGATGAAGCGATCAGAGGATCTGTGATCCTGCCTGCTGCCGCATCAGCCACAATCATCCGCAGCAATCGGACTGGTGCACCATCAATGGGAAGATAGGGGACTTCTCCTGCTTCACGAAGGTACTTTTGCCAATGGGGCAGAATCAGATTGGGGCGAAATAGCAGGAACAGGAATTCCCACGGCTCTTTCGATTTCGAGTGATAATAATAGCGGTGCGGGCCTGGAATTTCGGCCAAAAAAGCTTGTCCTGTGGTGACACGGTGAATTTCACCTTTCGACTCAAATACACCTTCGCCAGAGGTCGTGTACTGGAATAACAGAAGTGGGCCATCCGCACGCTCCAATCCATCCCAGCGATAAGAAGGATCGGTTACAGAATCACATCCGGCTGCAAACAAAACACACAGCTGAAGCTCTTTATCTTCGGCAAATCGAAATCCGTACGTACCTTTGGGAATGTTCATATACGTCCTCCTGGCGGTAGTAAATATGAATAGTGGTCAAGTTATGTATAATCTAAACTTAAAATTAAAGGGTGTTCTTTGAAGCCGTTCTCTATTAATATTGTATAAAACTTAGGAATTAGTTTGATTATATGAAATATGAGCAGCTTGCTCAATGATTTGAGAAACCGAAACAAGCCAGATTTGTTAGGGTAACGTGGGAAGGATAAGAACAAGTATATGACTAACGAAATCGGGGGATTTCATGTACAAACTGATGATCGTAGATGATGAATTACTCATGCGAGTTGGAATTCGTTCCATGCTGAATTGGGAAGAGCACAATTTCTATGTTGTTGGTGAAGCGGGGAATGGAAAAGAGGCGTTGGAGCTTGCGCTTGAAGTGACTCCCGATCTAATCATTACGGATATCAAGATGCCGATTATGGATGGGCTGCAGCTAATACAAGAGTCCTCCGGAGTACTGAAAACCTGTAAGTATGTCATCCTAAGTAACTTTGACGAATTTGATTATGTGAAAACAGCACTAAAACTAGGCGCCACTGATTACTTGATTAAAAGCGAGATTACAGAAACCTCCCTTATCGAACTCTTGACTACCATTGAACAGAAACTGCAAAGCGAACATGTTAACCTGACTAACATCCCCACTATGGCACAAGATTACTCGAAGAGCCTGAGGCATCTAAAGGATAGCTTCTTTCAAGATATTGTAAGCGGATTCATAAATGAGAAGGAAATCGTCACCAAAGCTGAGGAGCTGCATTTTCGTATAAGATCGGATCAACTGGTTGTTATCAAGTTCATTGTGAACTATTACGAGGATACGAAGAGGAAGTATGTGGAGAAGGGGGAGAAACTACTCCGATTTTCTATACTCAATATTATGGAAGAAATCATTCCATCGAAATGGGAGAAAGAAATTTTCGTTGAGAATTCGTCTGATTATTGGGTTATAGTCAATGTACTTCCTGAGAGTAAATCTGTGCATGCGGACTTAAATAAACTATGTAATAAGCTTCTTTCTTCAATCAGGGATTTTATGAACCTGTCGCTTACAGCGGGTGTAAGTACAATCGTTTCCGGTTTTCAATGTATTAGAAAGGCATGCCAAGAAGCCGAGTCCGCCTTAAGACAGGGTTTCTTCACAGGCAGCAACCAGATCCTGTACTACGAGGATGTAATTCGAGCTCCAGCTCGGAAAGAAGTGAATGGGATGCTGAACCCGGAGCAAGAACGAGATTTTCTGAAATTATGGATAAGTAAAGACAACAAAAAGGCGGCGGATTTCCTTGAAGGAATTCGTTCTGAACTGGAGACGCTACGAGCGGATGAGAACAGTATTCGCAGGCAGTATATCCTGATGTTGGAAACAATACACTCCCATGTATCACGGGCTACAGAAAGAGCTAAGCCTTCCTTTACCGAGAAATCTCCTTACGAAATCGTTCTGAAGGGTGAGTATTGGGAGGATATTCATCAAGATATCCTGGCTCATATTGCGTACTATTTTAAAACGGATTCCCAGTTTATGCAGGAGCTTACCTACACAGATCTGGCCATTGAGTTAATCGATAAATATTATGCCGAGGATATTTCGTTGCAAAGCATTGCAAGCCAAATTAATGTCAATCCCTCGTATCTCAGCCGATTGTTCAAGCAGGATAAGGGAGAGAATTTTATTTCTTACTTGACACGAGTTCGGATTGAACATGCGAAGGCCTACCTAATGAGCAGGGAATTGAGAGTATATGAAATTGCAGATAGAGTGGGTTATCATAACTACACCTATTTCAGCAAGATTTTCAAGAAAACGGTGGGCCACACGCCAGAGGAATATCGAGAACAACTGCAGCAGGGATCCGTGTAATCCATGAATAGAGGTGCATCCTATGAGGCATACCCAACTCTTTCGAATCCAGTACAAAATCATGGTGATATGTATAACGGTCATTATACTTCCGGTATTTGTAATGACGATCAATTCGTATTACTCCTCTGAACGGTTATTGGCACAGAATTATACGAAGCTGCTCAGCGATCTGGCCAAGCAGACGAACATTCGCATTGACGAGTTTCTAAAAGAGATTGAGAAAATCTCGCTGCTGGCCAGCAATGGACTGAGCAACAACCTTTCTGCAACACATGAGGGAAGCTTTCCGATCCAGGATTTCCTCCGCGATGGTGATGAACAGCATGAGATTGCTGCATACAATATTCTGATGAATTATATCATGATGAAAGATCGCGTATTCTCCATCTACCTCTACAATTTGAACGGGGGACAAGATCTGTTTGTCAGTCCTAACCAACCTATTGACCCCAACTTTAAAGTAGCGAACGAATTATGGTTTAAAAAGTTCTTGCATGATGAAGATCGAACCATCACGTTGACAACCCGAATAGATGAGCAATTGGAGAATAAAATTCTGGCAGTCTCGCACGCTCGGAAAATTCATGATGTGTCTAGCGGGAAACTGCTTGGCGTGATCGTCGTCAGTATTGATATTAAATTTATTGAAATTGTCAATCGCAACTTACAGGAGGGGCTACGCTCCAGATTCATGATTATCGATGAGAATGACAAGATTGTATATAACGTGAATGACCGATTAATCGGCACGCTGTTCCGGGACAACGTTCGTCCACCTGAATCATTGAATGTCGTGGTGACCAATCCGCTTAGTCAGCAAAAATGGACAACTTATTTATACATGCCTTTGGATGAGCTGACTGCCGACGGCAAAATATTGGGCCGTAATCTGGTGACGCTGGCTATTGTTATGATTCTTTTTGCTGCCGTAATATCCATATTTCTATCTCATGTCATCACAACCCCCATTAAGAAGTTCCTGCGTAACATCGCTTTGGTCGAAAAGGGGCAGTTTGAACAAGTCCAACATATTCGCTCACGAGACGAAATAGGCCACTTATCGATTCGATTTAACAAGATGTCGCATGAATTGAAGCGTATGGTCGAACGTATGCAGCAGGAAGAAATCGAAAAAGCCAAAGCTGAGATGCGAGCACTCCATGATCAGATCAAACCTCACTTTCTGTATAACACACTTGGATCGGTGAAATGGATTGCGTCCATGCAACAGGCTGACAAAATCGTGGAAATGACAGATGCACTCATCTCGATGCTTCGCTATGCGACAAGATCCGATGGAACCCTCGTTACGATTCGTGAGGAGATCGATAATATAGCGAATTACATAACGATACAGAATGTCAGGTACTATGATTGTATTCAGATGAGATATGAGATTGAGGATAGCCTGATGGATTATCGTATGCCCAAAATGATCCTTCAGCCCCTTGTAGAGAACGCGATTTTTCATGGTCTGGCCGAACTCGAGGAAGGCGGAGTCATTACCATTCGGATTCAACCGAAGGGCAGTGATATTACGATCGAAGTCCGCGATAATGGGGTCGGTATGGATCATCATATGATTCTGAACTTGAGGGAAGATAAGCTTGAAGCAGGCACCGGAACCTCAGGAATCGGTCTGCATAATGTGCAGCGGCGCATTCAGCTTCATTTTGGCAAGCCCTATGGAATAGATGTAGATAGTCAGATTGGAGAAGGTACGGTCTTTACCATTCTGCTACCTGTTATATCAGAAACAAAGTAGTTTTGTGCTTGGGGTAACATGAGGTGAACACACCCAAAAAAAGGCTTGCAGTTTGGACTGCAAGCCTTTTCCGTTATCCTTTAACGCTACCGAGGACCAAGCCCTTGGTGAAATATTTTTGCAGGAAGGGATACACGAGCAAAATCGGAATGGCACCCAAAAACATTTGAGCGGCGCGACCAGTTCTGGCATTCATCATGGATAGTAGTTGAGTATAATCGGATCCAGATTTCAGCATGATTTGCTCAAAGCTCTGCAGGAGAGTCTGCAGGTAACTTTGTAATGGATAATTGGCTGGATTGTTCATATAGATGATACCATCGAACCATGAGTTCCAATGGCCGACGATACTGAACAAACCGACAGTAGCAAGAGCGGGCTTGAGGAGCGGGAGTAAAATACGAAGCAATACCTGTACTGGCCCGGCACCATCGATAATGGCTGATTCTTCAATTTCCTCTGGCAAGCCTCTAATGAAATTCATTAGAATAATCATACTAAATACGGGGAGAGCTCCAGGCAGGATCAGAGACCAGATCGAATCAATCAGCCCCATTTTGACTACTACGAGATAGGTTGGAATTAATCCTCCACTAAATAACATCGTGACTATGAAAAATCCCATATAGATATTGCGGCCCATCAATTTTTGTTTCGATTTGGAAAGTGGATAAGCCGTGAGTACGATTAAAACAAGATTGACCAATGTTCCGAGAACGGTTCTTTGAATGGCAACCCAGAGAGAAGAAAAAAATGACCCTCCAGTTAAGGCAAATTCATAGGCCTTGGTCGTAAACTCAACGGGCCAGAACGTTACACTACCAGCAGATACAGCCGCACTGCTGCTGAACGAAACAGCCAACAGGTTGATAAACGGCAGGATACACAGTAGAGAGATTAGAAGCAATATCGTGTAGTTTAGGATATGGAACAAACGCCTGCTCATACTTTTATCATAGATCATAAAGATAGTTCCTCCTTAGAAGATGCGATAGCCGGCTACCCTGTAGGCCAGAACGTACGATACGGCAACCAGAACACTGGAAATGATGGATTTGAATAATCCGACAGCCGTACCAATCGAATACTGTGCCTGCTGAATTCCCAGACGGTATACATAGGTATCAATGATATCACCGGTTTGATAGACGACAGGGGAGTAGAGATTGTAGATTTGGTCAAAACCAGCATTGAGCACGTTACCAAGCGACAACACAGTCATTAAGACAATCGTTGGCATGAGCAGAGGTAGGGTAATGTAAATGGTCTGCTTCCAGCGTTTGGCTCCGTCAATCACCGCGGCCTCATAAAGTCCAGGATCAATGCTGGTCAGGGCTGCAAGGTAAACAACCGTGCCAAATCCGAAGCCCTTCCAGATATCACTGACGATCATGGTCCATGGGAATATGGATGGTGTGCCAAGAAAGGAAATAGGTGCAATCCCGAATACGCCCAGAAATGTGTTGATGATGCCATCGGAGCTAAGGATGTCCAGCATGATCCCAGCCATAATGACCCAAGACAGGAAATTCGGAATATATACCAGGGTTTGGAATGTACGTTTAACTCCGCTATTCAGTACTTCGTTAAGGAGTAATGCGAATATAACGGGCACGATAATGCCTCCGATAATCTTGAAGACGGACATGTATAAGGTGTTCCAGATCGTCCTTACGAAGTTCGGCTGACTAAATACGTGTGAAAAATTGTCCCATCCTACCCATGGTGAGTTGAAGCCGAGACCCGGATTGTATTTCTGAAACGCAATAATAAGTCCATAAAAAGGGATGTAGCTAAAGATGAAGACCAATACCAGGCTTGGGACCAACATTAAATGGTAGGGACTCTGCTGCTTCCACTTTTTCAGCATTCCTGTTCCTCCTCCGTTCTTGGTTTAATAGGCGTGTAACCGCTGCCAAAAAAGGGGGGGAGAATAACTCATCCCCTCTTGACAACAGCATTCTTATTTTCCGTAGGCGTCATTGACTGCCTGGGTTGCTTCATCACCCCCTGCTGCTCGCCAGTTCTGGACGACAACATCGAAATAATCGATACTTTCGCTACCCATAATGATCTTGGTGAAGCCTTCCGTCAGGATGTCATCCAAGGTTGTGCCATAGCTCGACAGTACCTCCGGTGTAACACCCCATAGGGCTGTCTTCGTGTAGTTCTCACTGTCGAGCACTTTTTTAGCAAGACTATAGGCATTCTTTGGAGCTCCTTGCTGCAAATAATCACCGACTGCTCCTGGTGTTGCATTCTCCATGAATTCAACACTGTTGTTGTATTTTTGCCACATTCCCGAAGTCGTAAGTCCACTGGTATCCTTGGATTGAAGAGCGGCTGACACAGCCTCAAATTGCTCGTAGTCGGAATTCGGATTAAGTACACGGAACGCTCCGACCACATGGGCAATATCATTGTCCAGCAGAGCGGATAGCGTTTCTGTGGATTCCTTGCCATTGCCTTCATCAACGATATAAGCATAGTCGTTCAAAATTTTTATCACTTCTTGCGGGCTTTTGAATCCTTTTTTCATGACGATATAATTGTTGTTGGCAAAAAAGATGGACTGTTTAGCTTCCTTTCCATCGATGGTAGGGATGATATAAGGGTAGAAGATGGCATCCTTACCCAGATTGGATACCGTATCGACTCCCGGATTATAACCCCACCACTGGTAATAAGGCTGTATCCCAACCTTGCCGGCTACGATATCGGCATTCATTGCATTAAAGTCTTTGATTGCGAATTCCGGATCAATGATGCCTCGCTTGTACCATTCTGACCATTCAGCCAGCGCATTCTTCATCTCAGACTGCACTGAGCCGTACACCAGTTTTCCACTGGTATCCTCCATCCACAGATCTGGATGCGCATTCCACGCAATAGCGAGCAGATTGAGATAATCCAACGACTGGTCAACCGCAATACCATAGCCGCCATGCTTTTCCATGAATTTCAGTGCGATATTCTTGATGTCTTCCACAGATTTGGGATCCTGGAGCGCAAGTTCTTCTTTCCAATCGTTCCGAATCCAGATGAAGTCTGGTTGTTCAATTAATCCCCAGTGCATCTGTGGTATTCCGTACAGCTTACCGTCTTTCTTTCCTGACTCATAACTGTCCGCATCCGCTTCCATGTAACCCTTGAGACGATCTGAAGCGTTTTGCTCAAAGACATCGGTCAGATCCATCACCATATCCGCTTCGACCAACTGCCTTAATTGGGATGGATTCACCCTGAATACATCCGGAAGATCGTTCGATGCTATAGCCAAATTCAATTTGGTATCGTACTCATCGCTAACCCAGTCTGTTTTGACATCGATATTAAACTTCTCTTTGTATCGCTTAATCCACACATTATTTGTGATATCGTCGCCCTTCGGATATTTCGCAGAAGTGTATTCAGATGTCACCGTGTGAATGGTAGTTGTTCCGCCCTCATTGGCATCCGGGTCTGTATTGGTTGAACTTTGCTCGGTGCTGCTTCCATTTGTACAGGCTGCGAGTAATAAGGTCGACATGAATAATGACAACACTAAAGTTTTGGTTTTCTTGTTCATATTGCTTCCCCCTTTTTCGCGATAGTTTAATATCAATAGCTTGAAAATAGTGTAAACGAGAAAGGGGACACGTGATATAAAAGTTTTTGACCAGAACCAGTACGTTTTTTGACTTTTTGATTGAATGAGGAGAGTTGGAAAAAGAGGAACGTGCACTTTTTTTACTTTCAATAAATCTTTTTTGACTACGTTTGTGCCAAGCGGAAGCTAATTCCGAAGAATACGAAAAAAAAAGAAGTCGACCATTTGGGTGGTCGGCTTCTAATTCATTTTTATTGTTATAAGAAACTATTCTTATTGCGCGGTCAGAATTTGTGGACCGTCAGCCGTGATGGCGATCGTATGCTCGTATTGGGCTGCGAGCTTGTTGTCCATCGTCCGTGCGGTCCAGCCGTCCGCATCGATTGTCATGAAGTAGGTGCCTTCGGTGATCATCGGCTCAATTGTGAACACCATACCTTCCTTGAGACGTACGCCCTTTCCGGGCTTGCCGACATGCATATACGTCGGCTCCTCGTGCAGGTCACGGCCGATGCCATGGGCGAGAAGGTCACGCACAACGCCAAAGCCGTGTGATTCTGCATGCCGCTGAATCGTGCTTGTCACGTCGCCGAGACGATTGCCAGGCCGCGCCTGCTCGATACCCAGATCAAGACATTCCTTCGTGACGCGCATCAACTTCTCAGCCGTGGGCGAGATCTGTCCGACCGCATAGCTCCAGGCTGAATCGCCGAGCCAGCCGTCGAGCTCCGCGACCGTGTCGATCGTCACGATATCACCTTCCACAAGTGGCTTATTGTTAGGAAAGCCATGCGCGATCACGTCGTTAACGGATGCGCAGGTCGCATAAGGATAGCCTCTGTAGCCCTTTTCGTATGGCTTAGCGCCGTGCTTCAAAATAATATCCTCAAATATGCGCTCAATTTCGTTCGTTGTGATACCCGGTTTGATGAGTGGGGCAATGGTACGATGGCATTCAGCCACCACTTGGCATGCCTTGCGGATGGATTCAATTTCATGCTTGCTTTTTAAGATGATCATGTTCGTATCAGGTCTCCTTCGTAATAGCTTGCATAGCGAGTCGGGCGATTCGATCGACGTCCAGGTCAGAATTGCCCGCATAGTAGTACATCCCATAACAGCCGATTAGCACAGCAAGCATATGGTCGATGCTGTCGTCTTCGCACTGGGCAATCGATTGGAGTGGAACGTACAGCCGTTCCGTAAATCGTTTCTTGGCGTGGTGTCGATCCTTCTCAGGCAAGCCTGTAAAATGTTCCGATGCCATTTTGTAGACGAGATATGCGCGGGCGTCTAACTGCCACAGCTGCAGCAGCGATTTACAATACGTTAATAACTGCCTGTCACCGATCTTTGCCCATTTCACAATAACTTGTTCGCATCGCTCGAAGCCGCTTCCCAACACATCTTCTATTAATAAATGCCGGTTAGGATAATAATGGTACACTGTGCCGTAACCAAGCCCTGCCTCGCGCGCAACATCCCGAATATCAAAGCTGCCGCCCGTACGAAAGTAGGAGCGAGCGGCGACATCCAGGATCTGTTCTCTGCGTTGTATACGTATGAGTTCATTTTGTTCTTTGGTACGCGGGCACATGGTGTGAGGACCTCCTTGTTTAGACCTGCAAATATGTCGATAAAAAGATAATAACGCATGGGGAGGAGAAATGCAAAAGATCTGTTGGTGTTCGATGAAAGGCTTTACTTTATTCCGGAAGGACTCTAGTACTAAGTTTGGGTAGAGCCAGATATTGATATGTTTCTTCTCTATAAAAATTTTTTCAACTTTTTTTACATAGATTTGATATAAACTATGATTTTAATGTATTTACTTATGTTAAAATATCTCAGGAACGAAAATTCGAGAGGGGTTTTATAACTCATGTCATGGAAGAAACAAGTAGGTAAAAGCACGATCCGTGTAGCCACTGCTGCACTATTACTTTCCCAACTGTTAGGCGCAGTAGGTCCTGTCTCTGCTGCAAGTACAGATGTAGAAGTACACTTAATCGGAATCAACGACCTGCATGGTCAGTTAGATACGACTTCGGTGATTAGTGATAAAAAGGCGGGATCTGCTCCAATTCTTGCAACTTATCTAAAAGAAGCTCAAGCAAAATATGAACATTCCCTACTCTTCCATAATGGAGACTCTGTCGGTGCATCTGCTCCAGTTTCATCTCTGGATCGTGACGAGCCTACGATGGAATGGATGAATATGATGGGCTTTGATGTAGCTTCACTGGGCAATCATGAATTCGACCAAGGTATCGCTGCATTAAAAGCACAAATCTTTGGTGGTCTTGATCCAAAAGAAGGCAAGGTTACTCATGCTGGTGCAAAATTTGATTATGTCAATGCAAACGTCATTGAAACCTCCACCGGCAAAACATTGATTAAGCCATACGTAATTAAAGAATTGGGCGGAGTCAAAATTGGATTTATCGGATTAGTGACGAAGGCTACACCTGCTAAAGTATCCCCATCGGGTACAGCAGGCGTGCGTTTCCTAAGCGCAGAAGAAGAAGTTGAAGCAGTTAATAAATATGCAAAAGAATTGCAAGATCAAGGTGTAGAAACGATCGTTGTCTTGGCGCATGATCCAGCAACAACCAAAGAAGGCGTAACAACTGGCGAAGCGGCTGACCTGGCAAAAGCTTTACCAGCAAATTCCCCTGTTGATGTTATCGTTGCAGGTGACAATCACGCTTTAGCTAATGGTGAAGTGAACGGAAAATTGATCGTTCAGGCTTATTCCTATGGTACAGCATTTGAAGATATCAAGCTGATGATTGACCCTGCTACCGGGGATGTAACTGAGAAATCAGCTACCATTACAACAACTTTCCAAGAGGGTGTTAAAGAAGACCCTGAATCTTTAGCTATTATTAAAAAATCATTGGACAAGCATCCTGAGCTGACTAAACCAGTAGGTACAACGGATGGTTCTGTAACACGTACAGATGCTTATAATAACGAAGCTGCTCTTGGCAACCTCATTGCAGATTCAATGCGTGAAGCAGACTTTGGTGATAAGGCAAGTGCTGCTGACTTTGCATTTATGAATCCAGGTGGTATTCGTGCGGATCTGCCAAAAGGCGATGTGACCTTTGCTGATCTTGCTAAAATCCAACCTTTTGGCAATACTCTGGTGAAACTGGAGTTGACTGGTGAACAAATTAAAACTTTGTTGCAGCAACAATGGGGAACCAATGCTGACGGTACACCAAACACTAAAACTCTACAGATCTCTGGCCTGAAATATACTGCAGACTTCAATAAGCCAGTTGCAGAACGTGTTACTAGTCTTAGTCTTGAAGATGGCACACCTATTGATCCTGCAAAAACATATACGGCTGTAGTTAACAACTTTATGGCCGCAGGTGGAGATAACTATAAGGTGCTAGTGGATGCCAAATCATCTTTAGCAGGTCCTATCGATCTGGATGTATTCTACCAGTACATTGTAGATACGTATAAAGGCGGCGCTATTCAAGCAAAAACAGAAGGACGTATCACGAATCTAGCTGCACCTACAGAGCAAACAGAAACACCTGCAACAACAGAATTCATTTCCCGTGCTGAATTTGTAAGTGCTCTAGTAGACCTGTTGAAACTTAACGAAGTAGCTACAGCACCTGCATTCAAGGATGTTGCTGCTAACGCTGCATATGCAGATGCAATCGCTGAAGCTACTCATGCTGGTTTCATTCAAGGCTACGGTGGTAACTTCAATCCTGATCGTGAGATCACTCGTGAAGAAGCTGCTACCATTCTTGCTAAATTGTTAAAAGATCAAGCTTCTGATAAAAATGCGGCTGCGATCATTGCAGGTTATGAAGATGGGAAAACCGTTTCTACCTATGCGGTTAAATCCATGGCAAAACTGATTGACAAAGGTATTTTTAGTGCAGCTGAGAAAAACCTGCTTCAACCTAAACAAGGTCTTTCTAATAACGATGCAAAAGCTTTGATTCAAAAAGCTGTTGCAGCAAAGGCTTCATAATTTAGAAATTATTCAAACCTTATATTAAAACAGGAAAAACACATTCTTTTTGGTGAATAAGCTTTCTCCTATGGATAAACCTCAACTCATGAAAAGGTTTATCCAGGAGCATGCTCAATGTCCCAATTTAGGATGTGTTTTTTCATTTTCCATGAATATAGCTAATCTATGGTTAGCTACTTTTATTTTGGACAGAGATTCAAAGGTATTAAACGATACATATCCGTAGTTATAAGACTTTTTTGGATACGAGGACCCGGGAGCCATTATCAACGACCAGTACAGCGAGATTAAGCGTAGATCATGGACGGGAACGACCGTATTGGCTTTATGGGGCCGCAAGATGTTGAGATTGGCACAAGTAATTCTCACTTGCTCCGCTACGGTCCTAGTATTTAATCGGAAGAAAATGGTAAAAATAGTGGGAAACAGAGCAGAGAGCTTGGACGAGAAACCGTAAGCACGAACTACTGTTAACAGATTATATATTTGGTTATGCAAGATGTCATTACATGATCAGAAAGGGTCTATTACTCATGAATAATACGAAGGCAACGGACTCACATCAACCTGCTGCTGTTCGTTTGGTCCAAATACTTATATATCTTGCCGCCGTTTTCAATGTAATCAATGGATTATATTCATTTGGCAGCCCCGATCCTCTAAAGAAATGGATAAGTATTACGATGATTGCTACGGGGGTAGCTGCGGCATATGTTGGTTTTCGAATGCAAAACCCTTCAGCGACAGGACGAACAACTGCTATTGTAATATCAGTCATCATGATTGTATTACGCTTGATTGAATTTGCAGTCTGGCTTAATGTCGGATTTATCATAGGGGTCATTCTTCCTGTGTTCGTAATCTGGAGGCTGAGCACTCAAGAGGCCAAAACGTGGTTTGAAAAAGAATAACAGGTGTCATGTAGAGAATCGACTGAGGATGGTTCTCTTTTTGTTTTATCGTTAAAAGTTCGTGTTGCGTACCGAGGAAAGCACTTGTAGCGATCGCCAAAAAGGCAAAAACGCCCGCTAATTCATTTTCACCCTAGCAGGCTATGGGACAAGAATAGCGTGGAGTATAGCCACATTTAGTATCGATAATGAATATTACGAAGGATAGGTTTCCTTTATAAATTGGATAAAGTGTGCAGTAGCTGAACTGAAAATCTTATTTTTTTTCCAGGCGATGACATGAGTCGTTATTCGTTCAGGTTCAAAAGGAACAAAACAAGTGCTATTACTTTCCCGGATCGTATATGCTCCACTCACACAGATGGCATATCCAAGTTTCCTTTCCACCAACAGCATCGCATTCGTCAATAAATTATGGGATGCATAGATACAAAGGCTATCATTCTCAACACCAAGCCAGCTTGTAATTTCGTTTTGTACAATTGTACGTCGGGGTATAATCAAGGGCAAGGAAAGGATGTCTTGGATACGAACATATTTTTTCTGGGCGAGAGGATCATCACGTCTCATCAGAACTCCCCACTTTTCCTGATGAGGTAATCGAATATAGTCATATTTTGCTGTTTCAATCGGTTCCAGTAATATTCCGATATCTATATTTCCCCGGTCAAGTTTCTCCCGAATGTCATCTCCGTCTGCACTATATAATTCATATTGTACCCTGGGGTGTTGATTAGAAAATTCCTCTAACAGCTCTGGCAAAGCTCGGGATACAGTGGACTCTACACAACCAACAGAAACAATTCCACCAATCATATCTTTTTGTTCCACCAGATCCCTTTCTGTCTTGTCCAAGAGGGAAACAATTTCTTTTACTCTTTGCTGAAACAAAAGTCCGCTATTTGTTAGTGTGATCTGTCTCTTGCCACGTACAAATAAACGAGTACCCAATTCTTCTTCAAGATCCATAAGCTGCCTGCTTAGAGTGGGCTGTGTAATATGAAGGATTTCTGCTGCTTTTGTTATATTACCAACGTTAGCCACCGTTAAAAAATACTTAAACACACGAATATCCAATTCATATCATCCTTCCGTATTTCATCTGATGAATTGTTTACTTAGTATTATACGATACATATTAGGCATGATAAAACATTCACCATAAGCATTAGAAATTATTCACTCTGGAAATTACCATGAGAGTATATAAAATACACAAATTTACGGTTTAAAAAAACGCTTAGGAAAGGAAACGATTATGAAGAAAAGAATTCTGGGAAACAACGGTTTGGAGACTTCTGAAGTTGGATTTGGATGTATGGGACTAAACTACCATCGGGGGCCGGCAAAAGACCGTCGCGAAATGATTTCCGTTGTACACTCAGCTATTGATGCGGGCATCACAATGTTCGATACAGCTGAAGTTTATGGGCCTTACACAAATGAGGAGCTTGTTGGTGAGGCGCTCGCAGGGCAGCGAAGTAAGGTGCAGATTGCAACAAAAGGCGGCTTTAAGATCACTGGCTTAACGAATGAGCTTGACAGCCGGCCAGAATCAATTCACCTTTCGGTTGAAGGGTCATTAAAAAGATTACAAACGGATTATATCGATTTATACTACATCCATCGCGTAGATCCCAAGGTTCCTATTGAGGAAGTGGCTTTGACCATGCAGCAGTTGAAAAAAGAAGGAAAGATCCTTCATTGGGGGTTGTCAGAGGCAAGCGCTGAAACGATTCGTCGCGCACATTGCGTTGAACCATTGACTGCAGTGGAGAGTGAATACTCGATTTGGTGGCGAGAAATTGAAAGCGATATTTTCCCCGTACTCGAAGAATTGGGGATCGGCTTGGTAGCCTATAGTCCCCTTGGGCGTGGATTTCTTACCGGGAAGTTAGACAAGAATGCTTCTTTCACCGAGAACGATAACAGGGGCGAGCTTCCGCGGTTTACTAAGGAAGCGATGGAAGCGAATCAGGTGATTGTTGATTATTTGAGTAAACTGGCTGAGGTGAAAAACGTAACCACAGCACAAGTTGCACTAGCATGGATTCTTGCTCAGAAACCGTATATTGTTCCTATTCCAGGGACAACAAATGTTAATAGAATCTCAGAAAATGTCGCAGCAAGAAATGTCGTCTTCACCGAACAGGAGATGATGGTAATCAATAAAGAGATTGACAAGATTCAAATTGTAGGCCATCGCTATCCAGAAGCTGAGAAGAGGAGAACAGGCAAATAACGGAGGTCGTTGTATAGCTAAAAACAATTGGGGGAAGTTTATTATGAAGATGAGAGAAATTGGAGATCTTAAGGTTTCAGAAATGGGTATGGGATGTATGGGATTTAGCCACGGTTACGGTGCTGTGCCGGAAGAATCATACAGTATTTCGGCCATTCATCAAGCATATAATGTTGGCTGTACTTTCTTTGATACTGCGGAGGGTTATGGACGTCAGATGTTTGATATGGGACACAATGAGAGATTGGTGGGAAAGGCTTTGGAGCCATTTCGTAAGGATGTGGTTCTTGCAACTAAGCTGCATATTGACACTAAAGAACCTGAAAAAGATGGGTCGCTATATCATACTGTAAAACGTCATTTAATAGCATCAATGGACAAACTCAGAACGGATTATATCGACCTGTATTATCTTCACAGAGTGAATCCGGATATTCCTGTTGAAGATGTAGCTGAATGCATGGGCAGACTGATTAAAGAAGGATTGATTCGGGGATGGGGTGTTTCTCAGCTGTCTGCTAAAACAATGATGCGAGCACATGCGGTTACACCGCTTACTGCTGTACAGAGTATTTATTCAATGATGGAGCGAAACTTTGAAAAAGATATCATTCCACTTTGTGAAGAGAATAAGATCGGATTTGTAGCATTTTCCCCGATTGCTAGTGGATACCTATCTGGCAAGGTTAACGTAGATACAAAATTCGAGGGAGATGATGTCCGCAAGTGGGTACCGCAGATGAAGAAGGAGAATATCATTGCAAATAAACCGCTGCTTGAAATAATCAGTGATGTAGCTTCTAGAAAGGGAGCAACGAATGCCCAAATTTCGCTGGCATGGATGCTTCACAAATATCCTCACGTCGTACCGATTCCCGGTTCGAAAAACAAGGAGCGTATTTTGGAAAATCTCGAAGCCTGCAATGTTTCTTTAACAGAGGCAGAGTTTTGTGACTTAGAGATGGCATTAAATCAGGTTACAGTTCATGGTCAAAGATCAGAAATAGAAGAACTGCTATGATTGATTCAAGGAAACACCCCGCTCATAATGAATATATGAGGATAGAACTTGTCTGATTACCGATTAGATTATCCCGGGCGTTGAGGTTGGGCTAAAATAAACATTGTTATTTACAAAGCTTATTACTTATATTATAGTCATTATAGATATATATTATCTGTAAAAGAGGGGCATAAAAAATGAATTCAAAACTAGAAAGTAAAATTAAGAACTTGGAGAATATTGATAGGTTCCCAGCAGAGGAGTTATTAGAGTTTATACAGCTTAATAAAGAGGACGAACTATTAGATATTGGAGCTGGTACGGGTTATATCAGCTTTTCTTTTGCTAAATATGTGAAAAAGGTAGTTGCATTTGATTACGATCATGATATTTTACAGTATCTAGAAGCAAAAGCTAAGGAAAAAGGGTTAACCAATATTGAAACCACTGCCGCAAACATTAAAGAGATGCCATTAGAGGACGAAAGATTCGAAAAAGCTGTTGCTTCAATATCGTTACACGAGGTTCAACCACTTTCGATGGCCTTGAGTGAAATCCACAGAGTTTTAAAAGACAAAGGGCTCTTTTTATGTATTGAATTAGAGAAGTCAGAGCTGTCTAAGGGACCAAGGGTTTCATCGAAGGAAATGGAGGAGAAAATCGTTCAGGCTGGTTTTTCAGTTATGGATACGTTTCATTCACCAACGCAAGTGGCTAACCAACCCGTTTATATCATTATTGCACAGAAGAATAAATAAAAAAATTTAAAACACTTTCAAAGAGTTGACCCTTTTGGAGGTGTTTTTGCATTGAAGCAACAAGAGGATGTCAGCCTTTTGATATCTTGTTGAAATAAAGAGGAAAGCCATAGAAATGAAATTGGCGCAGGTAACCGTGAAAGAGGTTACATATATAATCAATTTTTGCACGCTAATTCATTAAGCTAACGGGTAAATTAGTGCAACTTTTCATCTGTTAAAAATGTTAATAAAGATGTATGAAATAACATGATGAGAAGTGGGTGGAAAAATTGAAAATTCGTTTATCCACGTTAATATTTTTTTTCACTACCGTATTTTTTATATTAAATGGACAAGATGCTAAAGCTTTGTCCTGTGCCGAGCCGGGTAGCCCTCAAGAATCGTTAGAGAGATATAGTGGAGCTGTTTACGGTGAAGTAAAGCAAATAAAGGTCGACTTGAAGCAAGAGGGATTGACAGGGACAAAAGAGAAAATCAGATATATTTTAGTGGAAGTTGAGAGAAGTTGGAATACTGAGGTGGACTCTCAAATCATTGTCGCAACTGACTACACTTGGGGGTTTAATTTCAAGAAAGGCAACAAATACTTGATATACATTAGCAAAGGGGATGGCGAATTAAGCAGTAGTCCGTGCAGTTCGACAATCGAAATGAATAACCTTAACCAAGCAACTGAACTATTCGGAGAAGGATCTCAACCCAAACAACAAGTAAACTTAGAACACAAGATGTGGTTTATGTTTGAGCATGATATTGATTTGTATATCGTAGTTGCAATAGTAGTTGTGGCAATTTCCATCTTTGTCATGAGAGCAAGAAAGAAAAAGGGCTAAGTTTGGTTAAATAAAGGGCATCGAGTTTGGAGAGAAGTTAATTATATAGTTGTCGAGAGACAAGAACATTATCCCATTAAAAGTCGCTATAATAGCGGCTTTTTTTGTTTTAAGGAACCAAGTTTTTGTTCAAAGCTGAGGACAAGAACTGTGTCATTACCGTTTAGAGGGTGATCTAAATATGCATAGGCTGGTATGCATCAATTCCACCTTTTTACGTGTCCTCCATACCGCAAGGTAGAATTACAAAATTGTAAGGTTGATGTAAGTTGAATCGATAGCTTAGGGTAGTCTGGCAAGGATAATATTGGAACAAACGAAAATAGAAATTCTTTAAAAGGAGAATCGACATGAGGCTGTTTGAACTGTTGCTATTTTCCCCATATTGCATAACGATCATTTTTGCAGCCATTTCAAGCTATAGCTATTTTAAAAAAACGGCAACACAAGAATCCCACGATTCATGTTGGGTTCAACTTATACCGCTATAGCGATAATGCTGGTGGTAACAGCGGGTCTCATGTATGCTTTTCCTGTATTTAATCTGCCTGAACCGACAGGCGAATTGAAGGTAGGAACACAAACTTTTCATCTCGTGGATACAGATAGGGAAGAGATGTTCGACGAAGCCAGAGATGGGAAGAGAGAGTTGATGGTTCAGGTATAGTATCCGGTTCAAGCTGGCACTGGCAAGTATACTCCCTTTATTCCCGATACCCGGATTTTACGTTATATGGCCGCGAACTATGGGTTGCTCGGGTTTACACGGATGCAGAGCTTAACCATATGGGCTCAACAAGAGAGTGGGAGGATCAAGTAACGGAAGACAAAAAGCTGGAGCTTGAACGGATGCGCGAAACGGTCGACGAAGGGGGACAAATCCTCTATATCGAAAATACGGAGCATTTGAATTTTGCCGACGTACAGTTCATTTCTCCGATTTTCAAAATACTGGGCATTACAGGAAAGATTGCGCCCGAAAGAGCGAACGCCGTTATCAATGCCTATATGCTGGATTTCTTCGATATGTATCTGAAGAATCAGGACGGAATTTCAATGAAAGGACCGGATAGCTGCTATCCAGAGGTGAAGTTCGTAACCTCGTTATTATAAATTACGGAACAGGCTACCGATTTTGATATGCTATCACACATAAATAGCTCCATTTCCATCTAAGCCAAAAGTTTTTCGATTCCTAGCTCATAACGCGCGTGGCTGACTCACCTTATCCGTATGAATTAGGGGCGTTTAACTACTAGATTTTTAGGCATACCTTACTTATGCGAGGAGCTAAGTGTTATCAGGCATAAGGAATTGGCTTACAAGCCTGAAAGCAGAACAACATGCCCGGAAGAATCGGGTATAGAGGGGATTGAACCCCGCGTCTAATCGTTGGCTGTTTTTCCGTTAAGCTAACGGGAAACGTTAGTCGAACAAAGCGAAATTAAAGAAAGGGCCATCCGGCAAAAGGATGGCCCAAAAACTTGTCTTTACAGATAGCACGCTGATGCGTATCGCATAAAATGGTACAACACAACAATGGAGAGTTGAGTTGAGGTAAAAAAAACCACTTTGTCCTCGACTTTGCAGGAATGTTTCTTTTGGTATCCTGGTATATCGATTCCGTCTGTATGGGGGAGTCATTATTAAGAATCTGATTTACGGACTTCGATCTGAAATTGATCGGAGTATGATTTGAGGTTCCTTGAAAGACTGGCGAGCTGCCCGGAAATGTTCGACAGTTCGCTCGCCGAGCGTTGCTGCTCCACAGCACTTGCCGCTACTTCTTCGGCCATGGCTGAGGTTTCCTCGGTTGCAGAAGCAATAGAGCTCAAGTGCTGTTCCACTTCCTGACGGATAGAGTGCATATCCATCGTCCGGTTTTCTAAACGCTGAGCCAGCTCATGCACTTCGGTCGATAAGCGGCTAACCTGTCTGAATGCCTGGAGGCAATCAGCGATCTGTTCTTCCTGTTCCTTGACAGCCACCATATTCGAATCAAAATGACTGCCCATACGATGTATCTCTTGAACAAATGAACTCAGGATCTCATCAATCTCCTGGATCGAACGTTCGGATTGCTGAGCCAGCTGTCCCATTTCACCAGCAACGACCGCGAAGCCTTTACCCGCTTCACCAGCTCGGGCTGCCTCAATTGAAGCATTCAGCGATAGAATTTGAGTTTGTTTTAAAATATTGTGAATTTGACCGCTAATAGAGGAAGCGAGTTCCGATTGAGTCGTCAGGGACCTGGAAATTTCCTGCTGATGCTCAACACGCTTCGCATTCTCTTGGCTCTTTTCAAGCAGAACCTCATGTTCATGTGTAACTTGTACTTGCACGGCAGATAACTGCTCTGAAGTATGGGTGAACTGTTGCACATATGAACCTACTTCATCCATTATTTTGCCGAGACTCTCTGAGTGCTGGACGGATTGTTCTGTCTCTTCGGCCTGTTTCGTAGAGCCTATGGCAATTTCTTCGATCGCTCTGGAGAGTTCTTCGGACTGACGCTGATTCGTCTGAGCCGTTTCTGCAATATTTTTCGAGGACTGCTGCAACGTATTGGATCCTTGCTGTATTCCCATTAGAATGTTCGTCAATTGGGTAACCATGACATTAATCAAATCGCTGATATCACCGAGCTGATCATTTGTCATATGTGTGGATACGACTTTGAGATTCCCATCAGCAACCTGTTCGAGGCTTGACTTAATATCGCGTACTTGTCTGAGAATGCCTCTTACTACGAATAGCATCATGACCAAAGATAGAATCAGTACAACCACAAAAATCGGGATAATGGTCCGATATGCATTATTCAGGGATGTCGCAGAGACTTGATTCACTGCTACAGCAGAAATATCGATGCCCAGATAACCAATAACAGTACCTTGCGAATCCTTGATTGGTGTAAAGGAGGACAATAGCTGTCCCCAGGTGGGATCGTCTACAATGCCTGTCGTGACGACTTCACCGTTTAACAAGCGTTCCTGAATCTGGGGATTGAATTCCATTGCAGTCCCGTAAGGGCTATATTCCTGATCGTCCCAATCTGCTCCATCCACGGTGTAGATCCACCCGTCCGAAGTTTTGTTATACATATAAACATATAAGGCACCCGATTGATGCCTAACTTTAACGAGTTCGTCTCTAAGATGTTTGTATTCGTTGCTCTCCTCCGAAGCAGTAGAGGATAATGTCTTGATTAATTCCGATTCCTGGCCTAGTTGTGAAGCAGTATTCTCTGCCAGCTGCTGATTGTTATGCTGCATGGTCATTAATGAAGCATTTTTACTGGAGTCGATGGTGGTCCACATGATTAGCCCGCCCATGGCCAGTAGCGGAACCAGAATGATCAAATACAGTTTGAACCTTAAATCCATCTTTTTTTTGCGAGTCTGTCTCACGTTCTGTTCCCCCTTGGAAGTAGTAAAGCAATAGGGTTATTCGTATAACCCCATACTATTTATCGTAAAATTGAAGAGAGAAATGAAGACTAATTCTAGATTTATATTTACATATAGGCAGAGGGGCGGCATATTTTTTATCTTGAAACAAACAATTCATTTGAAATTGAAAGAATTTGTGGAACTTTTGCATAAGGATATTTAATGCATCACTTGAATTTAGGTAAAGCGGAGCGTGGTGTCTATGTCCACTTGAAGCAAGTACATGAATTGCTTACCGCCTTCATGGTTCCCATCATAAAACATATCCTTTCCTTACTAGTATAGCCATTGTGAGGCACCACTTAAAATTTGAGTAATGATGCGTCTAAATATTACTACATCGGAATACGGCTTGAGCAGGCTAATAGATCCAATCCTTTCTATTAAAGAAGGGAAACCACTAAGATGGTTTCCCTTTAAAATGTTCCTTCTTATTTTGTGTAGGTATATTCTTATCCTTGCTGAGCAAGGACAAGAATCATCACGATTCCCATTTTTTGTTGAACAATTCATGGAAGCAGAGATGGAATGAGATAAGTGAACTCCTTATACAATAGGAAGCCAGCCAGGGAAGCTAGTATAGTACTCCCACATTTTATCGGAAATGACCAGTTCTTTTTGATCTTTTTTAGATAATGTTGTACGGATTTTGTCTTCTTCACCAGCTTGTACTTTTTGTACCCACTGAGGTTCCATTATCAATTCTCTCCCTAAAGCGATTAAAGGTACACCTGTTTCAAATGCTTTCATCACTTCATCGGGTGTCCGCAGCATCCCAACACCCATCACAGGAAGACGATCGCCGACACGCTCATGGATCATAACAACACGGGATGTCTGATCGTTATCATCACGGATTGATCCGTTCCAAAAGCCGCCGACAGAAATATGGAGATAATCCAGGTCCTGGTCCGCTAACTTGTCCACTAATTGCAGCGTTTCTTCCATGGTGATGCCAGGATTCTCTCTTTCTTCAGGCGATAACCGATAGCCGATGATAAAAGGTTTTGTTGCATGGTCTGAAACTGCTTTTTTAACAGCGTCAACTACAGCAAGCGGGAAGGACATACGTTTTTCCAGTGTTCCACCCCACTTGTCAGTTCTGCGATTTGAGTGTGGAGAAAAGAATTGCTGAAGCAAATACGTATTGGCACCATGGATCTCAACTCCATCATACCCAGCTTCGATTGCTCTTCTGGTTGCTTCACCAAATGCTTTAATAATTTCATCGATTTCGTCTGCTGTCATTTCCCGAGGTACCACGGCATCGTCCCGGTCCGCTGCTACCGCACTCGGAGCAATGGGTTGACGATCGAGCAATTCTTCAGGCGGGCACATTCTGCCACCGTGAAAAATTTGTAAAATCGCCTTTGAACCTTTTTCCTGTATAGCTGTCGCCACACGTCTTAAACTAGGGATTAGGGAATCGGAATCTGCACCAAATTCACCCGGGAATCCTTTACCATTTCTGGTGACGTATGTGCATGCGGTGATTACCGCTCCCACACCACCGGCACGTTCTTGATAATACGCAACTTCTTCGTCTGATACTTCACCATTTTCATGTGCCGCCGTATTGGTCATGGGTGCCATGGTAATACGGTTCTTTATTTCAACTCCAGAACGGAAGGTAAAAGGTTTAAAAGCAGCTTCATATTTTGGATTCATCTTTTTTTCTCCTTTTGTTTACATCAAGTTTTGTTTTAGCTGAGTAATTTCTGCCAATATTTCATAGGAATGAAGGCGGGCCTTATGATCGTAAACCTGGGCGATTGCCATGATTTCATCGGCTTGACTTTCATCCAGAAACTTTTCCAGCTTTTCTTTTACGGTTTGAGGACTGCCGACAATCGAAGTTCCTAATTGATTCTCAAGAGCAGCTATTTCATAGTCTCTCGCTATATCATTAATATTATCCACTGGCGGTTGCAATGGGACTTCCTTCCCGCGCATCAAATTCAAGAACTGCTGCTGCAATGTTGTAGCGAGCCGCTCAGCTTCTTGATCTGTGTCGGCCGCAATGATGTTTAGCCCTACCATTGCATGCGGCTTGTCCAGTACTTTAGAAGGCTTAAACGAACGGCGGTACAGCTCGATAGCCGGCAGTGTGCTTTGAGGCGAGAAATGGCTCGCAAATGCAAACGGCAGTCCAAGCTCTCCTGCCATCTTGGCACTGTATCCGCTTGAACCTAACAGCCAAATAGGTATGTTTAATCCCTCACCCGGAATTGCTTTAACATGACTAAATCCTTGTGCCAGGGAAGAGTCAAAGTAATTCCGGAGCTCAGCCAGCTGCTCAGGGAAATCTTCTCCAGAACTTCTCAAGTCACGTCTTAATGCACGTGCGGTAAGCTGATCAGTGCCTGGTGCACGGCCCAAGCCAAGATCAATACGTCCTGGATATAATGATTCCAGAGTACCAAATTGCTCAGCAATAACAAGAGGTGCATGATTCGGCAGCATAATGCCACCTGAACCTACCCGGATTTTTGATGTTCCAGCTGCAACATGGGAAATGACTACCGATGTTGCAGAGCTGGCGATAAATGGCATATTATGATGCTCAGCGAGCCAATAGCGGTTATACCCCAGCTTTTCAGCGAGCCGGGCCAGCTCCAAAGTATTGCGGAAAGAATCAGCCGGCGTACTTCCGTCTGCAATTGGAGAGAGATCCAGGACCGAGAATGGAATATCCGTAATTTGTTTTGTATCATTTTCAGGCATATGCTCATCTTCTTTCTTTAAAAAATTCGTTTCAAACCTATAATTTAACTGATTTAATATCTGCAGAAAATACCTCCTTTATTAGACTAGACACTGTTTAATTTACTGCAGCCTGCGCCAAAATTTCATAAGAGCGCAGCCGTGCCTTATGATCAAAAATCTCTGTATGAGCCATAATTTCATCAGCGTCAGTCTTTTCTATTAACTCATGGAGCTGCTGCTTCACACCTGCGGGGTCCCCGATGATGGAAGTGAAAAGCTGTTCTTCAACCGCTCTGCGTTCATTATCGTTCCAAAGCTCGTCCATATTATCAACAGGAGGCAAAATGGGCGAAGACTGTCCGCGGGTTAACAAAAGAAATTTTTGATACATCGAAGTGGCAAGCCTTTGTGCCTCCTGTTTCTCATCAGCAGCCACCACTTGAACGGCTAACAGTACATAAGGCTCCACCAAAAATTGAGACGGACGAAAAGAATCCCGGTACAGTTGTATGGCCTCCATCATGTTACCTGGAGCAAAATGTCCAGCGAAAGAGAATGGTAACCCAAGTATTCCAGCCAATTGTGCACTATAAAACGCTGAACCTAACAGCCAAATTGGCACATTTGTTTTTTCGCCGGGAATGGCGTGAAAGCTAAATGAACCATTTTTAGTGGTTGTTCCTGTACCATAAAGATATGCGATAAGCTCCTCAAGCCGGGCATCAAATTCAGGTTCACCAGCAACCCGCTGCCGCAATACATTTGCTGTATATTGGTCGGTGCCAGGTGCCCGCCCCAATCCAAGGTCGATCCGGCCAGGGAAGAAGGTTTCTAATGTTCCAAATTGCTCAGCCACGGAAAGAGGAGAATAATGGGAAAGCAGCATTGCGCCTGATCCAATCCGCATTTTTTCCGTGACAGAGGCTACTCGTCCAATTACGATCGGGGATGCTGAACTCGCCATTCCTACCCAATTATGATGTTCAGCAAGCCAAAACCGTTTATATCCCCACTGCTCTGTTTTCTTTGCTAGATCAAGCGTATTTTGAAGGGAAAGTTCGGCTGATCCTCCCTCGACAATTGGGGAGGGATCTAGTACTGACAGTTCTATTTTTTTTGTCAAAATTCTTCCTCCTTTTATACAATTTAATTAATTTAAAGCTGGCCTGTACCTTTATGGGTTGGGAAGTAAGGTACAACAAATTCTCCAAGTTCCTGGATTACTTCCACTGGAGGGCGCTTGGAAAAATACAGAACAAACGCCAAATGGTTGACACCAATCGCTTGAAATTCATGAAGTAGATCAACTAAACGGTTTCTTCCCACGGAATAGCCTAAGGGTATGGGGACAGGCAATTCATCTGGATTTTCAGATAAATCGATGAAAAAGCTTTGAGAGAAGGGTTTGAAATCTCCTAGAGCATGAGCATGAACTTCAGTTAAAGCACGATAATCCTGAATAAGCTGCGCCTGTTGAATAATGCTTCTTGGGTATTGAAGCCACCCATCTCCATTCATGGCTATCCAATTGATAGTCTGATTGCTAAATCCAGTTACCATAGTCGGAATCGAAGATACAGGCTTTGGGATTAACCTCATATCTATACCATCGATCAGCCCGGCGTGGCTGTGGATTGTCGGCTGATCCTCTTTTAACAGCCGGTCGAGAATTTCGAAATTTTCTTTAAATAACGGGCCGCTTTCTTGCTTAGATATCCCTAAAGCTGTAAAGTCTTTTTCCCTGTCCCCTGATGCCACTCCCATAATCAATCGACCTGGAAATAATTGATCGATTGATGCAGCTTCCTTGGCTACCCTGACGGGGTGGCGCAAAGGGAGAACTACACTTCCTGTCACTAATGCAATGTGCTTCGTATAGGCAGCAAGATACGTCAAATAAATCCATAAATCGTATTTTTGACCGTTATCATCAATATTCAAATTCTGCATCGTAATATCACGGAGCCATAATGAAGCAAAGCCAAACTCCTCAATTTTACGGGCAAGCTCCAGCTGATTCTCCATAATCGGATTTTTAGACATCCTGGCAGTCGGGAGGACAAATCCGAGTGTCATTTTGTCCTTCTGGTACATGCTGTTATAGGCACGATGATTTTCAAAACTCACTCATGATCCTCCTTAAAGGGTTATATTTTTAAGCCTATATACTTTTCAAACTGTTTAATGGTTTCCTCATTGCGTCGATAATAAGTCCATTGTCCGATTCGTCTCATTTCCACCAGCCCGCTTTGCAATAGGATTGATAAATACTGGGAGGTAGTGGGCTGTGATAGTCCTGCTTTGCTGCGAATATCACTAACACAAACCCCGCCATCAAAGTCTTTTTCTTTGATGACATGGGCCTGCGGGGAAAAATTTTTATCAGGTTCTTTCAACATTTGCAGAATATTTACTCTTATTTGATTTGACAGAGCCTTGAAAATTTCAACCGCCTGTTCGTCATTTATGATAGTTGATTTCCGATTCAAGGGTTCCCGCCCCTTTCTAATCTTAATAAAATCTATTTTGCTTGGAATGCATATAAACTAATCGAACAAAAGTATATTGGTAATTTGCAATATCTCTATATTACTTTATTCTATACCAAAAATCAAATTGTATGCTTTAGACATGGCTAGGAAACGGCTTTAAAGGAACTACATAAATTAGCTTAGAGAACAGATGGCGGAGAGATGCGGATGTTATAGATGGGTTTCTATGGAGAAGAAAAATATGATATTTATTAAGCTGATACCTTTGATTGGGATAATGGATTTGAGTTTGCTGCAAGGATAGGGGACGAAGTAGTTAGGGATAGATCAGAAACAATTCGTAGGACTAGGATTGAAGGGCAAATGATTTACTTGAGGTACGGTGAACCGTTCATAAGTATGGCGAAATTTTTGGACTTAATGCTTGTGGGGCAAGGAGATAAATGCCCAATAGATGAACTACTTGTACGGTAGGTTCGTCGATAATCGCCTCATGCACGCCGTCGGCCAGAAAAGGAACGCGTTCCAGTTCTCGAATCGGTTGTATCTCATTCTGCCGAGTAGGGGGACAACAATTTGCACTTCGGTTCCGGTGCCAATGAATAGCGACAATGTAACCCGAGGAATAATAATCCAGGAAACTGAGATCGGCAGAACAAACGATCACGTGTCCTGTCCGTCATCAGTTTATCACGGCATCGAGGGTGTGGATACATTGAAAAAATATATCGCATTAGCAGGTATATTGCTGGCAACGGGCTGCGCGGCCAATCATAACATGGCACACCATCAAACGGTTCCCAAACAAGCGCGCGTTGAGACTCCCGCCGATCCTGCTGCACCGGCACCTACCGTGACACAGGCGTCGTCAATAGCTTCTCCTGGGACACGGAGAACATCTATATCGACCAAACAAGCGCCTGATGCAGCTCCAAAATGGCTCATAGGCGAGGAAAATCCGGCAGGGAATCCCGCGGAACAGACCGTAGATGCATCCCAATTTGAGCAGCATGTTCTGCAATTGGTGAATAAAGAAAGAGCTACGGCAGGTCTTAGTCCCCTTGGCATGGACGGTAAATTGTTCAAGATGGCTATGGCCAAGGCTCAGGATATGTTCGATAACAATTATTTCGATCATACGTCTCCGACGTACGGGTCCCCGTTCGAAATGATGGGCAAGTTCGGGATCGTTTATAGCGCAGCAGGCGAGAACATCGCCAAAGGCCAAACGTCCTTCGCAAGTTATGAACGAGTGGATGAACAGCGAAGGGCACAAAGCGAACATCTTGAACAGCAGCTTTACAAAATCGGTATTGCTTACTTCAAAGGCGAGTGGGTACAAGAATTTACCGGCTGACTCACTTTCCCTCACCGTATATCTTGTTTATTGGGTTATTCCGCCCGTTCGTTCAACGAGAACTTGCGCTCCCATCAAAATTGCGCAAGATGGGCACTGATTATTTTCCCGCTTCCTAAAGCCTTTAATTGTTGTGAAAGTGGAATTGTTCTTTCCCCAGGAAATGCGCCCCAAAAATAATGAAATAAGTGCCATTGATCTGATAGATAACATAATGCAGCAGTTTTAACAGCAATGGTTAAAGAAAGCACAACGATAAGTGCTGTTCTAGCTGCCATCAACACCCTAAAATAAGTGGGACAAAACCGTCTGAGGTGTAAATGTTTCTAAGGAGGTCGTTTTTTTGATAAACGCGGATGAAAGAAGGAGTGCAAACTTAGGCGCGTTCACCAAGAATTTTGAGTTTGCAAATTGCACTAATCCTCTCCCAAATGTCCCACGCTCGGTATCTGAAGACGGTGGAGAAGGAGGGAGGAGCAGAATCTTTTCGCCGATAGACCCGTTAAGGTGAACCGTATCATAAATAGGGCGATTTTTTTGTTTGGCTAATGCAGGGAGTGTTGAAGAACTCTCGAGCAGCATTTGCTGCAGTCGATTTCATCAGCTCAATGTTCATTGCCGCTGCGTTGCGCATATCAACCCCATATAGTTGCGAATCTGCCATAGCTCTATCGTCGCGAAGCATGGCATTAGTCATATCCTTGTGCCAAGGTACAATGCTTGGTTCCATAATATGCGTAGGATGGATCGTTGTCATGATTTTGTTTGATGTATTTTCATGGGATTGGATAAACGTCCAGCTGCTGCGTATTCCATCCCTTTTGAAACCATATTGTGGTCGAACGAGCCACCATTCAAAGAAAGTATTAGAATTTCGAAGTGGGGCAAGGGCTACAAATGCATTGAACTTGGGGGTAAACAGTGTTACTCTAAAAGTCTGTGTTCGACAAGATATTCAATAATAGTCACCATTTTAGTTATAAAGAAAGGTAACACTATGATAAAAGTTGATAACATATCCTTCTCATTTCCGCAAAAGGAACTATATAAAGACATCTCCTTTACGCTTGAAGAGGGACAACATTGCGCTTTTATAGGAACAAGCGGCAGTGGGAAAAGTACACTGATCGATATAATCATGGATCCGGAAAGGTATTTGTTCGATGGCAAGTTAGAGATAGACCCAGATTACAGAATCGGGTATGTCAGTCAGTTCTTGCAAGTCGACAAAACGAAAGAAATGACCGTCTTTGAATATATCGGAGAAGAATTTATTAAGATACAAGATGAAATTACATCGATTTATGCTGAAATGGAAACCACATCAGATATGGATACGTTGCTGGAAAAGGTTCAATTCGCTTTAGACGCATTCGATTCGATGGATGGGGATAATTTCGAAAACACCATTAATAAGCAACTAAACCTGGCCAACCTCATGAAGCTCAAAGATCTTAGTATATCCGACGTGAGTGGTGGGGAATTCAAACTTATTCAAGTGATGAAGGAAATGCTTAATCGTCCAGACTTATTGATTATGGATGAACCCGATGTATTTTTGGACTTTGAAAACCTAAATGCGCTTAAAAAACTTATTAATTCCCACAAGGGAATGCTGCTAGTTGTTACGCACAACCGATATCTATTGAATCATTGCTTCAACAAAATTATACACCTTGAAAACACGGAGATCCAAGAGTTTGATGGGCGATATATTGATTATAACTTCTCGCTGCTTCAGACTAAGATCGAGCTGCAAGAAATCGCGGTTGCTGAAGCTGAAGAAATTGAGAGATACGATCACATCATCGACAATCTTAGAGAGATCGCCACGTATAATTCGGAAGCCTCCAGAGGCAGAGCGTTAAAAGCCAGAGTTAGGTTTCAAGAAAGATTGGAAGCCCGTAGAATCAAAGCGCCATTTGTTGATATTAAGCAGCCGGATATTACGTTTGGTATCGATCATGAAATGGAAGACACCGTTGTAGTAAATGTCCATGATTATAGTGTTTCCTTTGATGAGCTGCTTTTAGAAAATGTTAACTTTGAGATCAAATCTACAGATAAAGTAGCTATTATCGGCCCAAACGGTACCGGTAAAACGACTTTGCTTCGGGAAATCTTTAAAAACAATCATGATTCCATTGAAATCAATTCTGATGTTAAAGTGGCTTATTTGTCTCAGCTTCAAGGCGAAACGCTAGAGGATTCCAATACGATACTTGATGAATTTATCGATGCCGGGTTTAAAACGTATGATGAGATCAGATCGTATATTTCAAACTATGGCTTTGAAGGAGAAATCCTTGATCAAAAGATAGAATCTTTATCTGGTGGAGAAAAAAACCTGCTTCAATTGGCTAAAATTTCTGCTAGCAAAGCAAACGTATTGCTTCTTGATGAACCGACAAGCCATTTAGACACCTATACACAAATAGCACTGGAGAAAGCCATTGAAGACTATAAAGGTGCGATTCTCATGATTTCTCATGATTTCTATTCTGTTGTAAATGGTATGGATTATGTTTTAATCATTGACGATAAAACGATTAGAAAAATGAATATGGAAGAATTTAGAGAGATGATTTATGCGAGTCACTTTAATAGAGACTATTTAGAAACGGAACAACAGAAAAAATCAGTTGAAATGAAAATAGAATTGGCTTTGAAAGATACCAATTTTGAATTTGCAAAAGTATTAGTGGATGAGCTAGAAGAGATAATTAAGTTGCTTTAAATTAGTTACAGCCAAAAGGGCTAAAGTGAATTAGTTTGAGTCAACGATGAAACATGATGTGGATGGAAATGTATCAATGAAAAAGACACTGATGAATAAAATATCAGTGTCTTTTTCATTGATTTCTTGATAGCTCTTGCCAAGAGGGAAATATCAGTACCAACTACGTGAAGAAAATACAGGTACCAAGATCATCCATCCGTAAACGTTTTTGATCGTCGTGTCTTATGTATTGGCCCTCGGAGCAACAACCATATCTATGTAAAGTATACGAAATGCGCTTAACAATGAAATAACATTTTAAAGGTACAATATTATTTGAGTACATAAAGTGGAGTTATTATGCGTACAGAGGAGAGGTTTAATTGGAACTCACAGCAAGTCACTCTGAATTATTGGAGAGTATTTTCAAAGCTGCGCCGTTTTTTGCCCAGCTTTGCCAGAAAGAAGATATTGCGCTAGCTATCTCTGACAAAGAGAAATTAATATTTTATTCGCCAGACCGCAGCAATCCATTGGATGTAAAACCCGGTTCACTAATCTCCAAAGGTCAAGGTATTGAAATTGCGATGACAACCAGACAAATGGCCATCAAGTCTATTCCGAAAGAAGTGTTTGGCATCCCATCGCGCACAATTGCCATTCCTGTAATCAATGAGAACGATGAGGTGGTCGGCGCGATTGCGTTCGGAGTTAGCTTGGCTAGGCAGTCCAAACTGTCTGACTTGGCAGAAATGCTCGTCTCAGCCAATACACAAATTACGGCAAGTATAAGCAATTTGCTAGAAACGTCCAAAGAGCTTAGGGAAGCACAGGAATCGATGAGCAAGTCAGCGGATCAAACGAAGAAAGAAGTTCTGGAGACAACGAAGATTACCGATGTGGTAAAAAGGATCGCCACGCAGACGAACATCATTGGACTTAATGCTGGTATTGAAGCGACACGTGCAGGCAACGCAGGTAGAACGTTCCAGGTTGTAGCCAACGAAGTGCGCAAGCTGGCCGGCGATAGTGTGAACGCGGTACAGCAAGCCGAAGAGCGTATCGGCCGCATGAGGGAGAAGGTTGAGACGATTCTTTCCAAAACCTCCACGGTCGATGCGACGGTGTTGCGTCAGTCCGTGGAATTCAAGGAAATTGAAGAGACGCTAGCCAGTCTAAATGATTTGTCGAATCGCTTACTGGAGGCTTCAAGAAATTTTTAAGTATAATAGGGCAGTTCCTGGTCCAATGTGTATCTAGATGCAATTGTCCGTATCAGGATGAACGTATCAAAGAAGAAGTTCAATCCATGGTTCCTTTTACATCTCAGAAGATTGCAATTTTTATTATGAGCACCCCAGATAAAGAGAATATACAGCTTCAACGATCAGTTGATAAATATGTAAACAAATTGAGTTTTTAAAACCCGTTGGGCTAAATCAACGGGTTATTTTTTACTGTGTGTGGTTGGTAAACAAACGATGGTGATATCAACCGCACTAATTTTGTGGCTTTTTTTGATATATAGATACACCTTTTGTTGGAAGTTAGACAAGCACATACTTCGAGAGAAGCGATTCAAATTCTTTTTTTATTTATCATGACTTGACCTTAGGTCTGACCTAAGGTATATGCTTAACTCATATTCAAGGAGATGGGGGAGAAAACAGTTGAAACCGGAAATTACCATTAGCGAGTTCGCCAAACTCATGGGTGTATCCGTGCATCAAATTCGCTATTTCGAGGAAAAAGGCATATTGTATCCGTCCTACATGGACGAAAATCAATATCGGATGTATGGCATTCATGAGATTTATCGGCTTTCACATATTTTGTTGCTTCGAAAGGCGGGCTTGTCTGTACAAGCTATTCGGGATTGGAGTGACCAAGGGACGCCGGATGACATGAAAGAATTGCTCGAACAGTCTGTTTCCAAGATCGAGGAGGAGATGCACAAGCTTCGAAAATTAAGCGATTTGATCGGGAAGGTGCTGGACGAGAACGAGCGATATGGACAGAAGACACCTTCCTTTCAGGTGATTCAACGTGATTCGTTCGCTCTGTCTTCATGGTTCGAAATGGACATTGAGACCGAGCTAAATGCTCGCATGTTGACCGAGCAGCAGGATAAGTTGCCAACACTGTTCGAAACCGACATTCATTACATATACGAAGGTGGATCTCGTGTGAGGTTGTGCACCGAAGCGCAAGACACTCCAGGAGACATTGTGTTGCGAGCTGGCGAGTATTTATCATACCGTTTCTCGATCCAGGGGGAAGAAGGGCTTGAGCCACATACCGCTCAATTTCAAGCCTTTGCAGATTGCAATAAACTGAATTTGACGGTACCCCAAATTCTTGTGGAGAAGTCATACTTGTCGCTGTTTACACAAGAAAGCATACATTACGAACTGCTTGCTCGTATTGATTCAGTCGAAAATGACGCTGGGGAAAAGGGGGAGAATCAGTGAGCATCCGGCCAACAATTCATATGGAACGAATTTATATGATTCGCTAAATATAGAATGAAAATGGGAAAGGAATGTCGATAAAAATGAAGAAAAAATGGGGGATTTCACTCTTAATCATCCTACTGTTCTTTGGAGGAACGGGTGCATATATTTTAAAACAGAACAGTTTTGACATGATTGAACAAGCCGTAGAAATTAGCACGCCACAAGGCAAGCTGACGGGAGTGCTAACATTACCTGAGCACTATAGCAGCAAGCTTGGTTTGGTGTTGTTTATTCATGGAGATGGTGCAATTGATGCAACGCACGATGATGGATATAAACCGCCTTGGGAACGACTTGCTTCGCTGGGCTATGCTTCATTGTCGATGGACAAACGCGGAATTGGCGAATCAGATGGTAACTGGCTGGACCAGACTATGGAAGATCGAGTGGAGGAAGCACAACAGGTGTTGACCTGGGCGAGGCAGCAGCCGGAAATCGACGCGAATCGCATCGGCGTATGGGGTGCGAGCCAGGCAGGATGGGTTATTCCCAAACTGGCGGGCAAAGAACAGTTAGCCTTTAGTATTCTCGTCTCTCCAGCAATCAATTGGCTGACACAGGGGGAATACAACACGCGTAGTCAAATGACAAAAGAAGGTCGATCCTCGCTTGAGATTGAGGAGCAGGTGAATGCAGATAACCGTATTAAGGATTTGCTAAAGGCAGGCGCTTCCTATGCTGAATATGTGAGTGCTGCGGACCCTGACAATGTCATGTCCAAAGATCGGTGGAACTTCGTGAGCAAGAATTATCTTGCCGATGCTACCAACGATATTTCCAATTTCAATTCGCCGGTCCTTCTCATGCTTGGAGATCATGATATTCATGTGGATGTAAAGGAAACAGAAAAAGTATACAAGGAACACATATCCCCATCCGATCTGTTACATGTCAAAATATTAAAGGCTGCAGAGCATTCCATGCTCACTACTGCGACAGCCGATTCGCCCACGCGTGCTTTGTTGATTAGCCTGTTTGCGCCGAGGGATATTACAGTCAAGGGATACATGGAGGAAATTACTCATTTCCTGCAATCCAATCATCTAACGAATGCGGTGCAGCCATAAAATCGGATAACATCCAGGCTGCCAGGGGGGAAGATATGAAAGTCAAGGTACCGAATGGAAGAATCATCGGCCTGGACCTGGCTAGAGCGATGGCCATTATAGGTATGATGATAGTCAATTATAAATTAGCTATGGAGGCTCAAAATGGAGGACCTCAATGGTTGAGGTTTGCAACAGAACTTTTCGAGGGTAGAGCTTCCGCGCTGTTCGTCATTCTTGCGGGCGTGGGTGTGTCCCTCATGACAGCCCGTGCGAGAGCTTCTGGAGAAGTGAAACAGTTGAAGGCAATCCGAAGAACGCTATTACGCAGGGCTGCATTTCTGTTCTTAGCCGGGATCGGGTTGCTAGTCATGGGCTGGAGCGCGGACATTCTTCACTATTATGCACTGTTCATTGCGCTATCGGCCTTGTTACTCCGATTATCGGATAAAACGATTTTCACATGGATGATATTAATTCTGATAACAACGGCGATTCAATTGATATATCTTGACTACAGTTACGGTTGGTCAGAAAATTATCATGAGTATGTTAGGCTCTGGACATGGTCCGGATTTGTACGAAATCTGCTGTTTAACGGGTTTCACCCCTTTTTTCCATGGTTTGGCTTCTTTCTGCTTGGATTGTGGATCGGGCGCAAGGATTGGCTGAAACAACAGGATAACAGAAACCGATTGCTTGGAATTACCATCGTTATTACGATAATGGCGGAGCTCTTTTCACACCTTATCATTCGTGAACTTACACCGGGTCTGGGGTCTGAGGCCACGCAATCGCTCTTTGGCACTAAACCGATGCCGCCCAATCTGATCTATTTCTGTTCGGCAGCCGCATCGGCGCTGTCCATAATGGTCCTGTGCATTCAAGTGGGTAAGCGATGGAAAGAGAGTAGATGGATGCAAGCATTAGTCAGCACGGGCCAGCTGTCCCTTACCCATTACGTTGCTCATATTGTGCTTGGTCTTGTCCCGCTTCAATGGCTAGGACTGTTAGAGAATGGAAGTGTTGTATTTTCTACGATCTACGCTTTCCTTTTCTATGTTGCTATGATAATCGCATCGGTGTATTGGAAGAAACGTCATAATCGTGGGCCGCTGGAACTATTAATGCGAAGTTGGGAATGAAAGCTATAGGGGCAACGGAATGTTCAAACCGAATGATTCTGCTTCCCGCGCTGAGTCAGTTGCGCTGAGTATTCGCTTGTTGGATAAACTGCTTGCAATATTAGTGAGATTTTAAGAAGAAGTATTCATTCTGACACCCGCAGCAATACGCTGCGGTTGTCAGAATGAATGTAATGAAATCCGCTGATTGCGTTGTTTATTGACCCGCTGGTGTGTAATTCTCGTCTAGAAAAGATTGAACAGCTTGGAACGCCTGAACTCTATTTTTCTCGAGCAGTACCATGTGAGTTCCTTCTCCGATTTCCACCCAACGGCGATATGAGGCTCCGGTTAAGGAAGTAAAGAAATTTTGAGCCAAATCTAACGGTACATCAATATCCCACTCCGCATGAATTAGGAGGACAGGTACGGTGATATCTTTAGGTTCGTAGAAGGCTTTGCCAACCGTCCAATATTCACGTATGTCTAGAATTGGCCCGTTGGTAGCGCGGATATGCTCAGGATGTACGGTCTTGCTATTAGGATCGGAAGCCAGTGTTGCTTCAACCCATTTCTCAAACCAACCGTCAGGGAGCAAGCTGTCACGTTTCCCTTCAGGAGCAGCACTTAACCAGCGTTCTTTAGTAGTACCTGCTGGTACAAGGCGGTAAGAGCCAAGCGAGCCGCCAGTATCAATAGGGATTGGTTTATTGCTCAGCCACTGAGGAGCAATAAGGGTTAACTTGTTCACTTTGTTGTTATTAAGGCTTGTATATGCTCCAGCCACTGTGCCGCCCCAAGACATCCCAAGTACATTGACCTTCGATAGATTGCGGTGCTTCAGGACGAAGTCTACAGCCGAGCCAAAGTCACGAACTCCGGTTTCTGTACGGACAAGCGGAGGATTCTGATCGGCAGGTTGATCCATTTCTGGCGGTCTTGTGGATCCACCATAGCCACGAACATCTACACCATAGACGTCATAGCCGTGACTAGCGAGGTAATCAAGGAAAGTAAAACCGTCTAGCTCCACATCGTATAAACTACCAATTGGATAAGTAGCACCATGGACCATGACGATTGTCTTCTCATTAGAGAAGACAGTCATAGATGCAGGACGTTTATTAAGGAGCGATAGCTCAATCCCCGGCGTATCGCTGGCAATGTTAAATTTCTCAGATACGATGGAGATAGATTTGTTGAATGTATGGTTAGACATCATATTTTCCCCTCTCTTTCTTGTATTAGATAAAGTGCCAGTTGAAGCTATCTTGGCTTCTAGTGACATAACCGGCTGAGCTCTCTGGGAAATGCGTACTGAAATAAATAATTGGACGATCGGCGATGTATTCCAAAGCCCAGAGGCGCGATATTCGAGCCTGATCACCAAATTCACAGTACATAGAATTCCAATCTGGCCTCATGACTTGGAACGGATGATGCATGATATCGGCCCCGAACAAAGCTTCTTCATCACCTGATGAAAGACGAATGGACATTTGTCCAATACTGTGACCTGGAGTCGGAATGAATGTAAATATATCTAGAAATTCTCCGCCTTCTGGACCGATTGTTTCCGTCATGCCTGCCTCAATGATAGGAAGTACACTCTCTTCGTAAACGTTGAAGTTCGCTTCATTTTCTTTGGTATGGCTCGCTTCGCTGGAGTAATACTCTTGTTCTTTAATAGGAAATACGTACTTTGCATTCGGGAATGTCGGTACCCATTTTCCGTCAACCAGCTTTGTATTCCAACCGACGTGATCCACATGCAAATGAGTTAGTAACACGTAATCGACTTCTTCTGGAGTAACATCTGCCTCTTGAAGTCGCTCGAGATAAGGTAGATGCAGATTAGCAAGGTCCGGATTCAGTGGCAGATTTTTATCATTACCTGTCGCTGTATCAATAAGAATTGTATGTTGGGGTGTTTTCACGACCCAGGTGCCAATACTGACGATAAGTTGAGAGTTTTCATCAATCAAGCCCTCTGAGAAGGATTCTTTGTTCGCTTCCAAAAAAGAGGGATCCCATGTACCTGGAAAATAAATTTCAGGTGGAACACCACTGATTACCATTTCCGTGACTCGGGTAACAGTAGTATCGCCTACGGTGTAAATCTTAGGAAGCTTAGTCATATGGTTCATCGCCTTCCTTTAAAATTTCGCTGAAAATGAAATGTTATATGGAAAAGAATTATGTGTAAATGTCCTGGGATGATATTTTCACATCTGCCTTGTTAAAATCTTAGTCCAATAATGCTGGTAAATCAACGTTTTTGCACCGAAATTGAACCTTCGTAAGAAAGCTTGCTATTACTCAATATTTTGATTATTATCAAATATAAATTTCGCTGGCAGCGAAAAAAATGAATGTGTAGGAGAAATGAAAGATGAATTCTATAGGTGAGGTCATTAGAAATACCCGCAAAAAACAGAAATTAACACTAAAAGAAGTGGCAAAGGCAGGCTCCATTTCATTATCTTTTCTCAGCGAAATTGAACGGGACAAAGCGAATCCATCGATCAGTGTTCTAAAAAGGATTGCCAATGCGTTGAATGTTAATTTTACTGATCTATTTGGAGAGAAAGAGCAAAGCATCGTTGTGAGAAAAAACGAACGTAAACCATTGGTACATTCTGAAGGATCACGTATTACGTGGTATTCCCTTAGCCAGGGAAGTAGAAATAAGATGGGACCCATATGGGGGGTTCTTGAAGAGGGTGCCACTTCTGGTGATGTTGGTGTAGGACACAGCGAAGGAGAGGAATTTCTGTATGTCCAGTCTGGGTGCTTGGAGTTTATGCTTGGGAATGATAGATATACGCTAGAAGAGGGAGATAGTATTTATTACGATGCTAAGACGCCGCATAGCTATAAGAATGTATGGCGAGGAGAGACCCTGGTCATTGCCGTATCGACGCCTCCAACTTTTTAAGTTGAAATTAATGCGCTTAATTTAATTGTCTCAATCATGGAATCCCGGACTATGCTCATTAGGAAGCTCCGGCATATACGGAAGCGGAAATCCTTAACCAATGTTTGGTTGCTCACAAGAATATAATGATTTGATTTGGTGAAACATAATTCGGTAAAACGACATCGTATTAGGAGGAGAATTGAAGAGGGGCATTTTGAGTGGCAATCCCAAAAATGAACCGCTGCATTATGGAGAAATTTTTAGTGTATGGCAATGCTCCATGGTTGCCAAAGGAGCCATTTCCTGTTATCAAGCATTCTTGAATCATGCAGGTGACAAGGATCTTAAGAAACTTCTGGATGATCTTCTGGATCAAGCCAAACTTGAAATTAAAGAATGTGATACCCTGTTGACCGAAAATGGCATTGCACCTGCCCCAATGTTGCCAGAACGACCTCCGGTGAAATTAGATGATATTCCGGCTGGCGCTAGATTCACGGATCCTGAAATTGCAGCCAAACTGGCAGCCGATACTTCATTAGGGTTAGTTGCAGCGAGTCAAGTCATTGGACAATCTATCCGAGAAGATATCGGTGCATTATTTGCCAAATATCATGTAACCAAGACGGCTCTAGGCGTTAGAATACTGCAAATGAACAAAGAGAAAGGATGGCTAGTGCCTCCACCTCTTCAAATCAAAAGACCCGAATCTGACGAAACATAAGCAAAAATATGTTTTACTAAATGATTAGATTGTATTTAGAGACCAAGAATGGAGGTACTGCCTCTCCATTCTTGGTCTTTTTGTTATAATCCCTTGTTTAAAATCATTTGAGAAGGTTAAATACATTTTGAAATTGATCAACTACTTAATGGAGGGATTCATATGTTTCGACACCAGAAAGAGTTACAATTTGAGGTAAAAGTAGATCGCCCGGATCCCGTATTTGCACGCCAAGTCCAAGAGGTGTTAGGTGGACAGTTCGGGGAAATGACCGTTATGATGCAGTATCTTTTTCAAGGATTTAATTGTAGGGGCGAAGAAAAATACAAAGATATGCTCATGGATATCGGTACGGAAGAGATCGGCCATGTCGAAATGCTCTGCGCATTGATTAGCCAATTGCTGGATGGGGCAACACCTGCTGAGCAACAAAAAGCAGCTGAAGATCCGGTTACAGCAGCCATAATGGGCGGTATCAATCCCCAACACTTACTTGTAAGCGGTCTGGGTGGTTTACCTACTAACTCTAACGGTGTACCTTGGAACGGTTCATACATCGTGGCAAGTGGTAACCTTCTTGCAGATATGCGATCCAACCTGCATGCCGAAAGTCAGGGTCGACTTCAAGTGGCTAGACTCTATCATATGACTACCGATGAAGGTGTCCGTGCAACTTTCCGTAAAATGTTGGCACGTGACCGTTACCATCAATATCAATGGATGGCCGCGATCCAAGAACTGGAGGAGAAGAACGGAGTCGTGGTACCGGCTTCATTCCCACCTGAGGCAGAACAGGAATCCCAACCTGAAGCATATGAGTTCTGGAATCTCTCTGAGGGAACTGAATCAGGTGAGGGTTTATGGGCCAAAGGGAGTGCTCCCGATGGAACCGGAGACTTCGTGTATATCTCCAATCCTGTACCAAAAGGACAAATTTATGAGCCTGTCATCCCGGCGACAGAACTTCACCATGATTTGAATGGAAAAACTTCTGATAAATAATAGTGTAACAGCTTTAAAATAGAGTAATTTCACGTTGTACCAAATAACTAAAAAGAGCAAAAACCTTAGAGAGATATTGCACATGCAGTATTCTCTAAGGTTTTTGCTTTTTTATAAGTATACTTATGGTGTTCAGAAATATTCTGAACTTTAAGGGGCACTCTGGGAATTGCGATAATTGTTAATTGTATCCTAATAGGATGTTGTTTAATTAACGTACTTTCCATAATCCGGGATGGCTATTTGATCAAATTCATTAACCAGTTTTTCCAGACTTGCTGTCAGTAATTCACCGGATATCGGCAACCCGTGACCTGTTACAGCGCTGACTGGCTTTAATTCCTTGAGTTTAATAACAGATTCCTTTGCAGATCTCCAATCTGTTGTTAAATAGCGAGGGGGGCCACTGATCTCCAACTCCTGGGTGATTACTTTATACATATATTCTTGCTTCACAGTAGTGAACGCATCACCTGCAATTAACGCTCCATCTCGCTTCCGGAAATACGAAACATGACCCGGAGAATGTCCTGGGGTATGAATCCATGTAAACCCTGGCATGTGAGGGACAGTTCCGTCAGAAGGTAACGCATGTATGCTGCTCCCAAGGTTTATCGGATCATTTGGGAATGAACCGGACATCTTTGCTACTAAACCACCTTCAACCGTAGGGTCTGGTTCAGGGTAGCTCTTTTTCCCCGTGAGGATGGCATCTCCAGTGGATGTGCATAAACGGGAACTCCCCACATCTTGACAAGTTCTATTAAGCCGCCGACATGATCAAAGTGTCCGTGGGTCAAAATGACTGCTTGAGGTTTGCTATTTACACCAAAACGCGCCTCAATAACAGAAATAATTTGTAATCAGTTCCGTAATGTATTTCTTGTTTCATGGGGCGCTTCCTCCTCGACATGATTGAATAACCTTGCGGTAGTTTTCTCAAAAAGACTGATTTCCAAAAAATATGAGCATCAAAATAATGACTATAGATCCATAATCATTCATGGAATAATGTCTTGGTTTTGGGGAGAACTTAATCTCATCACAATCAAAGGAGGTTGGTATTATGAAAAAACAATTAACAACTGCTGTAGTTTCAGTATTATTGATGGCTACTTTAGCTGTTCCTGCATCTGCTCACGATGTGAATGAAGCTGCTGTTGATGGAAGAGACAATAACACATACCATTACAACAGCAACAATTATAATCCAAATACCGTAAGAGCAAATTCAACAGATGACGGTAAACGTATGGACTGGGGATGGCTAGGGTTGCTTGGATTATTAGGTTTAGCTGGAATGCGTAAAAGAGTACCTGACCATTCAGATCGATAATTGGTAATTCACTTCAAGTACAATAAGTTTAAATTCCGTATGTAAAATAACAGTTGAATGATCTGTTTAACAAAAAGAGCCTCATCAGAAAACGGATGGGGCCTTTTTGGAGGATAGTGAAGGAGTCGAGCCTTTGAAAACCTCAGATGTTGTTTTCTGATCATTAAATTTAATGAATCTATAGTTCACTTTTAGCCTAACTTGCATAAAAATGGTGAGGCTCTAAAGTAACAAGTTTCTTTAAGATACACGAAAGACCGGTTTAGTCTCGACGGCCTTAGACCTCGTTACATAGGAGATTACGATGGTGCAAGTGTTGATTATTGAATCACATACCAGTAACGATACTGATGGTGGTTTCTGGAGCATTATGGCCAAATTGTTGAGGGACAAGAACATATTCCCATTTTAGTCGCTATTTTAGCGGCTTTTTATTTTATCAATACAAGTCTTGTCCCAAGAAAAGGTCACCCACTGAATCGAATACAGCTACGGACTATCGTCTTCGTTGTAAAGGAAGTCTAAAAAGTAGTCAAAGCTGCTGTTAAGAAGGCTGCTAAAAAGGTCGCTGAAAAAAAAGTAACTCAAGTAATTGTAAAGCAAGTAAAAAAACACACAAAGGGTACAGAAATCTAGCTGAAGAGCTAGGTTTTTGTACCCTTTATTTCACTCCACTATGTTGCCTAACAGGTCATTTATCGTCGCTGAACAGCCAGCTTAACGGCAAGTCCAGCGAGTACACCGGACATGATCCAGCGCTGTGCCTTAAGCCATGTCGGGCGCTTTCCGAACCAATTGGCGATCTTGCTTGCTGTAAGAACAATAAGGAGGTTCACTGTAAAACTGATTAGAATTTGCGTTAAGCCCAGAATTGCACCTTGTGCAAGTAAGGAGCCTTTTTCAGGATTCTGAAACTGAGGTAAAAGTGAAATATACAATACCGCAATTTTGGGATTAAGCAAATTGGTTATGAAGCCCATCAGAAATAGTTTTTTGGGCTTCTCCATTGGGAGAGCAGTCGGTTCCAGTATAGTCGTAGAGCCAGGCTTAATCATCTTCCACGCGAGCCAAAACAAATAAGCCGCTCCCGCCCACTTCATTGCCGTATAGATAATCGGAACGGTATTGAATATGGCGATTAACCCCAGCATAGACGCAATGAGATAAACGCCAAATCCCAGCATAACCCCCAACAAAGATATAATGCCGGCCTTACGCCCTTGCGCAATGGAACGTGAGATCAGGTAAATCATATTAGGGCCGGGAGAACAGACCATCCCCAGTGATACAACTCCAAAAGCAAATAATGTTCCTAGACTAATCAATGTCGTGTGCCTCCCTATAGAAGCTATAATGTCTATGGTAGGTTATCATAATTACAAGTTGGATGTATACCATGAAGTATTACACAACTGAGGAAAATTAGCGGAGATATAGACTAAATAAAAGGGAAAAACGTTCCAACTTCACTCACCTTGTGAATATAACGTTATCTGAACGATTCGCAATGATTATTTTTTGAAGGGATAATTAAATTGTCTAGGGACAAAATCTTATTCCGATTGAAGTCGCTATTTTAGTGGCTTAAGCTAACGGACAGATTAGTCGAATGGGTGATAGAATAAAGGAGATTACAATTACAGGAGGACACCGATTTTTACCATTAATATAATACTTTTTTATATGATGTAACAAAGGGTACCTGTACTTTAATTTATTTTGGAAATGAGGCTGGATGTGATATGCATGAACCAATCAGAGTTTATAACACGGCAGTTGAAGCTCTTCTTGAAGTGATTGGAGGCAAGTGGAAGCCGGTTATTTTATTCCATCTTACCTTTGGTAAAAAACGTAATGGGGAATTGATGAAGCTGATACCTGCCATTACACAGAAGATGTTGACACAGCAATTAAATGAATTGATGGAGGCAGGGATCATCTTACGTATTTCCCATAACCAAGTTCCGCCAAAGGTGGAGTATGAGTTAACGGAATATGGGTGGAGTCTTAAAGAGATTCTTCATCTGATGTGCAGATGGGGGGATACACATGTAGAAAAGGTTTATGGGGATCGAGGGAAAATCCTGTTCAAACCACCGACTTCTAACCTTTGAAGAACATAATAAGCCAATTCCTGATTATTAGGAATTGGCTTATTATGCATTATAATTCTTTTAAGGGATGATCTTGCGCTCACGTAGGTCTTTAAATATATTCATAAACATACTTTCAGTTTCAACAAATTCGTAAAATCCGAAACGGCGAGCTTTGGAACCATCTGCGAAGAAGTCATAGTCCCAAGAGAAGACGAAGTCACCGAATACCCAAGAAGAGACCGCTTCATAGGGAGTATTCATTAAACCATACTTTTCAATCATTGAATTCCAAAGTGGTTCTTTATCTGCCATCGTTGTTGCAAGTGAGAGGGGGAGTGGAGGTGCCGTTTCCAATTCAAAAAAAGCAGCGATTTTGGGCCAAAGTTCATTCCAGCGAAACAGACCACCGTTGGTAATATTGAATGCCTGGTTGGCACAGCGCGGATCGGTTGCCGCCTTGACTGTCGCGCGAGCGAGAAGTGATGCATCTGTCATTTCAAGAAGGGAATGAAAAGCTCCCGGTCTGCCCGGAAAGCGAAGCGCTAAGCCAAGCTCCTTAGAGATAGAAGCATATATTCCAATCACCATAGCTAAGTTCATTGGATTACCGAGAGCAAATCCACATACAACAGACGGGCGCATGGCTGACCAGGTCCAGCTGCTTTTAGGCTGCCGATTTTCGAGAAACTGCTGCTGATCGACATTGAATTCAGGAGGCATATGATGAGCATCGGTTTCTCTTGCGGGTGTTTTAAATGGACCCAGATGTGAACCGTAAACCTTATAGCCCTGCATTAGACTGATATGTTGAAGGTTTGGTGCGATTGGTTCGATGGTATTTACCACATTGACAAGCATCGCAAGGTTAGGCTGTACCAGTTCCGCCCAGGTTGGACGATCCTGATAAGCGGCATAAAAAATATGAGTAACCGACGTTAGATCAGACAGTTTCGCTTTGGTATCCGCTTCGCTTAATAAATCGGCCGATATATAACGTAATCTAGGAGTATCTTTCCCTCCACGACGCGATACACCAATGATATTCCATTCCGGGAGTGTCATGAGATATTCAATAAGATTTCCTCCAATCACACCTGCAGCACCTATGACTAGTGCAGTGTAATGGGGAATAGATTGTTCAGTTTTCAATGGACATTTCTCCTTTCTCTTATGCTCATTATTGTGGCTGAGAATAAGAGAGATGAGAAGTACGCACCTCAAAGTGATATAGGAACTTAAAAGTAATATATGTACAGGTAGTAGGTGCTGTAGCGTACGATGAACATCCTACACGAGCTACATAATGTAAAATTCTCTCTGCAATTTCATTAAGACAAGTTCTTGTGGCGATGGATAATATCAGCCGTTTGCCATCCTTTTTGGAGTCTATGGGATGTCATCGCCGGGCGGATATCATTTTATGAAAATCTCGTCTAATAACATTATTTCCGCTTTTTGGCTGATGGCATGGTTCCCAAGCTTTACATCAATTATGAAGTCATTGCTCAGCATCTGGCGGTAACTTGAAATAATATCGTTGTCAGGTAATTCTCCCATTTTCTTCGTTTCGGGAGGGATTACCGGAATGCCGGCTTGCTCTACCAGTTTGATGTTTTGTTTAATACCTGCGGCAATCTTGCTTAGAGTACTTACACTTCTTGCTGTATCTATATCCACCATTCCGTCATTTGTATAGAAATGCTTGTTGACGATTGCCAACGCAGTATGTGAAATATGGAATGCTTGAATGTCTTTTTGAATCTCATAATGCAAATCCACTGATTCAAATATTTTAGCAAGCTCTTTTACTCTTTCGGTCGTCAGTCCATTTATTTCACCAAAAATGGTTCCTTGATGTTTTTCGGAACCGAATTGGGCGTATAGAACATCTTCTTTGATGTCTCCACCGGCGCCCGGGAATCCCGGAAGTAAGCGATCTCCCACGATTTCAAGCCAAGAGTCATATCCAATGGTGTTGGTCAAGGTGACGATGGTCTTGCTCCGATTATGCTTGATCGCAGACAGGGCAGATTCGGCCTGATCATATCGGACTGGGACCAAAATGAAATCATAAATGTCGTCGTTATCAAGCTTTTCTATCGTCTTGATCGATATTTGCTTTATCGTTCCATTATCGTTGTATTTCAGTCCGTCCCTTTTCAGCGCCTCCAGTCTCTTTCCTCGTGCCAGTAAAGTAACGTCCAGTCCTGACTGTGCGAATCGGAGTCCATATACACTGCCAACCACGCCGGCGCCAAATATCAAAAGTCTATGTGGTCTGGTGTTCAATATGATCCTTCCTTTCAAAGAATTATTCACAGATTGTTTAAGCAACCCTGTTTGATAAGATGATATTATCGTATGCTTATGATTTCAACCGGCAGAGTTAGAGGAAAGTTGCATAGGCAACACATTGTGATAATTGATGTTTAATAAGGAGACATAGAAATGGTAAATCAGGAAGATCCGAGGGTGCTGCGTACACGACAGTTAATTAGAACGGCGTTCAGAGATTTGCTGCGGAGAAGGGGATTTGATGCAATCACCATCAAGGATATCGCACAGGAAGCAACCATTAACCGCGCCACCTTTTATGCTCATTTTGAAGATAAATATGCTTTGCTTGACGAAGTTACAGAACAGGCTTTTCATGAGATGATTCCTGAGCATGTGGCGAATGCACAGGAGTTTACGGATGAAATATGTGACCAATTGATCTTGCTGACGCACCAATACATCGTAGATTTTTTATCGGATCTGCAGAATAGATTCCAATTCGATGGCTAAGCTTGTCGATGAAAAAATAAAGAAAATGCTGCAGCAAACCATAGAAAGCATTTTTCTGAAAGGGGATACCCCCCATGGGGCGGACAGGCATCATATAAAAATCGCGGCGGCCATGACAGGTTCAGCGATCTATGGTGCTGCGCATTATTGGTTAAATGTAGAGGAAAAGGAAAGAACCGATGTGCTTATAGACATTGTTCGCCCTTATGTAATGAACGGTCTGGGCTGTATCGCAATGGCGATGAATACAGATGAAAAACGAGACTGTTCAGATAGGAACGATGGTGTACCATAAGTTACACACTCGTTACTGCGAAAGTTGACTTACAAGAACGAAACCATTCTTGAATGCACTTTTTTGCTCTTCAAGATTGAAAGGATCGATCTCATTAAATGTATTACATATAATCAAGTTGCTTTCTCTTTTCTAGAATGCGGATACAGAGACCAAAGTGAGTAATCCGCTGGAACACTGGATCAATAAGAGATTGACAACAAAGCATTTTTACAATTAATATTACACTTTCGTGTGAAAATAATTGAAAGGTGGTGTTTTCAATGTATGGAATAATAAATTTTGAAATGTTTTTATTTGCAGGAATTTTATTAAATCTAATCCCAGGTGCTGATACCATGTACATTGTAGGAAGAAGTATTTCACAAGGTAGAAAAGCTGGTGTGTATTCTGTTTTTGGTATTATCAGCGGTTCCTTAATCCATACTTTTTTAGTTGCTTTCGGTTTATCGCTTATACTTACAAAATCCGTATTTGTGTTTAATTTCATCAAAATACTTGGAGTCATTTATTTAGTTTATTTGGGTATTAGAATGCTACTTGATAAAACAAATGCAAGTTTCAATGCAACTGAATTAAACAAACAAAATATAAGAAAGATATATATACAAGGGTTATTGACAAGTCTGACGAACCCTAAAGTTTCATTATTTTTCATTGCCTTTCTTCCACAATTCATCGGTACTCAAGCGAGCGGTCCAATCCCTTTCATTATTTTAGGTCTTACATTTTCGTTCACTGGTTTACTATGGTGTCTGTTCATTGCGCATTTTTCAGCATACGTTATAAGAAAAATAAAAAATAACCAAAAAGTTAGCTTTTATTTGACTAAAATTACAGGGGTAGTTTTTATCGGACTAGGATTAAAGCTTCTTCGTACAAAGGCCCCAAACTAATTCTCATGTGTTAAGAAAGATCATTCTGAACAAAATAGTGCCAGCAATCAATGTTTGTGCAAGAAATGTATACAAAGTGGGTGTCGAGGGACAAGAATATAGTCCGATTGAAGTCGCTAATTGAGCGGCTTTTTTGTTTTATCGGTACAAGATGATGTCCAAGTAAGGACATCATCTTGTACCGATTGCCGGGAACAGTATAAGGTATTATTAGTGCTAAAAGTAGGGATTTCATTGTGAAGGGAGACAAAAGATGTATAGTTACGACGAATTCACCGAAGATTTAAATCTCGGACATGAAATAGAATTTATCTTGAATGATACTCATTTTTTAATCAGTTATAATGAAAGTGGTTGGTACTGTATTAAGAAAAATGAAGAAGCACGAATTAAGTACGAATCAGTTGAACAACTATTAAATCAAGTTAAGATTAATGGTAAAACATTAAAAAGTTTATGGGGAAATATCATTGTGAGTGACGTGTTTTGACTAAAATTAATCAAAAGGCCATTCCATGTAAACAAATAAAACAATCTTGAATTTTTTAACCCCTGTTGATATGTCGAGGGATAAGAACATGTTCCCATTGAAAGTCGCTATTTTGGCGGCTTTTTTATTATATCGGTACAAGTTCGTGTCCCGAACCAAGGACAAGAACTTGTACCGATTCCCGGAATGGACATGAACATAGTCCGATTGCCCACTTAGATAACCAAGGAATTCTAATGTTTTAGAGGGATACCCGGTGCTTTACATCAGTTTTCTGTTAACTTAGCAGTTTAAATCAAGCTAACGGGATAAGATAAATAAATAACATAAGAAGGCAGCTGACGGACGTAATCGGCTGCTTTTATTCAACTAACGGGCAGTTTAGCGCGTTCCTATAGAAATTAAAACAAGAACAAAGGAGATGCACTCTGAAAATTCAGTCTTTAGTATGAGGTGAACGATGAGGAAGTCCGTATAATTAGGAATTGAAAGGAGAGTCATATCTTACTCGAAATGGGAATATTTTCGGACAAATTGGAGGTTGAAAAGATTGGATAGGCACGAAAAAAACATGAATGTACCAAGCATGTTTCGCAATCGGTTCCTGCAGACGATTTTATTATCAAGCGTGCTCCTGCAGGTTGGCATTTGGGTACGTAATTTCGCTATTCTCCTGTACGTTGCGGATAGAACAAACAATGATCCATATGCCATTTCGCTAATCAGCGTAGCCGAATTCGCACCAATTTTTGTTTTTTCGTTCATCGGAGGTACATTTGCCGACCGCTGGCGGCCGAAGCGAACGATGATCTGGTGCGATTTATTATCTGCAGTATCGGTATTTGTAGTACTTCTGACCATACATTACGGTTCTTGGCACTCCGTTTACCTTGTCGCATTCATCTCGGCTATTCTTTCGCAGTTCTCTCAACCTTCAAGTATGCGTTTGTTTAAATATCATGTGCCCGAAGAACAGCTTCAGCAAGGGATGGCTCTATTCCAATCGCTGATGGCCATCTTCATGGTGCTTGGTCCTATGCTCGGAACCTTCGTTTACAGCACGTTTGGGCTTGAAATATCGATCGCTGTCATGGGCTTAGTTTTTCTGCTCTCTGCACTCGTTCTTATTCGTCTGCCAGAAGATCGTATGCAAGCTCAAACCGTTGCTGTAAAAGGGCAGTTCCGTAAAGAATTCATTGAAGGTTTCCGCTATGTTTGGCAAAGCCTAGTACTGCGGATGCTCGGACTTGCGTTTATTCTCGCGGGACTGGCTGTTGGCGTAGCCCAAGCGCTCAACCTGTTTATCGTAACGGAACGACTGGGCAGAAGCGAGGAGTTCTTGCAATATCTGCTAATGGTGAATGGCGCAGCTATGCTGATTGGTGGCGGAATCGTAGCCGTCTTCGCCAAGCGGGTTCCGCCGCAGGTTCTTCTTGCGATAGGTATGATCGCAGGTGGAGTCTGCACAGCCATTGTAGGATATTCGACAAGCGTTCCGCTGACCCTGACCGTTCAATTTCTGAATGGACTTGTTTTCCCTTGCATTCATATTGGGATCAGCACAATGATTCTGAAATGGTCAGAGGCTTCGATTGTCGGCCGGGTAAATGGGGTTCTGAATCCGATGTTCGTTGGCATGATGGTCGTTTCCATGTCTTTCGCTGGCGCGTTAAAGGGTGCCTTTTCGCTGAGTACGATCTATGGTGGTGCAGGATTATTATTTCTTCTTGGCGCACTGGTCATGGTTCCGATCATGAACCAAAAAGCGCCGAATAACGCACATATTGCACAAGAGACATAAGTTGGCGATATCTATAAGTTTTTAACGAAGAAGAGCCGGCCATGAAAAAGTGGTCGGTTTTTACTCAATGTATACCAGATCGGATACTTCAACAGCAGTCCAGGTACCAAATACCATGAAGAAGAGGCATACCTGCCGTTTGCCAAAACGCCGACCGCCATTACGATCAAACCATATACATTGACAGTGAAAAAGGATTGGACCGTGATTTCAGACAGCAAGGGCCAACCAGTCAAAACCTATCATAAATATCTTGAAATAACGATCCCGGTCGTTCAATAACAAGCCGTGCCCGTTAGCGCAATGGGGCTGAATAGAAAAGAAGCGATTCTCCCCAAGTAAACGGTACCCTATAGAGTAGACATTTCCAAAAGTCTCTCTATGGGGTATTTTTATATATACTGTGAAAGAGACAGGGATGTGGAAACAAATTTTGACCAAGAACAAGGTTGAGTACTGGATCTATGATGTTACATTAGCCAAAGATATTGTAGAATTAGGTGCAGCATTACGTGATAAGAGGTTGGAAGAACCTTATTACGCCGAAAATAACTTCTCACCAAGTGATGCAACTGTAAGCCTGAACAGATTGTGGTCAGACTAGCGTCTTTAGGAGCAGTTTGCAACAGAGGGTTATACTATGATGGGAGAAGGCGATGCTGATATCACCACATAAATAATTTTATTTTTATTGTTAACCATACAGGTGAAGAGGTTGGCATTCCGAAAGACCAATATTCCGTATGTGAAAAATCATTGATAGAGCGGATTTAAATGTGGTTGAATAAAGCTTTTGGACCCGGCTATACATCACCATACTTACTTGAAGGGGGACATCTGTTTTGGATGAGCAGTTTCTAGATTTATTGGCCGAGAAATATGATACGGAAGAAAAAGTCATAACAGAGATCATCAACCTTGAAGCGATCTCCAATCTTCCCAAGGGAACTGAGCATTATGTCAGTGATTTGCATGGGGAGTTTCATGCTTTTCAGCATGTACTAAGAAACGGTTCGGGTAATGTAAAGGAGAAAATCAAGGATTTATTCCGTGAGGTTTGGACAGATGATGAAATCAATGATTTTGCGGCTTTAGTTTATTATCCGGAAGAAAAAATACAGTTGGTTAAAGCAGACCTGTGTAATAAACAAGCCTTGAACCGGTGGCATAGACAAACGATTGAACAAATGCTTAAGCTCGTTTCTTATGCCTCTTCCAAATATACGCGCTCGAAATTGCGTAAAGCTCTGCCGGAGCAGTTTATCTATGTTGTAGAAGAGCTTCTATACAAAACGGATTTGACCAACAATAAGGATCCTTATTATGAGGAAATATACCGGCAAATTATCTCCTTGGGCCAGGCAGACAAGCTCATTATCGGTCTAGCTTATACGACCCAGCGCCTAGTGGTTGACCATCTTCATGTGGTTGGAGATATCTATGACCGGGGGCCGGACCCCGATAAAATTATGGACACGCTAATCAACTATCATTCTGTAGACATTCAGTGGGGGAACCATGATGTCCTGTGGATCGGCGCCTATGCGGGTTCCCTGGTCTGCCTTGCGAATATTATCCGGATCGGCGCCAGATACGACAATCTGGACATCATCGAAGACGTATACGGAATCAATCTTCGCCCACTGCTAAACTTGGCGGAGAAATACTATGATGACAATCCGGCCTTCAGACCCAAGCTGCAGTCCGACCATAACGGTTCGGAGCAGGAAATCCTGCAGATTACCAAAATTCATCAAGCTATTGCCATGATCCAGTTTAAGCTTGAAATCCCGATTATCAAGAGACGCCCATACTTTAATATGTCTGAAAGACTTCTGCTAGAGCAGATTGATTACGACAAAAATGAAATCAAAATCGGCGGAAAAACGTACCCGCTGGAAAACACCTGTTTCAGAGCCGTAAATCCGCAGCAGCCTGAACAATTGCTAGAGGAAGAACAGGAAGTGATGGAAAAGCTGCTGTTTTCCGTGCAGCATTCCGAAAAGCTGGCCAAACATATGAATTTTCTTATGAAAAAGGGCAGCCTTTATTTAAAATATAACGGGAATTTGTTAATCCACGGCTGTATTCCTTTGGATGAAGAAGGAAACATGGAAGAAATGCAGATTGAAGACAAGACGTATTCGGGCCGTCAGCTGCTTGATGTTTTTGAATATTACTTACGTTACTCCTTTGCGCATCCGGAAGAGACAGATGATCTAGCGACGGATATGGTATGGTACATCTGGACAGGGGAATGTTCCTCGCTCTTTGGAAAGCGAGAAATGACCACTTTTGAACGGTACTTTATCCAGGATAAAGAAACCCATAAGGAGAGAAAGAACCCTTACTACTATTTACGTGAAAATGAGGATATCTGCCGAAAAATCCTGCTGGAGTTTGATTTGAATCCGGATCATGGACATGTCATTAACGGTCACACGCCAGTTAAAGAAACTCGTGGAGAGAACCCCATTAAAGCCAACGGGAAAATGGTTGTCATTGACGGCGGTTTTTCCAAGGCCTATCAATCTACAACGGGCATCGCCGGATATACTTTGTTGTTTAATTCCTTTGGCATGCAGCTCGTCGCCCATCAGAAATTTAATTCAAAAGAAGATGTGTTATGCAACGGAACGGACGTAATGTCTGTAAAAAGACTGGTGGATAAAGAACTGGAACGGAAGCTGGTGAGGGAAACCAATGTTGGGGAGAAGCTGTTGCAGAAAATTTCAAATTTGAAGGACCTCCTGGAATATCGCTACATGAAATAAAAAAATACTGAAAGTACTAAAAGCCCCCCACCCCAGGGAGGCTTTTAAGTTCTACTTAAAAAATGTCTGCAAATACGATTATTGTTCTGGAGGGCTTCTTCCATTTCGGTCTAGAACCGGCAGCCTTCAGATCAATTTTTCCGCTATGGGAAGGTTCGATTATTCATAATAGCCTTCAGTAGATTTTCTCATGCTTCTGAATTGATCCGCATCATGCCCGAACCACACTTGGGAATTCGTTCGGGCAGCCAAATTGCGAATTTTCTCCACTGTATTTCGGTAGCCGATCAAATCATAGATTATACCAGGTGGCTTGACCGGAGGACCAAAACTTTCCGCAGTATAAATGGCATCGGAAGCTAGAATGATTCCGCCGGTTTCTGGCATTTCGATCTGGAGACCTAACATTCCCCAGGCATGACCGCTTCCGAAATTTAAGATTTTGATACCAGCCACCAGATCCAGATTGTCTTCTCCCGGTTTGATCGTTTTCCACTGCAGCTGGTTTTTGATCCATGCATCAATATCAGCCCACACATAGGCTCCTTCTTTTTCATTGCGGGCGTAGGTCTGCAGTGCTCCGTTAAACTCATCTTCATGGACGATAATGGTCGCATTCGTGAACAATTCGAGGCATCCTGCATGGTCCAGATGCAAGTGGGAGGCAACGACATACTTGATTTCCTCGGGTCTAACCTTAAGCTGCTCCAGCCGGTTATGCAGGTAACATTCCTCACTTGCTACCCATGGAGACGACTGTTGGGTCGACTGTGCCCAGCGCCCTTGAGCGCCCATCGAGTTTGGGTTGCAGGCGGTATCAAACAAAATTTTCCCCTCAGGATGATCAATCAATACCGTATAAATTGGAAATTCAACAAATTGTGTCTGGGCATTCGGATTATTAATGGTTGCTGGATTATGCATGGAGATGATCCAATTTTTATCCATGCTCATTCGACCGTTATCCAATACATATAGCTTGGGACGCGTTTTATTAATATTTGTCATGTTATTTATCTACCTTCGAAGTAATCCAGTACAAGGCAACCCCTTTCGGGAGCAAAACTTCTTAGACACCCGAGTTCACCCTTAAGCAGTGTGTTTGCTATGGCAAATCTAGCTCAAGCTGCTCAATGCTGGTATAGACATACAGTAATGCAAAAAATAAAATGATATAAGTAGGCACTTTAAAGTGTCCTGGGAACTTCATAGTGCATAGGAGGGGGAACATTTTGGCACATTCATCAACAACAACTAAACAATCTAATATTTCGTTATCCAATTGCGGCTATAGCAAAGTTCTTGACATTATCTCTGACAAGTGGACTGCACTTGTTATATATGCCATGGAAAACGGTAAAATCAGATATGGAGAAATGCTGCGGAGGGTTGAGGGAATATCTAAAAAAATGCTTACCCAAACGGTGCGCAAGCTGGAGCGTGATGGTTTGGTTCAACGACATATTACTCCTACAGTACCTTTAATTGTCGAGTATTCACTAACCATATTAGGGGAAACCTTGCTTCAGCCGATGAAAGAGCTAAGACAGTGGGGAAGAGAACATTACACTCAAGTTGTAGAGGCGCGAGTTCAGTATGACTCTGCTAATACTAAGGGTACACATGAAGCCGACAGCATAAATGGATGAACTTTCAGTACATTCAGGGTGAAAAGAATGTCATTCGGTGAAGATAGCGTTAATGACGGTAACGAGTAGTCGAATACTGATCGAGAGCCGAACGATAATTGGGAGCAGGCTGTTCATTTGGAAACCACAGGCATTCTTAGCCGGCACAATGAACGATGTGGATTGGATCGGTATCTAACGCTTTGAGGTTAAAAAGGCTGGAGATTGGTTGGTTGTTTTGCAAACTGTTCAGAAGCAAGGTGCGGCTTGGGTGCTTTTCCGAGTCTAATACTTTATTTTATTTGAACACAAGGAAAAAATCCTTTTACAATCATTGTCAGTAGGTTATAATACAGTCACCAGATGGATTACCCGACAAAAGAAGTGAAATATTGTAATTGATTAGTGGAGTCCACCATGTAAATTTAGGTTGGATTATCTCCTTTTCACAGTCATGTAGTCACCCTCGGCTCGTCATAGTCTTGAGCCGCTTAGTACATAATTGATATCGGAGGTATGGTTATGGTCAAGAAGAAAATTTCCACAGCCCTCAACGCAGCTTTAATCGTTTCTATGCTTGCTACTGGCGTAATAGTCGCTATCCAAGGTAAAACAACGTTAGAGGTAGCGAAGACAGCAGGGGATAAAAAGGTTGAAGTTATTAAATGAAGAAGCTAGGTGCGACTCTAGTAGTCCCAATTAGGGGGATTCGAAGCACCTGATGCGGAAGGCACTGAAGATGATAAAGGCAACTGTCACGGGACAAGTACATATTCCAATTGAAGTCGCTAATTTAGCGGCTTTTTTTGTTTTATCGGTACAAGTTCGTGTTTCAAGCCAAGGACAAGAACATGTTCCTATTACCGATTAGGCGTATAACTAACCGGTATTTTGTCGTATTTTCATTAAGCTAACGGCGTTTTTGTAGGGGGGAAGAGAAATGTTTCCGGTAGTCGCGCACTTTGAGCAAAAAACTACACAACTACTTAAATTATGAATGAAAGAAGGTATAGAAGATGATACGAGAAATTAAAGAGCAATTCACTGAAGAGATCCTTACTGAAGCAATAAAGCGATATGACATTAATAATGACACCGTTCGTTTATTGGGCGGTTATGAAAGCTTTGTTTATGAATACCAGAAAAACAATGCGTTTTTCATATTAAAAATCTCACATACAATTAGAAGATCAAGAAATAATATACGGGGTGAAATTGAATTTTTAAATTTTTTGTCGAATAAGGGACTGGCAGTTTCAAATGCTGTTCCATCGACCAGGGGTAATATGGTTGAAGAAATTGCTGCAGAAAATGGGTCGTTCCTAGCCATTTCATACGAAATGTCTCTTGGAAAAGAAGTGACAGATGCAGATTGGAATGAATCGCTTTACGAAAAATGGGGCGAATTTCTGGGGAAAATCCATCATGCGACTAAAGGTTATGAATGGAGTAATCCGGCGTTTAAACGACAAGCTTGGGACCAAGAAGTTCAATTAAAGGCGGAGAAATACCTGCAACCTGATGATGTAATGATTTCAATTCTAAAAGAAAGATTAACAAAACTTACTTCTCTGCCCAAGTCCAAAGATACATACGGTTTGACTCATACTGATTTTCATCAAAGTAATTTTTTTCTGCATAAAGGAGACATTTATTTGTTCGATTTTGATGATTGTGGTTATACGTATTTCGTAAATGATATTGGGATTACATTGTATTATGCACTCTCTTATCCGTTTAAGGAATTTGAAAATAAAACGGAATATTGTAAATTGTTTTTCCGCCATTTTATGAAAGGATATCTGAAGGAAAATACAATCCAAGAAGAAGAAATAGTATATTTACAAGATTCTATTAAACTTCGTCATGCATTGCTGTATGTTTATTTTCATCAAGCAAACGATGTGTCAAATTTGAATGAAAAATCAATGAACTGGTTAAAAGAGCTTCTACGAGTAGCCGCTTCTGATGAACCTATGCTGCCGATTGATTTTGTTCAAGAATTTAAAAGCATTTATAATAGTATTCATTAACCTGGGAGCATCGCATTTTACAAACGTGCTCCCGGCTGTAATACTGGAAAAGGGCACAGTTGGGCTTAACTCTGCAGAAATAAATGAAGGATTTCTTCATTTAAATTGCCTGATATGAGATTCGGTAAATGCAGCAATTAAGACTTTTCAAGAACTGACGTGTTATAATGATAAGCATTTAGTCATTGGTGATATGCTTGAACTTGGTTTGATCATAAAGAAGAGTTCCACCGAGTAATTGGTAAAAACCTTGACCCGGATAAAATAAACTTTATTTATACATTGATTGATTCAATATCCGATACTTAATGAAGTAATCACTAAACTTACGGAACAATTTAGTTCAACAAATAAAGGAAGGAGCAGCTCGCCGGCGGCGACTGCTCCGTTTTTTATTACGCTAATAAGCTTTTGCTGATCTGTAGTGCTCTTCTTCGTCGAACGCTGCCTACCACATTGGCCTAAAGAGCCATTCCAGAGAACAACTTACCATCGATTGTCGTGGTTTGCCCTCCAAAGCCCTATCGTTGAGCAGATGGTTCCTCGTAGCTTTGCAAGCCGGCGTCACGCAAAGTTCTTCCGACATAGCCCAACTCTCGACGTGCAGCGGCATCGTTGACGGTGAACTCACGCCCAATCATGCGTATCATCGAACGTGAGATCGGCGGATCGCCGTTTTTCCGCGTTACGGCCCAGGTAGTGTCGAACAGACGGCCAATGGCAGAGGCGAGCCAGTAGGGCATCGAACGCAGCTTATCGATGGACAGGCCCTGCAAGTTCGCAATCGAGACGACGAACTCACGGAAAGTCTGCCCTTCCTGGTCTTTGATGAAGAAGGCATGGCCGCCTTCTCCGCGTTCAAGAGCGCATTGTATGGATTCAACCACATTGTCCACATGGCAAGTTGAAAAAGCGTAATCACCGCGGTCGATGAACGCGAACTGTCCAGATCTGACTGCTTCGGGAAGCGCTCGGCTAAACGGATCACCAGGCCCCCAGATTGCGGGTGGGCGAAGCGCGATCGTGCGAAAGCCGGGTTTGTTGGCTGCCAGAACCAATGAATCGGCCTGTGCCTTGCTCGCCAGGTAGGAGGAGAAGTGGTTCCGGAAAGTCGGCGCGCTTTCATCAGCGTCGTGGATGAGCGTTCCGCCGTTATCCATGTGGATCCCCGCCGCACTGATGTAGATGAATGTCTTCGCACAGGCGGACTCGGATGCCTTCAGCAAGGCTGCAGTGCCATCGACGTTGGTACGGAAGAAGGGTTCGCGAGGCCCTGAAAAGCGGAAAAGGGCGGCCGCATGCACAACCGCATCGATCATCGGTAACACGATTGGCGTGCTGCTTTCGAGATCGGCATCGACCGGTATCGCACCCATGGCCTTGAGTTTGGCGTGAGACGATATAGAGCGTGTGAGGGCGAAAATCTGGTGACCATCCTCCACGAGCTTCGGGATCAGGCGGCCGCCGAGCAGGCCGGTGCCTCCCGTCACGAGAATTTTCATTGTGATCATCCTTTCGGTTCGGAATTCAGGATAGACCGCATGGCGCAACCGCGGATTTGCTCAAGAACCGCAGAAGTGGGTGGCTCTCCACCTTGCGTAGCCGAGCTGTGACGTGAAGCAGGGATGCAGCATTCGCAGACGCCTACATGAGCACAACCACCTCGACCGTCGGTGCGAGCCATCCCTCGGCTGCGATGCGTTGTATCAGGAGCGTAAAGGCCAGCTCGGCAGCGGGAAATTCAGCGCCGTAGAGAACGCGGCTCATCATCGCTACGTAGGGCCGTGGACGAGCTGCCGCTAAGCGCACGTAATCGTCCCAGCCTTCGCACAGCGCTATCACCGGATCGGCGCATTGGGCCGCAGTCCTTTTGCTTTCGAGCAACTGCGCGAAGGCTTCCACAATGGCGGCGCTCAGAAGCCCGTTGGCCCTTCCGAAGTGATGGTACACCTTCAACCGACGCGACTCCCGTCAAAACCAGAATAATGCCGAACAATCGATCATCATATTGTGGGGTGCATCCTTCATAGAATTTTCCTTCTATCCATCATTTATTGTTTATCTAGCAATCTTAGCGAAGTGCTCCAGAGTACGAACCAATTGGGCTGTATAAGACATTTCGTTATCGTACCAAGCTGCGGTTTTCACCAATTGCTGGTCACCGACTGTCAGAACTTTCGTCTGCGTGGCGTCGAAGAGCGAACCGAATGTGATGCCTTTGATATCGGAAGAAACGATTTCGTCTTCCGTGTATCCGAAAGTTTCTGGATCGGAAGCTTCTTTCATAGCAGCGTTAACTTGTTCAACCGTTACCTTGGTATTCAAAACGGCAACGAGTTCAGTCACGGAACCTGTTGGTACAGGTACACGTTGAGATGCCCCATCCAGTTTGCCCTTCAGTTCCGGAAGAACTAGGCCAATGGCTTTTGCGGCACCGGTGGAGTAGGGAACGATGTTCTCCGCTGAGGCGCGCGCAGCTCGGAAATTGCCTTTTGGATCCGGAGCGTCAAGTGTGTTTTGGTTACCCGTGTAAGCGTGAACGGTCGTCATCAGCCCGGATTGGATACCAAACTTGTCGTGCAGAGCTTTAGCCATAGGGGCCAGGCAGTTGGTTGTGCAGGAAGCGCCGGAAATGACAGTTTCCGTTCCGTCCAGTGTGTCATGGTTCACGTTGTATACGATCGTTTTCATGTCGCCTGTAGCAGGGGCGGAAATGACAACTTTCCTCGCTCCGCCTTTCAGGTGAAGCTCGGCCTGTTCTTTCGTGGTGAAGAAGCCTGTACATTCGAGAACAATATCAACGCCAAGCTCTCCCCAAGGAAGCTCTTCAGGATTCCGCTTAGCCAAAACCTTAACCTCTTTGCCGTTTACTTTGAAGGTTCCGTCATGGACTTCAATGTCACCGTGAAAAGTGCCTTGGGTCGTATCATATTTGAGCAGATGAGCTAACATTTTAGCGTTCGTAAGGTCGTTAATCGCTACAACCTCGACGCCTTCCACATCTTGAATTCGGCGAAAAGCTAGTCGTCCGATTCGTCCAAAACCGTTTATACCTACTTTTACAGTCATTGAAAAATCCCCCTATAAGTTTTATTTATTCCAACAAGCGAATGCCTGTAATGAAATAAAAATGGCCCAGCGCTATTTCATTCTAGAATGGCTTATTGTATAATCTAAAAAGAGACCGATCGGTTTCTTTTATATTAGCATGATATTAATGAATTACAAGGCCGAATTGAATAATTCGTTTAAAATAAATGAAATAAAAATAAGGTTCATACGGAGGAGCTCATGAAAAAAGGGGACAGAACACGGGAACATATCATTATGAAATCGGCTGAAATTTTTAACCAGAGAGGATATGCCGGTACATCGCTAAACGAAATTATTGCCGACACAGGAATTAAGAAGGGGGGCATCTATCGACATTTTGCCAGTAAAGACGAGATAGCGCTTGAAGCCTACAATTATGCTGCCGGTATGGTCGTCAGAAAATTTTCTGAGGCGGTCGATCAAGAGCAGTCTGCGTCAGGAAAGTTGGTTGCTTTTTTTCGTGTCTATGAGAATGTCGTCAACGATCCACCATTTATTGGCGGATGCCCCATGCAGAATACAGCTGTAGAAAGTGACGATACTCATTTAGAGCTTTGTGGTCAAGCAAGGCAAGGGATGCATACCTTCTTGGATATGATGAAAAGTATTATTCGTGACGGCATTCAAGCTGAGGAGTTTAGGGAGGATCTGGATGTAGATGCGCTAGCATCATTTGCATTTTCTTTGTTGGAGGGAGGGATTTTACTCAGCAAGTTGGATGGGGATAACAAGCACATGCTAATGAATATAAAAATCTTCTCGTCCTATTTGCAGCAATGCTGCTTAAAGACCAGTTAATCTGGTGTACTGGCACATCGGAATGGAGCTGTGCATCATCGATGACAACTACATCCTTAATCATAAATTGAATGAGCTGATTGAATGTTGGAAGGAAGGGCGGTACAGATAGCATAGTTGTGCATCCGGAAACAAAAAGAGAACTTGAGCTTCTAACAAATCCTAAGGGAGAGAAAAACCATTGAGCTAACGGGAAACGTTAGCTCTATAAAACAGCAACAGTCTAGGACTTTATTTATCGTCCACGGTTACCGCTGTTTTTATAATTGTGGCTAGTCTAATACATGTCACGATATCTGACGATTTAATAATTCGAAAACCGTCTTATACCAATTCCGAAATGCTGTCTGCAAAAATGCCTGCTATTTACATTAATCACCATTGCAAACCTGAACCGTTACGTTGAGAGCAGAGAACAACTGATGGTCCATCGGGGGATTCGAGCCATAATGATTTATTGGACAGGGGTAAGTAACAGCGTATTTTCAAACAAGTTGATAATAATCTGTTACTTATTTTCACGTTTGATCCCTTGAGGAATTTTGTGGAACAATTTAAATCAAATGATTCAAATCTCTTTTTTGTTTAGTTTATGGAAGGACCGTTTAAAAACGTACATATGAAGCACCTGTCTTCACACTTTGGGGAGGATCGGTGCTTTTGTTCATTTATATAAAAATTTATGTTTATCCATTGTAACCATCCTCTTTAAAATAGGATGTAATATCAGTTATTGACTGCATGGTCAATAACTGATATATTACTCCCATGAGTAGACCAAGAGAATTTGATGTCGATCGTGTATTATACCAGTCTATGGAAGTGTTCTGGAATCAAGGCTTCAAAGCAACTTCTTATGAGGACCTTACGCGTACTACAGGAGTCAAAAAGCAAAGTTTGTACTGTGTTTTTAAAGACAAGCGATCCTTGTTCCTGAAGGCACTGGCACTTTACCGTGAACAGGTTGTAGCGAAACTGAAGGAGATTGAAGCCCTGGATTCGTCTCCAGGTGATAAACTGGATGCCTTACGATATTCCCTTTTAGACGATGAAACTGGATGCCAAGGGTGTCTAATTGTGAATGCATCACTCGAATTCGGAACAGATGACGAGCAGGTCACACGCGAAGCTGAGCTCATGGTAGAAGAGGTTCAACTGGTATTAGAGAAGATTATAAGTAGTGGCCAGAAACAACAGTTAATTTCCAACCGATATACGAGTATAGAGCTTGCATCTTATCTAAATAACACCATTCTTGGTGTGAGAGTTATGGAGAAATCAGGTTCATCCCGTGAACAGATCGAGACGGTTCTGCGTACTTCATTTGGCATGATCATGTCTTGATCTTTTTTTTGTGAAATTCTTGACTACGAAGTCAAAAACAATTGAAGGCGGATTAATACACCACGAAACCTTGAAGGAGGTGGGGCTTTTCGATAAAAATCGTGTATTGATTCATTTGGAAGTAACGTCTAGCTGTTAACCAGGCTAGTTGCTGTTTAACAGCTTAGGTCAACTTATATAAAACAAAATATGTGGAGGTTATTATGAATTACTCTCAATCCGTAGAAGCATTGTTCCAACCTATAGAGTTAGGTCACTTGAAGTTATCCAATCGGATCGTGATGGCGCCGATGACGCGTCAATTTTCTCCGGACGGTATCCCGGGTTCGAATGTTGCTGGCTATTACCGCCGCAGAGCAGAGAACGCAGTGGGGCTTATTGTGACGGAAGGGACGATAATTAATCACCCGGATGCATCCAATCAAGCCAATGTGCCGCACTTTTATGGGGAAGCTGCAATGAATGGCTGGGCACATGTTGTATCTGAAGTACATGAAGCTGGCGGACGAATTATTCCACAGATCTGGCATATGGGAGCGAAAGGTCATGTTAATGATTATTCGGAAGCTGAGATTGCTACAATCGTTCAGGAATTCGCACAAGCAGCCTCAGAAGCGAAACGTGTTGGGTTCGATGGTGTTGAAATCCATGGAGCACACGGCTATCTGATCGACCAATTCCTGTATGAGAAAACCAACTCTCGTACGGATCGTTACGGTGGAGATATGATGGCTCGTACACGTTTTGCAGTTGAAGTGATTGAGGCTTGCCGTGAAGTAGTGGGACCGGAATTCCCGATTGTACTGCGTTTATCTCAGTGGAAGTCAGATGATTATCAGGCTAAATTGGCTGAAACACCGGAATTACTGGAGCAGCTTCTCGCACCGTTGGTTCAAGCTGGAGTCGATATCTTCCACTGTTCCACTCGCCGTTTCTGGGAGCCGGAATTCGAAGGGTCTGATCTGAATTTTGCTGGATGGACCAAAAAACTGACTGGCAAACCGACAATCACCGTTGGATCGATTGGTCTTGATGGTGACTTTACAAGTCTGTTCACAGAAGGTAAAGGCGCAAGTAACGTCGGTATCGATGGATTGGTACAACGACTTCAGAATGATGAGTTTGATCTGGTTGCTGTAGGACGTGCTCTTCTGGTCGACCCTGAATGGGCTAAGAAAATTCAAGAAGGACGTACCGATGATCTGGTTCCATTTACAAGAGAGGCGATAACCGTACTTACTTAATTGCAGTTATACTCATTAGGAATATGTATATTATAAAGAAAAGCAGTGACAGACCAACGTAGCGGTTGGACTGACCCCATAACGTGAGACAAATAAAAACACCTTCAAGAGAATGAAACCTTGTCGTAAGATAGGGAGATCATCTTGGAGGTGTTTTTGTAATGGCAACCGGAGTGAGTCATACCGTGGAGTTAAAGATGAAAGCCATAGAAATGAGATTGTAATGTCGGGGGACAAGAACATAGTCCGATTACCGATTAGGCATATCTCTAATTATCTCCTAAAAAAGAAAATAACCCCTCCAAAAAGGGGTCGTAGTTCTAGGTCACGAATATAATATATGTCCCAAATTTCCCCTGAACCGGTTTTGAGATATCGGGGTATTTGTGCGGTGCAGGAAATAGTCGAGAACTAGTAATTATGAGTATTTGGGAATGCGTTACATTTATAATTTTGGGAGGGAGGGTTTCAACTGATGGGAAAATCCACAATCTGCTCCATGCAAAGTCTGTTCTATAAACAACGGCGGTTGTTTGAATGGAGCCAGAACGAAATATAACCGCTGAATCATCTCTGGCATGATGTTTACTGTTTATAGAATGACTTTGCTACCTTAAATTTTCAATAAAATTTTAAGGAGCAGAGCTATCATGAAATATGTAAATGCAGACAGCATCTTTCCGGAAGAGTTGCTAAAAGAAATTCAGAAGTACATTCACGGCCGAATGGTTTATGTCCCGACCCCTGAAAAATTGCACAAAAAATGGGGAGAAAAATCGGGGAGTAGAGAACAGCTAAGTCTAAGAAACGAAACGATCCGTCAAACATATTTCAATGGAAAGTCGATCGATGAACTCTCGAATGAATTCGGTCTTTCCTACGAAAGCATTAAGAAAATCATTTACTCTAAAAAATAGATTCACTTGTAAGTCACATCGAGCTTTCTGATGTGGCTTTTTGTGTAAAATTTGATTCTGAATCAAATTAAGTATATTTTCAATCAGCACCTTTTGTTACCATAAAATCAAAGGGGAGAGGTTAGATGGATAAAAAGATTAAACTACTATACACACAAGATATATTGAGACAGTCCGCGCAATGTTTTGGAATACGTGAAGACTCAATTTTCGAATTAAATGGGTTTCAAAATTTTGTTTATTCCGGGGTAGTTGGAGATCGAGAAGTTATTTTAAGAATTGCCCATGTCACACATCGGAATGAATTATTAACCAGAGCGGAACAAGAGTTTATCACGTTCCTGGCTGATCGCGGAATGAAAGTAGCGAGGCCCATTCAGTCTTTATCAGGAGATCTTATTCATATCATTGACGAGTCCTTTGTTGTGACAGCTTTTGAGAAAGCACCCGGCAGAAATGCAGTAATAGCCGAAGAGAGCAATACGTTTTATGAGAATATCGGTCAAATGGTCGGGAAAATACATAAGTTCTCGCTTAATTATCCGTCCCAACATTCACGCTATGAATGGAATGATAATGCCCTATTAGCCTCATTTAAGAAGTATTGTCCGTTAGAATTACACGATAACTTTGATCGTTTAATTACTGAAGTTAGCGCTTTACCCAAGGAAAAAGATACGTACGGTCTTATTCATGGGGATATCAGCCCTGGCAATTATCTTAATGATGGGGACAAAGCCTTTATTATTGACTATGACGAAGCGGAATATAGCTGGTTTGTTTCTGATATTGCTACACCATTATTTTATGAAATCCCTATTCCGTGGGTTGTATCTGGAGATGTAAGGAAGGAGATTACAAAGCGTTACTATTGCAGCTTCTTAAACGGCTATTGTAAGGAAAATACTGTGAGTCAAGGTTGGTTAAACAAAATCCCATTATTTATTAATTTAAGGCAAGCTAGAGTCTTAGCCGCGCTCTATAGAAGCAGAGATTTTAACGCTCCTGATTGGAGCGAATGGGATGAGCAAGCCCGACGATTTTATTATGAAAATTTGTTAAATAACACTCCTTATATTGATATGGACTTTTTATGCTAAAGGGTACGATACTTTAACAAAGCCAGAAAAGGGAAGGGATATGTTATGATAAAAATCTGGAGGCGAATGAGATGCTGGAATTAGAGTTTACTACTATAGAGGAGTGGGATGAAGCATTGTGGGCGCGGATGGAGCGAATCTATCATGAGGCTTTTCCAAGCGGCGCGAAGACAAAAGCAATTCTGCGCAGTATGCTGGACCGAGGGATTGGTTATTTACACACGGGCGTGCATCAAGGAGAAGTGGTTGCGATGGCTGTTACTGGACTGGAGGGGAGGGCAGCGAACCGCATCGTGATCATCGATTACCTCGCGGTTGAACAGAAGCTGCGCGGGTCAGGCATCGGGACTTGGATGCTGGAGCAGCTCAGAGCCTGGGGGTTAAGTGAACACGGCATCAAAGGTATGATTATCGAGGCGGAGTCCGGGACAACGGAGGCTCATCAGGAACGCATTCAGTTCTGGCAGCGCAACGGGTTCATTATAACCTCCTATGTTCATCAGTATAGAATGGTGCCAGAGCCGTATCAGGCCATGATGCTGCCACTGGATGGAAGCACACATGTGCCTGATGATGGTGAAGCACTGTTTCGTTATATCAATGCTTTTCATAAGGTTGCTTACCGGAAGAGTTAGACCGACATTTATTCTGTCAACGATGCCTGAAATATGAGAGAGCCGCTAACTGTGTAATAGGGTTAGCGGCTTTGTGGTCTGTACGGCTAGCTCTTTAATATGCGTTTATCAGCAAATTTCTCGGTTATGTCACTTGTTGCTGGTCTTCTTGATCAAGTCCACGCCATCGTATACCAGACTTTCCACACTTGCTGCCTTCTGCAGGATGTAATGATCAAAAAAGTTCTTCGTATAGTCAGTAACAAGATTTCGCATCTCCATAGCATCCCGTTCGCCTCTGATTTCCTCATTAACACTGGTAAACACGATGTCGCAGTAATCTAAATGCGCAACACGATCAACAGAGAAATAATAGGTTTCCATGCTATTGTTAGCGCCAATTATCGCATTCATATTATAGTTAGGTTCACAAAACAGTAGCAAGAACGGTTTCTTAAGGTCGCTGTCGAGAAGGCCGAACGCACCACTATCGAGGCCTATCCCGCAGGCGAACCGGTCGTCGTCCCGGCAAACAATCGCCGTCGTAAGCCCTCCATAAGAATGTCCGACGATGCCCATGCCGATGTCAAGCAACAATCTGCCCTTAAAGATGGAATTCAGCTCTCCAGAGTCCAGTTTGTAAAGATAATCGGCTACATACCTTACATCTTCTGCCTGTAATTCACTATACTCTGTTAAGTTGGCAATTATCGGCAGTGTAAGCACGTTACGGCACATCTCAATGGCAGTTTCGTCGTCAGGCCGCATCTCCATCTTACCAGCCAACGCCAGCATCCCCGGATCTTCAGAAAGCGCTGTAATGACATCCGAAAAATCCTTTGATACATTAAACAGGCGCCCATCTTTACGCTTATACATCGTGCTATTCGGATGGCCGATGCTTACCACAACATACCCTATGCTTGCCAAGTCTGTACAGATCACGGTACCCCATTCCGGAGAACCGCCCCCGCCGCATACATAGAATAACACCGGATAGCGCTTTTCCTTACGGGAGACAGCAAGGTCGTCGTAACACTGGGTCATGATATCTATAGAGAAAACATCCTTCAACGCAGTGGCAAGTGGCTGCTCATTCAACATTTCGTAGACTTCAGGAAACATGTACGTTGATGTAGTCTTACCTTCGCTGCTGTCGGACGGATAGTACACAAACGACGTCAGTTCTCTTTTTGAGTGATCTGATGCTGTGTACTCAAAATCCATCTGGGTTCGACCGACAGTATAGCTGCCAATTGGTTCTGGAAATGCATCATACGTTTTCATTTTCTTGTTCCCCCTTAATTAATAAAAGTGGCGGATGTGAAATACATACATTGCGCGCGCTATGAGCGCTTTTTCAAAACAGTAAAACCATTACATTCTATCTTCAGTGAATCATATCTACTCATTGGCTTTCTTGAAATCTCTAACAATTTCAGAATATTTATGATCTTCAAGCAGCCCATGGCTCATAAAGTCAGTAAAGTACTTGCTAATCTTATTTTGCAGCGTAGAGTCCTTAATATTGAACTCCCTATAAAACATGACTAAATTAAACTGCATTGACTCAAACATAAATGAGATCAGGTCGTCGTCAATATCAGGTCGGAGGTATCCATCCACTCTCATTCGGCGCAAAATGTCCTTAATCAAGGGGAAAGACTCGCCCTTTAGCACATTCAGATATACTTTAAGTAAAACGTTCTCAGGAATGTATAAAAATGTTTTAGTGAGTTTGATTTCCAGCTCATTCAATGGCTCAGTCACAGTGCCATTAACGTTACCAAATAAGCCAGTAAGGAAAAACCGGTAAAGGGAATCTTCATTACTGTTATTAAAATACGCAGCTCTTTTCTGGGTCACATTACGTACTAAGAGACAATAAAGGTCATCTTTGTCTTCAAAATACCGATAAAATGTTCCGGGGTGCATGGACAAACTATCCAAAACCATCTTCATAGTTATATCCTCGTAAAGATGATCAACAAAAAGATGCATAGCGTTATTAGATATTTCCTCCCGCCTTGCTTCATCTAAACGAATGAAAGAATTTTTTGGCATAAATTACTCCTTAATGTATGGTGTGAACTCATTCACACCATATCGATAATTCATTCACATGTCAAGTAGTATAGAAATATATCATTATAAAAAATTAAAACCATTGCAAAGAACATTATCCTTCCTGAAGGTAAGTTAATACCATACTGGTGTGTTTGATTTACCAAAGTTTCGAATTTGTTACTTCAATGTAACGCTGTATTTTTAGTTTCAAAGCGAGCTGACGTTCAATTCTTCTGTACATATGCCCATAGAAAAAGCAGAACACCAAACAAGGTTTGGAGGGCTGCGGCTTTTGTGCTAGATTAACGTTTTTTTTATTTTGATAAAAACATTAGAGGTGGGGCAATGGAATAATATTCTTATCCTAAAATGTCCAGGGACAAGAATATATTCGGGTTATGGATTATGATGCAGAAACAGGTACGGCTATAATTCAGCAGCGCAATCACTTCAAGCCGGGACAGGAGATTGACTCGAATGTTGGTTCACCTATATTTTGGAGCTGTAATCTGCATCATCTTATGAAGAAAATATGTGGTGATGTTTTTGTTGAGCGATTTTTCAGTAGTCTGGAATGTAACAATGCGTAAACCTAAACAATAGAAATTATATAGGATAACGACGAGAAATCTGTCGAGGGACAAGAACATACAACATGCAAAAGAAACACAATTTTATTGCACCAAAACTATAATAACTGATTGAGCTTGCTTTCAGGCTCTTCACCATTTACTACAAGTTTTATATTCTTTATAAAGAAATCATATCTTATTTTATGAAATTTCCGACCATCAGGCATTCCTGCTGTATGGGGAGTAAGTATCACATTACCCAAATTCCGGAGCTCACTGTCAATAGGAAGCGGTTCGGATTCAAACACATCCAAGCATGCGCCTGAAATATCCCCGTTTTTTAATGCATCAATCAAGTCTCTTTCGTTAACAATCCCGCCGCGGGCTGTATTGATAAAAAGAGTGGTATTCTTCATTTTCTTGAATGCCGCTTTGTTGATCAGCTGTTTGGTTTGCTGATTCAAGGGTATATGTACACTGACTATGTCCGATGTGCTTATAAGAGTATCGAAATCGGTCATTTTCACAAAGCCGTCAGATTGTACAATAGTTTTTCTTGCATAAGCCTGCACATTCATATCAAAAACCCTGCAAAACGCAGCTACTTTTTTTCCGATAGCGCCCAAACCGATAATCCCAATCGTTTTACCCTTTAATTCACTCCCTGTATAGTCCAATTGATTTTCATCCATCTTGTTTTTCATGAAAGTATCAAGAAACGGTATGTTTTTATAATAAGACAATATCAGTGCCATTACATGCTCGGCCACTGCCTGTGCATTCACTCCTGCAGCATTGGCTACCCAAATGCCGAGCTGTGTACAGGCAGGGACATCGACATTATCAAATCCAGCACCCGTCTGTACCAATTTTAATTTTTTGGCGTTAGCAAGCAGGCTGTGATCCACTTTAATATGTTCAGGGATGAGTACCTGGCAATCTTCAATATGATGCAGCATTTCTTGTCCGGGCGGGACAATTACAACGTTCCAGTCTTGTGGAAAATACTCTGCAATATTTGATTTTGAGGTCTCGCTAAAATAGCCAACTATGAGAATCTTCATTGCTAAACCACCTTTCATAACCTATACCATTCTTCGAATAAAACCCGTTTGATGCTCGTCATTTTATCCTTTGGAAAACGCGGCATCAAACTGTAGCTCACCATCAATTTGAAAATTAAGATTCACACTCTTTAATTTTATGGCTGTATTTCACATTTTATCAGACGGGAAGCAATAGTTGAATGAATACACGACAGCAGTTGGTCAGACGATCGGCTGCCGTTTTCTCAACTAACGGGCAAGATAGCAATCGAGAAGAAATCACATCAACTATACTAGGGTATAATAAAAGAAGATTTGAAATTCTCAATAGTCGTAGACTAATATTTTCATAAATAAATCCTTAAAAAGAAAGGGAATGAGCACTATGCCAAATATCGAGCACTTACAGACTGTGAATGTTCCAGCTTCAACCGTATATGAAGCTTTAACCACTGAAAAAGGACTTTCAGAAATATGGACAAATGAACTAATAGTCAGTGATCAGATCGGTTGTATAAATGAGTTCCGATTCGGAGGTAAAGGCTTAACAAAGATGCGCGTTGATGAGCTTGCTACGGATAAAAAGATTTTGTGGCAATGTGTTGATTCAGATCCAGAATGGATAAGAATGGATAGGTACGACTATTTCTTTTGATATTGAGGAAAAAAATGGGAAAACTTCAATCGTATTTCGTCAGATGAATTGGAGGGAATTGACCGCATTTTATCGTTTATGTAATTATAACTTGGCTATTTTTTTGTACAGTCTTAAACAGTATTGCGAAGAAGGTGAGGGTCTTCCATATCATAAACGAAAGTTTTAGAACCCCTGAAAAAAACGGATGGGTCGACTAAAGACATGATCCCGACAACTGGTTTCGGAGGTATTGGGTAAGTACGACGATGTAGGTCAGCCAAACCTTCACAACATTTCGTTGAACTAACGGGAAACGTTAACTAATAAAACGTGGTCATTCAATTAACTATGTCAAAAGAAGAAGAGAAGTTAAAGCGTTTTTTAGCTAGAACTTACAATTTTCATACTATACGATGTCGAGGGACAAGAACTTGTACCGGTTACCGATTAGATGGGAAACTAAATGAAAAGCGATGTCGTATATCTAATCGTTATTTGGCCCGTAAATTTATTAAACTAACGGGCAAGTTAGCGTAGAGAATAATACTTGTTAGACGGAGATTGAGTAGCATAATTAATCCATTCTGAAGTCGACCATTTCGTTGGTCGACTTCTTTTTTCTATTGCGCGGTCAGTATTTGTGTACCCTCAGCTGTGATGGCGATCGTATGCTCGTATTGAGCGGCGAGCTTGTTGTCCATCGTCCGTGCGGTCCAGCCGTCAGAATCAAGTGTCATGAAGTTGGTGCCTTCGGTGATCATGAGCTCAATCGTTAACACCATACCCTCCTTGATCCGGAGACCTTTTCCGGGCTTGCCTACATGCATATACAGGTCACGGCCGATGCCATGGGCTAGAAGGTCGCGCACGATACCGAAGCCGTGCGATTCCGCATGCCGCTGAATCGAGCTTGTTACATCGCCGAGTCGATTGCCGGGCTGCACCTGCTCGATGCCTAGGTCAAGACATTCCTTCGTGACGCGCATCAACTTCTCGGCCATCGGTAGATTTGCCCAACCGCATAGCTCCAAGCCGAATCGCCGAGCCAACCGTCTAGCTCCGCGACCGTGTCGATCGTCACAATATCGCCTTCCTCAAGTGGGTTAGGGACGTTGTGCACACTCGGATTTAACATTTGTCAGAACTCGGTTGCTGTCGCATTAATGGATTCCTTTCACCGATTCAACTGTAAGGTTTTTGTAAGGATTTATTAATAAATAAGCAGGATTTTTACTTTACGATTAAATCATACCCACAATGATTCATAACTACGAGGAGGACAAAGATGAGTTTAATAGAGGAAAAGCGATATTTAAAGAAGTTACTATTTGGATTCATGGCATTATTAATTATGTTAACAGGATGCACAGGTCCCAATTATGCAAGCAATGAGCCTGAGTCTAAACAGACGCTGGTGATTCAGCATGCGACGATCGTGGATGTAAGATCCGGTAAGTTGGTCAGTGATCAGACGATTACTATTACGGAAAATAAGATCAGTCACATTGGAAACAGCGAGGACGTAGACATCCCCGATTCCGCACAGGTAAGGGATGCTAAGGGACAGTATGTTATTCCTGGCCTGTGGGATATGCACGTCCATCTGGAAGAAAATTATAAAAATGCTTTCCCACTCTTACTGGCTAACGGAGTGACTGGAGTAAGGGAGATGGGGGCATCACTCACAAACGTCGATCAGTGGAACAAAAGTATTCAAACCGGTATGACCGCCCCGCATCTTGTCTATGCGGGTTTGATCTTAAATGGAGGTCCGGCTGATGAAGCCCCTCATATGGTTTATTTAAAAACAGAGGAAGAAGCGCGCGAAGCCGTACGCCTTAATGCGGAGAAAGGTGCAAGTCTTATCAAGGTATACTCCTGGCTTCCGCGTTCTCTGTTTCTGGCGGTCATGGACGAAGCCAAAAAATTCGGTTTACCGGTAGGCGGTCATTTACCAGTAGAGGTGCGGGCTAGCGAAGCTGTTCAACTGGGATTCAAGAGCATTGAACACTTGCACGGTTTGTTTATTGCTACTTCGAGCATTGAGGATGATATTTTTGAAAAGGCCGACATGAGTGATTTGCTCGGTTACTCGTTGGCAGAAATAGAGGCTTCCCAACACTATGATTCTGAAAAGGCAGACAAGCTCTTCCGCACTTTCAAAGAAAAGGAAGTCTGGCCTGTCCCGACCATGGTTACCTATTTGAATATGGCAAAAACTGAAATCGATCCGCGTTCCAAATACGTACCGACTGCTGTACAGGAAAACTGGGCTGAAGTGATTAGCGCGACTCCTCCCGAACAAATGGAATTAATGGCGGCTATTAATTCTACAACGCCAGTTATGGTCCAAAAGTTGAACGATGCCGGAGTACCGATGCTTGCAGGCACAGATTCCAGCTACGAAATGACGAACTTTATATACGGTGTTTCCTTGCACGATGAACTCGAAATGTTAGTGAAAAGCGGCGGCCTCACACCGCTGCAGGCCTTGCAGACAGCAACGCTGAACCCTTCACGATATTTGGATAGAGAGCAGGAGCTAGGAACTGTAGAAGAAGGAAAGCTCGCCGATCTCGTGCTGCTTAACAAGAACCCGCTGGAGGACATTCGGAACACGACAAGCATATCCGCGGTTGTCTTGGACGGAAAGTTAATGGAGAAGCAAACTTTAGACCAATCGGTTAAAACATATCCCGTGATACAGGTTGCCGATATAAAAGATAAGCTGGAATGATCCGGACATTTGCCAATAAAGCAATTCTTCATAATCATTAATATTATCAAGCCCTTCCCTTCCTGAATAAGAAGTGGAAGGGTATTGTCTATATTTTGGGGATTATTAGGGTTCAGCAGAGAAGGCAAGTTGCAAGGGGATAGTGCTCGATTAGCTGTATTGAGGTAACGAAGATCGTCGTGAGGACAAACGGCCTCGAATTTATGCTAAGTACAAGTAACCCGGTAATTCCGTATCTTCATATGGAATAGACACAATCTCCCAATGTTGATCAAGTAAAGAAAGTGCCTGCCTGAATGTGCTCTGGCTCAATCTCCATGTTTCAAGAATACGTTTGTCCCCCGGATTACCATGGAGAAAATAGCTAGAATAGTTCGGATAAAAGAATCATTACCATATTACTAATCGGTTCTTCTCCTCGTTAATTCATTATGCTAACGATCAAGTTAGTTTAACAAAAAGGGAACCTATAGGTGAATGGTTAATAAGGTTTGAGAATGGAAATGGAACGTCAAGCGAAGTAGTCGGTTTGGTCTATGAGAAAAAAAGTATAGGAGCAATTCAAAAGCGCTTGTATGATATTAATGTTCATAGTCTAGCAGTAAAAAATAATGTTGATTACGAAGTAACTAGACAGTGTTTCAATACTGATATACCATTTCCAGTAGTTGCTTACTACTCATTGATGAGGCATATTATTAATCATTTGGACTAGACGGAGATAATCCGTTGTAAAGTGCCATCTCGGTGCCAGTCATAAACGATTATATAGAATTACGAGGAGTTGACGGGTTGAGAAATAAAAATACGAAATGGCGGCTATCGATTAATAAACGTTTGATCATAGCGTTTATCGTAGCGACATTTCCAATATATCTGCTTGCAGCGATACTGTACAACTGGACTTCTGAATTGCTTCGGAAAGATATTATAACCTCGACTGAAACTCAGTCCCAGAAGTATCTAAGTGAGATTAATAGTACTCTTAACCGCTTTAATTCACTCCAGTACGATATGCTTAACGATGAATATGTAATCCAGTTTGCTAATGCCTATGACACACTTGAGTCCTATCACAAGATTCAGCTTATCCATTTTTTGAGATCCAAACTTGTATCCATTCGAAATAGCAGCGACTTCATTGTGGATGTACGTCTGTATCTAACCAAACTTGATATTGAAATATCCGCAAACGACGGTTACGGTCAGTTGAAAGATACAGATATCTCTTCTGAAAAGCTGAAAGATCCTTATCATCTTATTACCTATAATGACAGATTACTTAGCGTCGCATATCCTCTTGAAAGTGAATATACAACCCCCCCCTGAAATCATCGTTGAGATCGAAATGAGAACGAGTGAACTTCATCGAAGCTTCGAAGCTGCTTTGGAAAAAGAATATTCTGGAGCGATTGTACTCGGACTAGGTAGAAACACCAAAAATATGATCGTTGTGAATGATGACAAATTAGAACAGTCAATCACACGGTACTATGGAGAAATGAAACAATCAACGCAAGAATCTTCACCAATTCAAACGAATAAAGATTATATTTTTGTAAAATCTTCTCTGGCGGAAAATGACTTGTATATAGATCATTATTTGTATACGCCAACGATGTTTGAACCTATCTCCAAATCCATTGTCTGGTTCTGGCTGTTCTTCGGACTCACCATTCTAATGGTTGCTCTGTACCTGTACTACATCAACAAAATCATTAATAAGCCCATGGTGAAGCTTGTTCGCGCGTTCAAGCGAATTGAAGAGGGAAATTTGGAACTCAATATTCAACATAATAAGGAAGATGAATTCGGTTATTTATACGAACGTTTCAATGATATGTTAATCAATTTGAATATTTCAATAGACGAGATCTATAATCAGCGGATTCATCGCCAAAATGCGGAGCTTAAACAACTGCAATCACAGATTAATCCTCATTTCCTCTATAATTGCCTGTTCAGTATCATTCGCCTTATTAAAATGGAAAAAGACAAAGAAGCCGTGCATTTCACGGATCAGCTGGCCAAGTATTTTCAATTCATAACGCGCAATTCCAGAGATACAGTCCCCCTTGAGAATGAAGTGGCACATGCTCGTAATTATGCAATGCTTCAATTAGCCAGATTTTCAGATCGGGTGACTGTAGATTTTGGCGAATTGCCGGTCAATATCAAGGCTCTATCGGTTCCACGCCTGATTATTCAGCCTATAGTTGAAAATGCATTCGTTCACGGCTTGGAAAATGTGATAGAAGGAGGCATTCTTAGAGTTTCGTTCCTGGATGAACCTGAACAGATCGTGGTTCTTGTGGAAGATAACGGTGAGGACAGTGAGGATGCTATAAAAAAACTGTCTGCTCTCCTGTCGTCTACGCAAGATGAACAAGAGATTTCGGGTATTTTGAATGTGCATAGAAGACTACAATACAAATACGGACCAGAAAGCGGGATAAAGGTTAGCCCCAGTGATCTAGGTGGAGTAAAGATCGAACTAACTATTGCACGGAAAGAGGCGAGTATCGATGTACCGGATGTTAATCGTGGATGACGAGCAACTGCTTTTGAATGGATTATACGAATTGTTTCTGGAGGCTGAAGGCCACAGACTTGAACTCTACAAAGCTTCGACTGCATTGGAGGCTTTAAGAGTGATGTCGGAAAAGCGGATTGATATTCTATTGTCAGATATCAAAATGCCCAAGATGTCAGGATTAGAACTTGGTGATCAGGTAAAACAGCAATGGCCGGAATGCAAACTCATATTTCTTACAGGTTTCGATCAATTCGATTAAGTTCATCATGCCATTAAGCAAGGTGCACAGAACTATATAATGAAAGCAGAAGGAGACGATGCGATCGTAGCGGCGGTTCGTACAACAATTCGTGATTTGGATGAGCAACAGAAGATGGACACTTTAATCAAACAAGCACGTGATATACAGAAAGAACATGCGGAGCATCACCGCCTCATCTACCTATCTGACTTATTGGAAGGCTTACAGTCACAGGAGGATCTAACACTACAACACTTGGAGGCAAAGGGGATCAAACTTGCCATAGACCGTCCCTTTGTTATGGCTGTTTCAAGATTGGATCTAGCGAATTCTTCGTTACGAGCATCAGAGAAACAATTACTCTTCACGGCACTGCATACCGTTTGTGTTCGGTTCATGTCACCCTATTCCGAATTCACAGACGTTGTATATAACCGGGAATATTATGTTTTCTTCATTCAATCCCGTGATCACTCCGTGCAAGCTGATGAGCAGTTAATAACCTTTCTAAACGGATCTATTGAATTGATTCAGCAAACATTAGAAAAATCGACGGGATATACATTTTCATTTGCACTCACAGATCGATCTATTGCTTGGAGCGATGTAGTCAAGCAGTTTGCAGTTCTCAAAGCATTCTTATCTCGATATTATGATGCCAAAAAAATCATCGTGAGGAATAACAACTTTACAGGTTCGGAAAATCATGATGAGGAAGAGGTACGTGGGTTCATTGAGGTTTTTCATAAGAAGGCAAATGCTCTAGAGACGTACATTGAATCTGGACGAAGAGATGAAGTTCAATTTATATTGTCGGAACTGTCATCTTACGCAGAGTGGGAGGCAATTGATGATATGCGATACATGGAGATGTATTGCGCGGTAGCACTTCGCATTCTGACATCTGCCAACAAATTGGGACTCGACCGTGATACTGCAGTTGCTTCCCATATGTCCAAGCTTTTGCAGCCCTCATCCATTCTCATACGCAAAGAAGGCATCAAGACATTACAGCATATCTTAAACCAATTTGAACATTACCACTCCTCTCAGTCTTCTAATATGCGTATGGACGTACTCTGGAAAATTAATCAGTACATTGAAACACATTTAGGTGGTGACCTTTCCGTATCCAATCTTGCGGAGCAAGTGTACCTGAATCCGGATTATCTATCGAGAATGTTTAAACAATCGAAAGGCATAACCCTTACGGAGTATATCGCAGCTTTGAGGATTCAAAGGGCAAAAGAACTACTCACGGATCCAAGAAACCTCGTGCAGGATATCGCCAAATCGCTTGGATTCACTTCGGCTGGTTATTTCAGTCGATTCTTTAAGAAAGAAACCGGACAAACCCCGCAGGAGTTTCGAACATCTTAAAGATGCAAGGTAAGGTATACGTTGTCGGAAGAATACAAGGAATATCGTATTTTTGAAATCGCTTTCTTTTCCTCTGGGAGGTAAGCTTATCTTGTACATAATATTGATTGACTGGAGGAGTATACATGAGGAACAAAAACAGAAAAGTATTCTCTTTTGCTGTAGTAATGATGATAAGTCTCTCACTTCTGGCGGGATGCAGTTTGAACAATACAAACAATGTATCCAATAATGACGGCGTCAGTACAGCAACAAATCCCCCATCTGATCCGATGGCTAAGTATGATCCACCCATTGAACTGACAGTTGCTATATCAATTGCGGACGCGATCGCCGACGGCTTTTCTGAAGAGAAGTGGGAGAATAGCGAATGGATCAAAGCCTATCGGGATGAGCTTGGTATTATTGTTAAACCGCTATGGTACACCAAAGGTGCGGATGCAGGAAAGCAGAAAATGAGCGTTGCTATCGCATCAGGTGATATACCGGATCTTGTAGGTGCTAGTCTGGAAAATCTTGCAACGCTGTCTAAGACCAATCTATACACCGATTTAACGGATGTTTATAAAAATTATGGAACGCCTTTGACAAAGGAGATCATTACCGAGGAAGGCAACACAGCTCTTGAGTCAGCAACCTTTGGAGGGAAGTTGATTGCTATTCCATCGACTAGCTCATCTATTGATAGCGCTTCCTTTTTGTGGGGACGCCAGGATTGGCTGGAAAAGTTAGGTCTGCCGAATCCAAAGACGACAGATGAATTATATACGGCTCTCAAGGCAGTTGCTGAGCAAGACCCTGACGGTAATGCTAGGAAGGATACTGTTGGGCTCATGCTGAGCAAAGATTTTCTTACTCCTGGTTTGGCTGAAGCAATCGGATTATTCAATGCCTTCGATGCTTATCCGAAAACGTGGGTTCGTGGAACAGATGGTAAGCTTGTGTACGGTAGCGCACAGCCAGAAGTCAAGGATGCTCTTGCATATCTTAACAAACTGTATAGTGAAGGTTTGATTGAGAAAGACTTTGGCGCGAAAGATTCAGGCAAGGCGGCCGAGTTGGCTGCTGCTGGAAGAGTCGGTTTTAACTTTGGCCAAATGTGGAATGGTATGTTTCCGTTACAGCAGACAAAGGATAATTTCCCGGACTCCAACTGGATGGCTTACCCAATCGTATCCAAGGACGCACAACCTGCTAACCCTCAAATCCAGTTAAATGTTGAGAATTACTATGTGATGCGTAATGGATACGAGCACCCGGAAGCCATTATGAAACTGATTAATTTCTGGACAGAGTTGAACTATGGAGATACGTCCCCCGAGGAATACAACCGATTCTTGGGTCCTGAACCAGCTCCGGGACATCATTATGCCGTTGCAAAAGCGTGGAAAGCGAAAAAGAACCTTCAAGGTCATCTCAATATAACAGAAGCTTTCAAAACGGGAGATGCCTCTAAATTGAATGCCGAAGAAAAAGGATACTATGACAATATTCAAAAATACAAAGACGGAGACAACGCCAACGCTCAATACGAGAAGGTGTTCGGCGAAACCGGTTCGTTTAAATATATGAACGAATATGTAAATCAAGATCTATTCAAAATGAATGAGTTCTATGGTGCACCAACGGATGCCATGAAAAATCGGTTGAAAACGATTGAGCAGGCAGTTATTGAATATTACACAAAAGTGATCATGGGATCCGACTCACTGGATAATTTCGATAAATTCGTTGATCAATTGAATAAACTCGGCCTCGAAGAAGTTACGAAAGAGGTCAATGATTGGGACGCAGCTAAGTGATGATGAATAGGAGAACTACGCAGTTCCTCTATTTTTATAAAAACGGATGGAGTGTGCACACACATGGAGCTAAAAGGAACCCGTAAACGTCGGTTCTCTACAGGTGCTTACCATATCATGCTGCTGCCGGCGGTCATTCTGGTTCTCATTTACAGTTATGGGCCGATTGTTGGCATCGTTATTGCATTTCAAGATTTTGTTCCCTCAAATGGATGGTTTAACTCAGAATGGATTGGATTCGATAACTTTAAGTATGTATTTGGTATGCCAGATACGATGCAAGTTATTGGAAATACTTTATTAATTTCGTTGTTGAAAATGATCGTTGGCATCATATTTCCTCTTGGTTTGGCGATCTTGCTTAATGAAGTTAAGAACGTTGTATTCAAACGAACGGTTCAGACAGTTGTCTATATGCCGTATTTTATTTCCTGGATTATTTTATCTGGCATACTAATCGACATACTGTCACCTTCAGGTGGCATTATCAATAATTTTCTAGGACTTTTTGGTGTTGAACCTATTTATTTTTTAAGCGATGGTGCATGGTTCCGCTTTGTAATTGTTGCTTCGCATATATGGATAGAACTTGGTTTTGATACGATCGTATACTTGGCCACAATTCTAAGCATCGATAAGTCTTTATATGAAGCAGCAGCGTTGGATGGTGCTGGACATATAAAGCAAATGTGGCATATTACACTTCCCGGCATGAAACCAATCATCGTATTACTTAGTGTCCTAAGCCTTGGAAATATATTAAATGCAGGCTTCGATCAAGTTTTCAATCTGTACAGCCCTCAAGTCTATTCCAGTGCAGACATTCTGGATACGTATGTGTTCCGGATCGGCATGGAGCAGATGCAGTATGGTGTAGCAACAGCTGTGGGACTTTTCAAATCGTTCGTGTCATTTATCTTTATCTGCACCTCCTACCTGCTCGCATATAAGCTCGCGAATTATCGCATTTTCTAATTGGAATTCACGAGTCATAAGGATAATTTCTCTCAATAAATAAGGAGGCTGTATACATGATCGAACGACGCACGCTTTCTCGTAAAGTATTCCTATATGCAAACTACATTTTCTTAACCCTATTTTCCATCACTTGTTTATTCCCTATTATTCATATGGCCGCGTTATCCTTCAGTAGTAATGCAGCCGTTTCAGCTGGATGGGTGACGATTTGGCCTGTAGGTTTCACTCTGGATTCCTATACGTATATTTTCAGTAACAACATCTTTATGAGTACAGTACTCGTTTCCTTTCAAAGGGTGATTCTCGGGGTTTCCTTAAGTTTAACCCTAACTGTTCTTGCTGCTTATCCGCTCTCAAAATCCAATTTGAAGTTTCGTTCCAGAACGATATACTCCTGGTTTTTCGTTGTAACAATGATCTTTAATGGAGGATTAATACCAACCTTCATGGTAGTTAAAGAGACGGGGCTTATGGACACCATCTGGGCTCTTGTCATCCCTTCAGCGGTTAATGTATTTAATATTGTGCTCATGCTTAACTTTTCCGTACTCAGCCGCCAGAGCTAGAAGAATCTGCCCAAATGGATGGCGCAGGTTCCTGGCGAACATTATGGAGCATTTACTTGCCAATATCTAAACCATCCTTAGCAACAATCGCACTATTTTCAATTATATTTCACTGGAATTCTTGGTTTGATGGCATGATCTATATGAACTCACCGTCCAACTATCCGTTACAGACCTATTTACGAACCGTTATTGTATCAAGAGATTTAACCAATATGAATGCGAGCGATTTATCACTTATTGCTAATATTTCGAATCGCACAGTCATGGCAGCCCAATTGTTCGTGTCAATGCTGCCAGTCTTATGTATCTATCCTTTCCTGCAAAAGTATTTCGTCAAAGGTATCGTGCTTGGCAGTGTAAAAGGTTAGGGTTAATCAATCTGTACATTGTGAGGTGACACATGAATTGGGACATATTGAAACGTGCTTTTTTAGATCCGGGTCATTCGTTTCGTTCGGTTCCATTCTGGGCTTGGAACGACAAGTTGGAGCAGGAGGAGCTGAATCGCCAGATTGATGGTTTCAAGGAACAGGGCATGGGCGGTTTTATGATGCATGTGCGTGAGGGCTTGGAAACACCCTATCTGAGCCAAGAGTTTATGCACCGGATCAAGGACTGTGTCGCTAAGGCGAAGGAGTCAGGCATCTCTGCCTGGTTGTACGATGAAGATCGATATTCCTCAGGGATGGGTGGTGGAATGGTCGCGAGTAAAGGCGGCGATAAGGTGCGTGCCAAGGCACTGACGCTAGATATGAGCCGCACCTTTGAACGAGAAGATACATCCATTGGAGCCATATATCACGCCATCATAGCAGGGGGAAGTATCACGAGGCTGAGGCAACTGCCAGAGAATGAGATCGGAGTGGATCTTGATGGGGGAGATGAGATCTATCTCATCTTCCGTGTGAGAATCGCTGATAAAAACGACTGGTGTCATGGCGACACCTACACGGATCTCATGAATCCTGACACGGTAAAGTTATTTATTGAGACGAACTATGAACCTTACAGGGAGGCAGTTGGAGAAGAATTCGGAAAAACGGTTCAGGGGATATTTACCGATGAGCCGACAATCCAAGGTTTTGCCGAACGTATGAATGAACCAGAATTGACTTGGATTGCATGGAGCGAAGTGTTTGCGCGCGAGTTCGAACTCAGAAGAGGGTATTCCATATGGACGTTGCTTCCATACTTCTTTTTTCAAGGCACTCTTTCACCACAAATACGTTACGATTACTGGTTGACCGTGACCGAAACGTTCAGCGAATCGTATACGAAACAAATCGGGGAGTGGTGCCAAGAACATGGTGTTCAGTTCACCGGACATTTTCATTCCGAAGGTAGCATCGTCGGACAGACTCGTCATAGCGGTTCAGTTATGTCTCATTATCGATATTTGCACATACCGGGTATTGACACACTGGGAGAACAGACAAAAGAACATTTAACGATCAAACAGGTGTCCAGTGTTGCGAATCAGCTTGGTAAGAAACAAATAATCACCGAAACTTACGGTGTGACAGGCTGGGACTTAACTTTTGAGAGTCGAAGATGGATCGGGGATTGGCAATTTGCTTTAGGCATTAACCTATTGACCCATCATTTATCCTGGTATTCACTCAGAGGATGTCGTAAGCGGGATTATCCGCCATCCTTCAATTATCATACGAACTGGTGGAATCATAATCGGCGCATGGAGGATTATTATGCAAGACTCGGCTCGGTCTTAAGTGAGGGAAAGTTAACTCGGAATGTGCTCGTTATTCATCCAGCCTCGTCGGTATGGTCACATCTAGGACAAAATGTGAACATATCCTCATGGAAGAATACAGCCGGTAATGAATCAATGCTGACAGACTACGATAAGTCGTTCAACGAATTCGTCAACCATATGGTTGAATGGCATGTCGATTATGATCTGGGTGATGAGCTTATGATGAAAGAGTTCGCCAGAGTTGAGAAAGGGCAGCTATACGTGGGTGAAGCAGAATATTCACTCGTTGTTCTACCTTCACTTCACAATGTAATGTCCTCAACACTCGAGATATTGCTTTCATTTATGGACAGTGGAGGTATTGTTGCTGCATTTGGGGAAGTGCCGTACTTAATAGATGGTAGGTCGGAGAATCTGCAACGTTTGGATGAGCTGTATAAGCATAGCCACTATATTCAATTCAAAGATTCTGCTGAACTGACCCCTCTGTTGAACGAGAAAACATCACGTGCCGTAAGCATTCAGGATAAGGATGGCATGGAAGCGAAGCATTTTCTGCACATGCACCGCCAGGTACAACATGGCTCGACTGTTTTTATTGTAAATAATGATCGGAATAACACTCATCAAGTGGAGATCTGTATTTCAGAAGGGCAACACCTGGAAGAATGGGATGCTTGGTCGGGCGAAATGATTCCACGTCCAGTTCATAAGAAAGATGGCAAGATACGCTTCAGCGATACATTCGGACCAGCACAGTCCAGGCTGTATATTGTGTCATGCACTTCAACCCATCAAGAGGCAATGGCAACCGTTATCAACGATGAAATGCCTGACGTGAATCATGTATCTGATCAAGATCATACCATGTTTGAGATAAGCAAGGAGTATATTTCAGAGCTACAACCTGTCTCGTTTGAAAGAACCGCTCCTAATGCGCTTATTCTTGATCAATGCCAGTTTCGCATGGGGAATGAACCATGGTCCGAGCCCATGGAGGTGTGGAGGGCCCAACGTATGATTCGTGAACGACTGGGTATGCGTCAGGTATTCCACAACGGAAACCTGCAGAGGTACTTTTGGGTTCATGAGGAACATCCGGGCAATGAAACCCCGCTGGAACTCAGGTTTACCTTTGCGGTTGCCGATGTGCCAGCGAATGATGCATTTGTGGTATTTGAAGATGCACATCGTTTCGATTTTGAGCTTAATGGCAACCGCTTGGATAAAGAGCCAGAAGGATATTATTTGGATCGGCGTATGCAAAAAAATAAATTGTCAGGATTACATGAGGGCATTAATGCGTTAAATGTTCTGATCTCGTATTGTAACGATATGGAGTTGGAGAATGCATATATTATTGGAGATTTTGCTGTCGACCCTAATCGTAAAATAGTGATTGAGCCTGACAATCTAACTTACGGCGACTGGCGTAAACAAGGCTATCCCTACTATTGTGGCAGTATGAACTATGATTTTGAGATTGAAAAGGGTATCGAATCAGTTAACGGATACAGACTGGAGTTTGGTAAATATGCGGCTGTTCTCCTTGATATCAAGTTGGACGGAACAACAGGTAAGACCATTCCGTGGAAATGTGAGGCATGGTTTGACATAGATCAAGGCCTCCTGACGGACCAAAAGAATAAAGTCGTGGTTGAAGTCGTTGGAAGTCCAAGGAATCTGTTCGGTCCACTTCATCAACAGGAGACCCATCCAAGCTGGATTGATTGGTGGTCATTCCACCCCGAAGATGAAGATTATACATTAGAGTACCAAGGCACTCCCTACGGTTTATTAGAACCCATCAAACTTCTACGTAGTAACAAGAAGGTTCGAGATTAGTGATAGAAGGGAGGCCTTACGGATGAAACCGGTGAATTTAAGGATCAATAATTATTATTCTCCTTTGGGTATTGATACAAATGTTCCCGTATTGGGCTGGCAGTTGGAAAGCACAGCGCGTGAACAACACCAGGCGTATTACCGAATCATATTCGCAGAACAAAAAGCTGATATTGAACAATACAAAAATTTGCTGTGGGATAGCGGGAAAGTAAGTTCTTTCGAGCAATTTGGCATTCGTTATGAAGGTCAACAACTAAAAAGTGTAACGACGTATTACTGGAGAGTGGCAGTCTGGAATCAGCATGGGAAAATGTGTTGGAGTGATCCTGTGTTGTTATTTACCGGTTATCTATACGATGAAACATGGAGGGCGAATTGGATCGGAAAAGGGGATGCAAAGCCATTCTACGCCCGAACTGAATTTTCAGCAAAAGGGAATATAAAGCGAGCTTACGCACTCGTTTCGGGACTTGGTCATTTCAAGTTATTCATGAATGGAGAAAAAGTTGGCCCCAACGAAATGGACCCAGGCTGGACCCATTACGAAAAGTCCGTACAATACGTATGCTATGACGTGACAAACCATATACGAGAAGGCACGAATGTCATTGGACTATCGGTCGGCAACGGATTTTATGCAGGCGACGCAGGCGACCGTCATTTCTACACGATTGGAAAAGGGTACGAATCATATGGAAGCGAGTTACTTGTCATTGGGGAGTGGCATATTGAATATGAGGACAGTTCCATACAGTATGTACAGACCGAAAGTGAACAATGGAAGGTTTGTGCCAGTGCGACTACTTTAGCTAATGTATATGGTTCAGAAAATTTCGATGCTCGGTTGTATCCGGAAGGTTGGTACGAATCGGTATTTGACGATTCTACATGGTCTAAAGCAAAGGTGGTGGTCTCTCCCAAGGGGAAGTTGGTAAGCCAGAACCAGCCACCAATTATAGTGAAATCCGTCTACGATACGATTTGCATTGAGGAACCTAAAGATCAAATTTATGTTTTTGATTTAGGACAGAATATGTCAGGCATGTTCGAAATCTATGTCAGCGGCCCTGCCGGAAGTAAAGTAACCATTAAACCTGGGGAGCTAAGGAACGAGGATGGAACTGTTGCCACGCCTTGGGATATTGTGACGTATTCAGAATATACGCTATCTGGAACAGGTGAACTGGAAACCTGGAAGCCCGATTTTTCATGTTATGGGGCAAGATGGGTACAGATAGAAGGCTGTACGCGTGACCGTACAGATCCATCGAAACCATTTATTCATGACGTAAAAGGACATTTCGTCACGTCAGCATCACCCGATGCGGGACAACTGGAAACTGATGATTCCCGTATTACCAAACTGGGTGAGATTATAATCAAGGCGATCGAAAGTAATCTCCAAAGCGTGCATTCCGATTGCCCTACCATTGAAAAACTGGGCTGGATTGAGACGGCAAGTCTGATGGGGCCATCCATAATGTACGTCAAAGCGGTTGAAGAGCTCTGGCTGAAAATTACACGAGATATGATCGAAGCACAGACAGAAGAGGGGTTAATTCCTGATATAGCACCTGAATACTCCAAATTTACGGAAGGGTTCCGGGATTCGATTGCCTGGGGTAGTGCAATCATTCTGGTCCCGGAATTACTGCTGCAGACGTATGGGAATCGAACTGCACTGGAAGAAGCTTATCCGGCTATGAAGAAGTATTTGAATTATTTGAGGTTAAAAGAAGTGGACGGTGGGCTCATACAGCATGGCCTCGGTGATTGGGGCATCGTACCACAAAGTGGCGGAGATTATATCGAAAATGTTGAAACGGCCTTCTATTATGAGTGCTATACGTTAGTATCCAAATTCGCTTCCACGCTTGGGCTCGATGACGAATCTGCCTATTATGAATCAGAGTCGGCACGTGTGAAGCGACGTTATAATTCCAAGTTATTACGTCAGGTCACAGAAGAAGGCCGTTACGCTTATTGCAAGTTAAATGGTGAGTTTGATCCGCTGAATCAAGTCGTACAGGCCATTCCGCTCTACCTTCAAGCTTGTGGAAGAGGAGTATCAATCCGATGTGGAAGCTGCGCTATTACAGGCCACATCCGGGAGACAACTGAAGTCAGGGGAGATTGGACTACGCTTTTTATTTGGTGCTCTGGCAGGGATGAAACGAAATGATATCGTCTTTGATATGATGATGCAGCCAAAACATCCAAGTTATATTCGATTTGTTGAGCGTGGAGAAACTGCGCTGCCCGAATTTTGGACGGACGATTCCCGTTCTCGCAACCATGATATGATGGGACATATTCTGGAATGGTTATATAAGGAATTGCTCGGAATATCATCGTTAAGTGACGCCTACAGAGAGATCCTCATTGCACCTGGCTGCTTCGATCGAATTCAATATGCCAGCGGTAGTCACTGCTCTATTAGGGGCAAGATCCAGTGCGAATTCAAGTTGGAAGGTCGTGGCTATCAGTTAACAGTGACCATTCCTCCAAATACTCGTGGCAGGGTTAAGTTACCTATTATTTCAGATCGAGCAGTGATTATGGAGGAGGGAAATCCAATCGGTTATGATTATGTGCAAGAGCGTGGTCGTCCATATGCAATAATCGGAATTCAATCGGGAAGTTATCGGTTTACAGTGGATGGACAGTAATATAACGTTAGTGAAATAAGAGAAGGGATGTCCCTCAAGGTCGTAATCCTTGTGAGACATCCCTTCTTAAATATGAAAAGCTGCTGCTGATGTCGAGGGACAAGAACATATTCCCATTAAAGTCGCTATTTTAGCGGTTTTTTTTTTTATTGGTACAAGTTGGTGTCCCAACCAAAGGACAAGAACATAGTCCGATTGTCGATTAGGCATTTATCTAATTCAATATAAAGTGGGGATATAGCCCAAAATACAATAAGTATTTGGGTACGGATAACATTTAGCAAATTTTTCATTTAGAAAATATTCCAAGTATATGGTATAACTCTTCTTGCTGTAAAAAAATAGACAAGGGGATACAACATGAAAAAGAAACGCAAATTTTGGAATAAGGTAATTAGCTTAATTATTGCTGGTTCCTTAATCTCTACATCATCGCTCAATAATACCACTGCTTGGGGGAGCCCCTCGGCCGAAAGATCAACGCTTCAAGAAAGCAACATTTCCGACGATTCTAATTTGTCGTCCAACAACACCTCAAAAGAAATCGCTTCGCTTCGAAGTGAAAAATCTAAGACATTCGCAAATGAGAACGGGACGTACACGACTCAAATTTCTGAAACTCCGATTCACTATCAAGATTCCTCTAATCAAGAGTGGAAGCCTATTGATAACCGTTTAAACACGACGAGTCAAACGGCTTACAATAATGATCATGAATTCAAAGTAGAAATGAACAAGAAACACTCTACTTCTGACGATTTGGTTGAGATCAAAGAGGATAAATTCAGCATTGGCTTCAACCCCGTTTCGGAAACAAATCCGGTAAAAACCACGCAAAGCATATCTAACACAAAACCTGCAGGGATTGTTACGGATAATGTAATGAAATATAAGGGCCTTTATCCCGATACTGATTTAATCTATACCCTCGGAAACGACAGACTCAAAGAAGAGCTTAAACTCAGCAAAAAACCGACAGGCAAAAAGTCAGTGATTTACTCCTTTGCCTTAACCCTAGGTAATCTGGATTATCGCCAGGAACAGGATGGCTCCGTTTCCTTGGTCAACCCATCTACAGGCGATACTGAATATATCATAGACAAACCGTTGATGTATGATTCCTTTATACCTGAAGGCTATCAGCAGGTAGAGGGAGTTAATGCTCACCCTGAAGAATCTCTTTCCTACGATATTCACTATGAATTGAAAGAGAAAAAGGGACAGTTATACATTGATGTGATCCCCAGTCTGGCGTGGCTTAATGATGCGTCACGTGTATACCCAGTCACTATCGATCCGACCATTGTTAAGTTTCAACCGACATACCGCTTAGCGGATACCAATATACGTAGTGCTTTTCCCAAACAAACCGGAGCAACCGACACGACATTAGGTGTAGGACTATATAAAGACGCCACTAGCTCTAATATCATCCGTTCTCTCATTCAGTTTGATACATCGACGATCCCACAGGGGGCAAAGGTTTTAACGGCTGACTTGAACCTCTGGTTAGCGTCCGTTTCGAATAATACCAATGTGGACATTACACTGAACAGTGTCAATAAAGCATGGACGGAATACTCAGCATCTTGGATGTATGCAGATGCTACGAACTTGTGGAGTAAACAGGGAGGAGACTTCAATGCTTCGCAAGTGGCTACAACTGCAGTTGGTCCTTTAACATCACTTTCAGCAAACTATAAGTGGTCCTTACCTGCAAATATGCTAGAGAAATGGATTAATGATCCTACATCAAATAAAGGATTCATGTTAAAAAGCAATTCGGAAACCACAAATAGCTATAAAAAGTTCATATCCGGTGATGATACGTCAAATCCCGATTACACGCCGCTTTTAAGTGTGACATACACCTCTGCTAGCCGACTCGGTCTTAAAGATTACTGGACGTACGATAGTCATCCGATAGCGAATGGAACAAGTTACACCAATTTGGGCACGGGGAACAATATCATCCAGTTCAATGATTATTCCTTAACTGGTAGAGGAGATACCTCCGTAGACTTTATGCGGACATATAACTCTAAATCTAGCGAATCTTCACCCTTCGGCTATGGATGGTATTATACGGGTGGTGAAACCATCGTAGATGCTTACAAAACCGGAGACGTATTATTTACAGACCACACTGGATCTGCTTATGAATTTAAATATAACGCATCAAACAATACGTATACACCTTCAGCGGGCGAATATCTGACACTAAAAAAGGTGAAAAGTAGCGCAGGGGCCACGACTGGTTATGAGTTAACGGACAAACATGGATACCTGATGCATTTTGATACGGTGTCCAATGATGATCAAGTAAGCATCACTCAAGCCAAACTCAGTTATGAACAAGATATGCATGGAAACCGAATTACGTATAAAAGGAATGGGTACGGAGCACTAACTGGTATAGAGGACCCATCAGGACGTACCATTACATTTGAATATACTTCAGATGGGTTAGTTGATTATGCCATGCTAGAAGGGCGTAAAACGGATTATACGTACCAAAATGGAAAGTTAGTCACTGTAGATCAGTATAGTGAGGATGGTACTTACAGTCGAACTCAGTTTAGTTATGGCGGCAATTACATTAAAACCATCTTTGACCCGAATAATCGATTAACCACTTATACCTATGATCAAGAGTACTTGGTTAAAGTGCAGGAACCTTCAACGGTTTCGGTTACAGATGCAAGTGATCGGCCGGCAATCCAGTACAAATATGACACCACTGCTCGTACAGCAGACGTAACAAATGCAAATGGCCATACGACAAACTATACGCTGAACTCTAACTTCGTGGCAGAGAAAATCCAAAATGCCAAAGGTGAGATTACCCAGTATGTCCTAGATGCAAACTATAATGTCAAGAAAGTAACCAATCCAGATGGAACTGTTGCTGAGCAGACATATGATAGTAAAGGTAATGTTCTGACTCAAATCGATGAAGTTGGAAATGTTACGACATACGAGTACAATGACCTGAACCACGTTGTCAAAGAAATTGACCCTAGACAAAATGTGACTAATTACTCGTATACCACAGTTGGTGATTTGGAAACCATCGTGGATGCCAAGCAAAAGGTTACGCGTTATGAATATGACGCCTATGGAAACTTAAAAAAGACGACGTACCCAGACCAATCGATAGAAACGTACAGCTACGATGATAAAGGTAACGATATCAAATCGGTAATAGATGCAGCAGGAAACACAACAACAGTGACAACAGATACTGTTGGGAATATGATCGCAAATACCGACGGAAATAACAATAGTACCGATTACCATTATGATAAGTTAAATCGTCTGAAAGCTGTAATTGATCCGAAGCGACAAGAGACAACTTATGAGTATGATACAGCCGGAAACTTGACTAAAACGATAAATCCAAAACAGGCTGTAGTTCAGTATGAGTACAATGGGCAAAATCAGTTAACGAAAAAGACAGATGCCATTGGCAATGTGACCGATAACAAATATGATTCAAATGGCAACCTAATTGAGACCACGACTCCTAATAGGAACACAATCTCTACGACATTCACGGCTTTGGATCAACTCAAAACTATAAGTATAGACGGGCAACAAAAGTGGGCTTATGAATATGATGAAAATGGTTTACTTGTCAATGTAAACAATGGTGCTCGTTCCTTTACGTATAAACCTGATGGATTACCTGAAACAGAGGTAGATAGAGGACATCAAAAGTCGTATATCTATAATGCGAATAGTGGACTTCAGGAGCTCTCATTTGCAACTGGTGGACATTCGTCTACTGTAAGTTATGATTACACTGAGTTAGATCAAGTCAAAAGCATTAGCAAAGATAATCAAAACCTCATTTCATATCAGTACAATGATATGGCTGCAATGGAACAAGCCGATCGAGCAAACGGAATTGTAACCAAGGCTGACTACGATACTGGGGGACAGTTGCGCACTTACGGTGATTACTCCAGCACAGGAAGTGTAATTCGCGAGTACGACTACACGTATGACTCCAATGAGAATGTAAAGACAATTCATTCGGAATTAGGTGATACAACGTATGAGTACGATGCGCTTAACCAACTCGAACAAGAAACTCTACCCGATGGGAAGAAGATTAAATATAGTTATGACGATGTAGGTAATCGGACACAAAAAGTAGTTGTCACCAATGGGCAGGAGCAAACCACTGTATACGAGCATAATAACGCCAATCAATTAACTTCTGTCAATGGACAGGCTTATCAGTATGACAATAATGGAAACCTATTAAACGATGGGAAACAAACGTATATATATGATGCACTGGATCAATTAATTGAAGTGCACGATCAATCTGGTCAGAGAATACAACAGTATAGTTATGATGAACAGGGGCGACGTATCCAGTCCATCGGTCAGTCCGGAACGACGAATTACTTCTATGAAGGCGATGAAGTCATCTATGAAACGGATGGAAATAACAAAACACTTCGAGAGTACACGTGGGATGATAGTGGAAGTCTGGTAGCAATGACTAAAGAGGGGCATACCTATTATTACCACTTAAACGGTCATGGGGATGTCGTTAGTTTAACGGATCAGACTGGTAACGAAGTAGCTCAGTATGAATATGACGCATGGGGGAATATTGTAAATCAGAGCGGCTCGCTTGCGGATGAAAACCCATACCGTTATGCTAGTTACAAATACGATAAGGACACAGGGCTGTATTATTTATTAACTAGATATTATAACCCCCAACAAGGTTCCTTTATAACTCTAGATTTAGAACAAGATGTTGATTTAGACAACCCGTTAAACCGAAACGGGTATAGTTATGCATCGAATAATCCTGTTGCACTGGTGGATGATGACGGGAATAATCCATTCCTTCTGTTTATAATAATAGTTATTGTGAAAGTCGTTGCGAAAGAGGCTGTCAAAACCGGAGTCAAAAAAGTTGCGAAAAAGGCCGCTGGAAAAGCGATTAAAAAAGCTGCAACCAAAACTTACCAAACTTATACCAAGACCAATTCAAAAAATGGTTCAGTTTATACAGGACGCACTAGTGGAAAGGGCACACCCTTAGAAAACATAGCTAAAAGGGACGCTAAGCACCATATGAATAAACAGGGATATGGTCGTGCAATTCTTGACAAGTCGTCTAGTAATAAGAATGCAATACGTGGAAGAGAGCAACAAATGATTATAAAAAATGGCGGTGCAAAGTCACAAAAGGGCACCTCAGGGAATGCTATAAATGGTATTTCTAAAAATAACAAAAAGTATGGAAACTATATTAAAGCCGCTACGAAGGAGTTTGGAAAACCATGAAAAATATAAAACGAAAACGCATTAAATTGGGAGATCTATATGCCATACCTCTGCCAAATGGTAAATTTGCATTCGGCAGAAGATTTAAAGATGCGAGTATAGCCATCTATAACTATATGGGAAACAACGTTGAGGATAAACCTCAGCAGGAGGATTATCAATTTATTGTTGGGGTTTATGATGATGTTTTAAAATCAGGTGATTGGCCGGTCGTAGAAAACCGACCTTTCGTAAATGAAGAAGAGGCTTGGCCGCCTCCTGCTTGTGTCATTGATCAGCTTACTGGTGATTATTCTATTTATTACATGGGTGAAATTAAACCTGCTGACTCAAAAGAATGCGAAGGATTAGAGATCGCAGCTGTCTGGGAAGCACAACATATTGTTGATAGGATAATGGGTAACAATTCATGGCATAAGTATCCCTTTAAATAAGCTAATGTTAGAATAAGCTTACGACCGTTTCCCAGTATTTCTATCTGGTAAACGGTCGTTTAAATTTTAGATGCTGTCGCGGGACAAAAACATTGTTCCATTCAAGGTCGCTATTATAGCGGCTTTTTTGTTTTAAGGAACTAAGTTCTTGTCCCAAGGTGAGGACAAGAACTTAGTTCCATTGCCGAAAAGGAAAAGAACATTGTGTCATTTTTGTTTAGATAGTTATCTAAATAGTTTTATGATGCTTAGAATATATACCTAGAGAAAATTCATGAAAGTAAAATATGTTACTGCCGCAAAAATGATTACATTGGAAGGCATGACATAGAGGGCCATTCTTTTGGCTTTTTAGTTTTGTTTCATAACCAGCTTTATTGAAGAGATATTCTGCGTAAGAATGAAATTACCGAATTATCAATCCCTCGACTGTCAGATGTTCTGTCATCCCCGACACATCCGGGCTGGAAGACAAGAGCATATATTCATAGACTGCAAAATAAGCGTTTTTGAAATGATCACTTACCTTATGAATTCAATTCAAAAAATACCAAACTACAACCGTTCCTGCTGAAATAGCGGGAGCGGTTGTTCAAATTTCACCCGAAGCCCGTGGAAGCAAGCAGGATGGCTGCAATAAAAACAAGCTGCAAAATCAGGCGGAATGGCAGACCGGGTACAGGCTTTCCATTAAATTTCATTTTTTCACGTGCTGCATACATATATGCTTAAATGTAATGCTCCCATAGTCAAGAAACACTCTACCAATCTATTTCAAATCGAGTGATATCTTCTTGAGTGAGATCCTTACCAAGTTGAACCTCCATCAGCTCAAGATGGGTAACAGCCTTTATTCCGTGCTTGATGCCAGCCGGAAATTGTAAAACATCACCCGTCTGCAGCTTATATAGTCTATCTTCCATTAGAATCTCCGCATTGCCCGTCACAATTGTCACGATTTCTTGCCTTTCGAGATGCCGGTGATAACTCGTATATTTTCCTTGGGTGAGCTGCACTTTCTTGATCATGGCTTCCATTCCCGATTCATCTTTCCAATATTTCAGGACTTGATAGGAGCCCCATCTTTTCTCTTCATACATTGAAATCTGAGGCACTTGAGCGAGTATTTCCTTGATTTGATTGGCTTTATCCTTATTCGCGATCAGAATGCCATCGGAACTTGCCGCAGCGATGATATCCGGGACGCCAATGATTTCAATGGGGTAGGGCAGTTCGTTAATGAGATGGGTATTCGGAGAATCGTCCGATATTCGCCCAGGTCCGATCACTTGATCTTCCAAATAACCGCTTAGCGCCATCCAACTCCCCAAATCATTCCAATATCCATCATAACCCATGACAACAGCAGGCATGGTAAGCTCAACGACTTCCCGGTCGAAACTGGCATTGGCAAGTTGTTCGTAGTGAGCCAGCCAATGCTCAACTTGAACAGGATGCCCCGTGTCCTTCATATAGTTGAGCATGAATCTTAAGGGGAATGCAAATACACCGCAGTTCCACATCGCGTGACGCTTGATTAAGCGACTGGCCGTCTGCTCATTAGGCTTTTCTATGAACTGGTGGATGAAAGAATATTCGCCATTCTCCTTGGTCAGGACGGGAACGATATAACCGAACTGATCGGAAGAATGAGTAGGCTTTGTTCCGAGGAGAGCGAGATTTGCCTTAGAATGTAACAGGATATCGGGAAAACGATGGAGCAGCCGAAAAAATGCGGTATCGACGTAAGTGTCCGCTGGAAGAACACAAATCGTTTCATTCGAATCGACTTGCAGTTTCTCATGAAGATAACTTACGGCATAAGCGATGGCTGTGAAAGTCCCTCTTTTATAAGGTTCCCCTAGGATAGGGATGTGCTCACCAACATAGCTGCGCGTAATTTCCACTTGACTCTGATGCGTGACGATACACGTGGAATGAAGCAGCCCCACCTCATCCAGTTGTCTGCATATCCGTTCAATCATCGATTCCTTGATCCCGTCTTCGGATGTCAAAAGCTTAAGAAATAACTTGGAGCGAATCTCGTTGGATAAAGGCCATAGCCTTTTTCCCGATCCCCCGCACAATAGTACAATACGCAAGCTCATTCCTCCTTCCTAGGGAACATCAACTAGATCCTTATGGCTTGGATTGAATGACCTCTTCAATCGCATTTTTCATTAACTTCCCCGCCCGATCCCAGGATAGCTGAAGCATATCCCTTCGCCCTATGCGTCCTTTCCGTTTACAAAGATCGGGATTCTCGTACGCTTTCCGCATGAGCTTTTTGAGGCTGTTCAGATCTGGTTCGGCCCAGCGTTGTCCCTTTTGTGCAAACAAGCTGCTGAATTTTTTGGATATGGCTCTGTTCATGCTGCTTGAAGGGATCCTCAGCTGATACGGAACCAGGAATGAGTTGCTGTACGTAAGGAAATCCGTTTGCCCACCCCAGCCTGTAGCAATGACTGGTACGCCGCTCGCCAGCGATTCTAAAAAAGGCAGTCCGACGCCCTCGCCACGGGTGGGGAGGACGAATGCATTGCCGAGCGTATACAAGCCTTTGAGACGGCTTTCACTGAGCTGGCGTCCGATAATGACAACAGGGGCTGTATCTTTTTGAATCCCCAATCTCATTTTGTATTGCATGACTTTCTGCTGAATCCATTTCTCGTTCTCATTCGCCGTATATCCGTTCGTTTTGATCACCAGAATCACGTTATCTTTAGAGGAAAATTCCTCCCAGTATGCCCTTAGCAGGCCCTCCGGATTTTTGCGATGCTGGAAGCCGAAGACAGACACGAACGTAAACTTCCCTGCCGCAGCTGGCAAATACATCTTCTTATTGTTCGGATGAAACTCCTTAGTGTCTACCCCATGAGGAACTACAAAAATCGGGACTTTCACCCCGCTGTGCTTTAGAGCACTCTTGTTATGCAGGGAGGGAACACACACCGCATCGAATTTGTTCATATGGGAAAGCCAGCCTTTGGGGGTCTTGCTTGTTTCCCACACGGTATTCAAAATCATCGAATCATACACGCTATGCTCTTTTTTCCATTGCATGTGACTGGGAATATGGTGATAAATGAGAACCTTTTTGCCCTGGATTCCGTTATTACGAGGGCTTGGCGCACCTAATCTAACGGTTACACCCTGCCGCTTCAGTGATCTTGCATAAGCTCTACTGGCACGGCCAAGACCGCTTGTTTTGTGTATCGGTCCTTTCCAAACCACTTCATAGGGCTTCATTTGGCAACAGCCTTGGAAGATTTAAGATACCCTTTACGTTTGTGAAAAGAAATCGACCGGTATGTTCGGGTCAGGGAAGACATCTTGGAAGGTGAGATTTGAGGGAAACTCAAATGTAAGCTCTTATTCTTTGCCTGCTTCAAAATCATATTCCCGGGCTCAGACGAGTAAAGGAAATTGCCATACGTTTCAAATTCGGAGAAAGCAAATTGCTTAGATTTATTCATACTTCTCATAATGGCCGAGTTCCAGCTCGTGTTATGTTTGGACTCAATCGCTTGTTTTAACTGCTTCACTTTTGCTTTCTCGAACAGCATGTAATGGGTAACGAAGGATCGTTTGGAAGAACGGCTTCTACCCATCAGTTTCTTATACGTACGGAAGTATTCAGGCTGACTCCAATTTCGGCAGTAAAATACCGTCTTGTCGCCGACCTTAAAGACATGGGGACGAATAAGTACGGTGTCGGCATCCATCACCAAATAGTATTTGGATGAGCATAACTTATCGCCGCCCAGCTTAAGCAGCTGCTGATAAAGCCAGCCTGACCGATCCCACGATTTGGATTGATAGTGAATGTTTTTCTTCGTTATGGGCAGAACCGCATCTTCATGAACGAATCGACACCCCTTTTTCGTACACAGATCCAAAATTCTTTGCTTCCGCGGAGCTACGATGATGATTTCATGAATAGGGTGCTTCACATATTTTCTTACGGCATCAATAACATGGGGGAGTGTCGCTAGATCCTTCTCAATCGCTGGGATTAACACATCAATTGGTGTTGTCATTTGCTCATCTCCATATATCAAATAGATGGGATTATCATATGCCCCAAAGAATGAAAGGGAATGGGTATATGGAGGTTGCAAAACACACAAAATTAAGGGTTCGGGCCTAAAACTAAGAATGGATTCCCTTTCCGAGAAGTTACGCATCATGAAATAAGACCTTGAACAATTTTGATATGTCTCGTATAAATAATCCCCGCTTTTGCCTTTAACGAGGTCCCTGAGCTCACATAATGAGGTCTGCAAATGAGTCTCAACGCCCAGGCAAGGAACGAGATCAAGCGGGACGCCGCAATCGAAGACAAGCCTCGAATCGTGCCATTATCGGGAACAACAGCGATCATATCATTTGGAAAGGGCGAGGTATTTTCAATATTCACTTGAATTTCATAATAGAAGACATTACACCATAAATTACTTCGCAGCCGCCTTTCTGTACCTCATTACCTTTCGGTACATCGACTTATCTGTTAACTTGTTAAATATATACGGATCTGGGTTTGTGTTGACTTCAATAATCCACGGTGTCCAAGTTTTGTCGAATCCAATATCTAGACCAATTTGACGAAATCCTGGATAACTCTTGTGCAGATATTTTGCCGTGGTCACACCCAGTTCGTTCAGAGAGTGAATAATCTTTTTGATTTCGCTATTTGAGAGGTGGGCAGCAAGGAGAGGATTAACATCCATTGGTTTGCCACCGCTGTGGTAATTCGTCACGATTTTTTTCGGGTGTGCCACTCTTCCAATGAGGCCGGTAGTTTCCCATTCTCCTGTTGGACTTAATTGTACCATCACCCGTATATCAAACCGCCGCTTATTATACTTCATCAGATGAATGCCCTTTTGAATGAGATACCTTTTCTTTCTGATAATAGCTCTTAAAGATTCGTGAAAAGATTTATAATCCCAAAAGGAATGCACGGTTGTTCCAGTTTGATACATGTACTCTTCAGGTCCTAGTTGTTCCGCGCGAATAACTCCGTTACCAAAGGTTCCAATCTCAGGCTTAACATAGACCATTGTGTACTTCTTCAGCATTTCCTTCAAGGAAGATTTGCTAAATTTACGGGTATCTGGAATAAGTGATCGAACTTTATTGCTCCCCAGAAGTACCTTTGTTTTTGTCCATTTACTCATTAACACACGTCGGGATTTATCGCTCATTCTAGCGAGCCCTCCTAATCAAAATTAATTGATAAACCGTGCCGTTGTTTACCTTTTGTATTCTATGCATCTATTATTGTTCCCGATTGGGTTATTAGTACGTAGTTATCATCAATTAGAGCACCTTTTCGATAATGATCCAGTCGATTTGGCGAAGCAAATTCAAGACAAAATCTATAATGAAACGGGGGTTTACGCAAGAGCGGGCATTGGTGAAAACAAAATCATCAGTAAATTGTGCTGCGATATGATTGTTAAAAAAGCTGAGGGTGGCATTTTTCACTTAAAGAAAAGAGGATTTACACCTCCACATTGGAGATAAACCTATCCGAGATGTGTGGGGGATTGGCTCAAGAATGGAAAAACATAGCCAAACGCATATTCCATCAACATTGGGATGGGGAACCTGTGCGCCGTGTAGGCCAGCGTTTTTTAGAGGAAGTAAGTTTAAAACAAGGTTATAGGCAGGTGCAAGTGAGATTTGTCGAGAGACAACAACTTGCACCGATTACCGAAACGGACAAGAACATTGCTACGGACTAAATAATCCAGTTGCAATATGTAGATGACGATGGAAATAATCCGTTAATAATATTTGTTATTGTCTTCGTTGTAAAGGTAGTCGCTAAAAAAGTAGTTAAAGCTGCTGTTAAGAAGGCTGCTAAAAAGGCTGCTGGAAAAGCGATAAAAAAAGCAACTCATGGTAATAGTAAAGCAAGTAAAAAAACACAACATGGATATGAAAAGTATGAGGCAAGAGTAGTAAAATCTAAAATGCGTAATAGACAACAAGCCCTCAAATGGGAAAAAAAGAATGCACAGAAACTATGGGACAAGGGCAATTCAATGAGTAAACACCAAAGGCCACGCCCATGGGAGTAATATAAGGAGAGGATCAAATGTATCTAAAAGAATTTGATTTGGATTTACCATATATTGTTGATGATGAAATTATTGAATCTATAATAAAAAAACAAAAATGTGAGTACCACGAAGCAACAAAATTAGACTATGAGTTGAATTGGAAATGGAAAAGACGTTCATTCAGATTGGAAACTCGCTGCATTACAGCGATGTATGAACGTTTATTTGGGAAGTACAAAACGAAAGATTGTTGGAAAGTCCTAATAGAATGTGTAGAAAACATTTCGGACGAAAGGATCATTAACGATTCAGGTGTGTGTTCGGTGCCAATCCAATTTAGTTTGAATGACTTCGGTGCAAAAAGTGAGTTGGAGAAAAAAAAGACTACGCTTCGACTGCTAATGGATGGGATAGAAAAACTTACTCTAAGTAACAATTGGGACATTAAGCCATTTCAAGATATTGCTTTGCAAATAGAGCAGTTAGGCTATGTTAATGAATGGACTTGGAAGAAAAACATCAAGAGCCCTAATAAGAAGTATTATGCTAAAGTCATATGCCATCATAATGTAGAAAGCATGGATATATTTATATCTATATTACAACGAGATGGTAAGCAAGTACTTTTAGAGAAGGTCATATCAGAACAACCAGATGAATTCGCTTATGCTAGACATTTAGGCGACCTTAAATGGGTATCTGATTTTGAAGTTGCTTTGATTAATAAAAAAGGCACGGAAAAGTTTTCGGCAACCCTAGAACATTAATTATTTTGTCATTAGATAGAAAGGGAAGTGAAAAAAATGTCGGAGGACAAGAACCTAGTCCGATTGTCTAATAGGCATTTATCTAATCAATATAGAATAGAGTATAGCCCAAAATACAATAAGTATTTGGGGAAAGTTTAACATTTAGCAAATTTCACATTTAGAAAATATTACAATTATTAGGAGGAAGTATGAATCAGAAAGAATTTGAATCTGTCATCAATCTCCCTGCAAATATTCGTTATGAATACTTCATCAAAAAAGTAGTCGATTCAGAAGAAGTGTGGGGCCTTTATGAGAATGGGTGGTCAGTTACTGAAGATGATAAAGGTAATCAATCACTTCCATTTTGGCCTAAGAAAGAATTCGCGGAATACTGTGCAACTGATGGTTGGGAAATTTATTCAAGTAAAAGTATGGATTTATACGAGTTTATAGACGAGTTTCTACCCAATATAAAAAAAGAGGGTTTTAAACCTTCAATATTCTTAAATAATGCTGATTCTGCTGTATTAGAAGTCGATATACTAATTGAGGATTTAAAGACAGAACTTGAAAAACACTAACAATGATGGACAAGCCATTTGTAGAGGGGACAAAAACATTGTTCCATTCATAGGAAAAAGGGGGCGTTTTTCTTGGAATCACAAAATGACAAAGAAATTTTATTATTGAATAGCGATAAAAATTTTAAATCATTGCTTGAAATAATTGAATATGTACCCAGCAGGAAAAGGAGCATTTCTGTGGAAACTCAGGAAAGAGATAAGAATTTTCGTGATGTATTAATGCATCTGTACGAATGGCATGCAATGCTTGAGAGATGGTATAGAGAAGGTATGGATGGCGATATTCCTTTTATGCCAGCACCTGGTTATAAATGGAGTACGATCAAACTACTTAATATGCAAATATGGGATAAATATCAAGATGTAACATTAAATTAAGCTGTAAAAAAATTGAAGTTAAGCCATGAAAGAGTTTATCTAGAATAAATGAAGCTACCTAAAAAACAGGCAGCTTCATTTTTTTTTGAGAAAAGTTCAATTTTGATATAATTCGTTGCATTCAATATATATATGCGATATATTGCATATAGGAAAATGAAAAAAAGTAAGGATGATAACAATGCCAATACCTAAAAATTTTGCCTCACCTGCGCGAATGTCCGCAAAAGAAAGAACCTTCTCCCAGATTCAAAGATGGATTATCGATGGTACGCTGCAGCCAGGTGAAAAGCTTATCGACGCTGAATTGGCGGATTCGCTTGGGGTAAGCCGGACACCTGTTCGGGAAGCATTTCAGTTACTCGAAGTACAGGGTCTCGTTTCCACGCATCCTGGAAAAGAAACAAAAGTAACAGAAATCGAGAAAGAAGATATTTTTAAGATGTATTCAACCATGGCTGTTCTTCAGGCATTAGCAGCTGAGGTTACCACAAAGATTATTGTTCCAGAGCAGATTGAGCAACTGAGAATGATTAATCTAGAATTTGCAAGTGACATTAAGAGTGGTCAAGCTTACCAAGCAATGGAGACGGATGAACAATTTCATAACCTTATCGTGGAGTTTTCAGATAATCCTTATGTGACTTCATTCAGCGCATCGCTTCAGATTCACATTCGGCGATTTAAATACGTGTTCTTAAAGCAGCCTATTACTGCTACACAAGCTTCTGTCGATGAGCATGCTTCGATTATTAAAGCTTTCGAGAGGAAGGATAGCGATTGTGCTCAGGCACTAATGAAACAAAATTTCATCCGTCCGATGCAGGAGCTGCAAGGAATACTTTAAACTGAGAGGGGCAAGGGAAAATGGCGAATGGAAAAGATCTACGTATTCGAAGCAAGGTAATCAGTGAAGGTGCCAACCGGGTACCAAACAGGGCGATGCTACGTGCAGTTGGTTTTACTGATGATGATTTCAAAAAGCCAATGATTGGCGTAGCAAGTACTTGGAGTGAGGTAACCCCATGCAATATGCATATAAATGAACTAGCTATTCAAGCCAAGAAAGGGGTACGTAACCATGGCGGCGCTCCACTAATTTTTAATACGATTACAGTTTCAGACGGCATTTCGATGGGTCATGGAGGCATGTTGTTCTCGCTGCCAAGCAGGGAAGCCATTGCTGATTCTATTGAAATTGTAGCTGGCGCCGAGCGTTTTGATGGTATTGTAGCGATAGGTGGGTGTGATAAGAATACCCCTGCATGTTTGATGGCTATCGGACGGTTGAATATTCCATCCGTTTACGTATATGGCGGAACGATTCAACCTGGCAATCTCGACGGCAAAAATGTTGATATCGTTTCGGCCTTCGAAGCAGTCGGCCAATATCATGATGGAAAAATGACGGATGAGCAACTTCATAAAGTAGAATGCAGCGTCTGCCCGGGTCCGGGGTCTTGTGGTGGTATGTATACCGCTAATACTATGGCCGCAGCGGCAGAAGCAATGGGAATGTGCTTACCCGGTTCCTCTTCTACGCCAGCCATTTCAACTGATAAAGCAGCTGAATGTGCAGCAGCAGGTAAACAGGTCATTTCACTACTTGAACAGGAAATCTACCCTAGAGACATTATGACGAAGAAGGCTTTTGAGAATGCGATTACGGTTGTAATGGCTTTGGGTGGTTCAACAAATGCGTTCCTTCATTTGCTGGCCATTGCGCATTCGGTAGAAGTTGATTTAACATTAGACGATTTTGAGCGAATCCGCTTGCGTGTTCCCCATTTGGCAGATCTTAAGCCAAGCGGCCAATATGTCATGCAGGATTTGAATGAAATTGGCGGCATTCCGGGGGTAATGAAGTTATTGCTCGCTGAGGGACTTCTTCATGGTGATTGTCTTACAGTCACTGGGAAAACCTTGGCAGAGAACCTAGCCAAAGCAACTCCGCTTCAAAATGGCCAAGAGATTATTCGCCCATTGGATAAGCCACTGAAGCCGAATGGACCATTGGTTGTGCTTAGAGGTAACCTCGCTCCTGAAGGCGCCGTTGCCAAAATGTCAGGTATGAAGAAGCAGCGGTTTTCCGGTCCGGCAAAGGTGTATGACAGCGAAGAGGACGCGACAGAAGCTATTATGAAAAATGAAATTCAACAAGGAGATGTATTGGTCATACGCTATTGCGGCCCAAAGGGCGGACCCGGTATGCCGGAGATGCTATCCGTTACCGCATTAATTGTGGGTAAGGGTCTTGGAGGGGAAGTTGCCCTTATTACGGATGGTAGGTTCTCGGGTGGCTCGCATGGATTCGTAGTCGGCCATGTGTCACCCGAAGCACAGGTAGGTGGACCGATCTCACTGCTGAGGAATGGGGACATAATCACCATTGACAGCGAAAAACAGGAGATAATGTTTCAAGTGACCGAAGAGGAGTTGGCTGGTCGGGCGCAAGCATGGGTACAACCTCCGCTCAAAGTAAGTTCGGGCGTATTAGCCAAATATGCAAGACTAGTTTCCTCTGCATCAAGAGGTGCAGTAACAGATATGTTTGAATAAAATATAAACCGTTTGTCAGAATTATGGTTAAGCTAACGGGAAACGATAGCTTTATCAACCAAGGAGTCAGCCGACCAACGTGATCGGCTGACTTTGTTTAGATAGCGGTATTCAGGTAAACAAGAAAATTCAGAAGGTATTATTTAAGTACTACGAGATAAAACTTACGCCAGAGCAAATAGCTGAGGTGGAAAAGTATGTGAATGATGCGATTTCATCAGAAGCAGTTACCTATATTTCAAAGATGCCTAAAATTGAAGCGAAAGAAAGTAATGTTGAAGGGAATTTTTGGGATAAATATCCGGATATCGTTAAGGTGTATACAATTAAAGATAACGAAGGGAAAGTTTGGAGTCGAGAAGTATGTGGAGGACCTCATGTAGAAGATACAACAAACTTAGGAAAGTTCAGTATTAGAAAAGAACAATCTTCTGCTGCTGGAGTTAGAAGGATTAAAGGGGGAATTAATAAATATTTCCAGAACGCGGAACAATAGCACAGTATTCAAAGAAAAAGCAAGAAAGGGGAACTTATAAAAAAACAGAACGAAAATCGAGCTATATGTTGTATGACACTAAATGTGTCGAGGGACAAGAACATGTTCCTATTACCGAATAGATGTATATCTAAATTATAAAATCTTGGTAAGTACGGTAATAAGCTTCGGGATGGCAGTCTTAGACATGGGTCTAAGGCGGTAGAGACAAGGAGATGGTACGAGGCGATCCAACTCATGGCATCTGACTATTATCTGCTGATTGAGCAACTGGTACAACCCTTGGTTGATCCGTTGTGCTCTGAAGAAATGGGTGGCCTGTGAGGATGGAATTCGGTGGTCAAAGCAAGAATTACACTAGAGTCGCATCATGCGGGTATGGAAAGTATCGAGAATGTTTGGGGAATAGTAATTCATTATGAATGGAAATGGAGCGTAGAGGAATGAAAGTATTATCTATGATTCAACCATGGGCGACTCTGCTTGTCCAAGGCGAGACTCTCTATGAAACAAGATCCTGGAAGACCCGGTATCGTGGTCCGTTGGCCATTCATGCAAGCCAGAAAGTCGATAAGCAGGCCTGCAAATATGAACCCATACGTTCTTTACTCGCCAAGAATGGCTATACGGAACAAAACCTCCCTACGGGGGTTATCCTTGCAACTTGCGAGCTTTCAAATTGTTATCAAGTCATCGACGCTAATCATACGTCAGCCATTCTGGATTGCGGGAAGGTTGTGACGGGTGAGGACTTCCTGTTGGGCGATTACAGTCCAGGTTATTTTGCCTGGGAAATAGCGGGTTTCCGTCTGCTGAAGCCCTATATTCCAGTGAAGGGAAAACTGGGACTATGGGAATATCCGATAGACGAAGAGTTGATGATATGACCTATGTAAACAATTAATTAATGGGGGTTCTTACATTATTAACATGAAAAAAATGTCGAGGGACAAGAACATAGTCCAATTTCCGATTAGGTGTGTGTATAAATAATATGCACTTTCAAAATAAAATACCATAATACATGAAGCCCTCAAATCGTTATAAAATTTGTGTATGGGTTAATAACTGGCGGCAACTATTTCGGTATACTCGAAATTGAAAGTAAGTCAGAGGAAGAACATCGGGAAATTAAAGCTGCTTTATCAGGAAAAGCAACTTATGGTCTTTTTAACGGGCAAGCATCCGCAAGTTTTGAGCAGAGTCTTACAAAAATCACCTCAAGTTATCATATGAAAGCACATGTGCTACGTGATGGAGGGCAAGGCGATCTTCAGGTTATTTCCCCAGAGCAACTGATTAATGATGCTGTAGCTTTTCCAGGACGATTATTAGGAGGTAAAGGAATCCCATTATCCGTTTTACTTTTGTCTTATGACGGATTGTAATATGAAGTGCGACACCCTACTGAAATAAAAAAATGGCTCATAGCCTGATTCGTGTAGAATGAAAGTTACCACACCAGCATTCACACAAGGAGAATCAGTCCATGAGTTATTCACATCTTAGCATAATCGAACGCAGCAAGCTAGAAATCCTCCACAGACAAGGCAAAAGCTCAAGAGCTATTGCAAAAGAACTGGGGAGGCATTCGTCCACGATTTGCCGTGAACTAGATCGTGCTAAAAAAGGGCCGTCTCGAAAAAGCTATTGAACTATTTGATATTGCAAGATATAACGGATACAATGCTCCAGCCTTATATAAAGTCCTTTAACGGTACAAGTTCACAAGACACGATGTAAGTGTTTGTTTGTTTGATTAAATATACATATGTACAAAATACGAGTTTTGTGAAACAGTAATCAAATTTTTACTTACAAGCATTAAATGTGACAATTTCAAATTATTTTATTGACTGATTCAATTCGTTCAATTACAACTCTGTTCACATGGATAAATGTGGCTTATTCTTTTTATAACCCCCGATATATTTTTAATTTCGTATGGATAAATATGTGATCTCATATATTCTGATTGGTCATATCATACAACTCAACTGCTATCCAAATATAATATGCACCCATTCCAACTTTAAAATGAGCACACATTATATTTGATACCGAATCTTTTAATTTATGCTACATCAACTTAATTCGCATGCACCCAAAACTCTATAATACTGTTCCAAGTATTTGATTCGTTTCCTTGCCCGACATAACGAATGAATTTTGCCTGAATCGGTTCAAATTCAAATGTTTCATAGGCAGCCTGTTTTTGACTGGCGACGTTACTCAATATCTTTTGGTAATTAATACCATCCAATGAAACTTCTAAATCGAAATAATTGGATCGCGTATGACCATTATAGAATTGAATGCTTACCTGCCCTATTTGAGTCTGTTGCTCAAGCTCCAGTTGCAAGTATTGTCCCTTTCCATCTGCAGACCATCTGGAGTCTGGATCTCGGTCGATCGTATGGATCGGAAGATTGCCGTCATCTGCACTTGCCGTAACCTTGGTTACAGCAGCAAACGGTCCTTCCGGTTCGGCCATAGGCTCTTTTACTTCAAATTTCTCTCGTGCCTCGACCGTTACTCCATTAAAGACGCAGCTCACAATGACGTCGACCATCCCCGCTTTTACCGCATGGAGGGTAGATCCGTCCGTATATCCGATCGTCTCATCACTCGACGTATACGTGACAGGAACGTTCAATTCCTCAATGTTCACGATCTCACCATTATCTAAAGTTAGAAATGAGGATAATTCCCCGCTCGCGCCTACACTGATCGCATTGCCTGCAACTCTCCATCCTGGAAGCGTTTTATTCGGACTTATGGAGATATTCTCTGGAAGTACCGGTGTATCCGCTACCTTAAAATTCACTTGCACGTGCTGGGTATGACCCCGATACGATACAGTAATCTCTCCAGTTCCATTGGTCTCTTGCGGTTGTTTAATTTTTACTTTCGCTTCCTTCGCAAATGGTTTCGCAGAGATGATCGGTGTTTCCGTTGTGCCATAAGGTAAGGTGTGAACGTAATCCGTTCTTAAGAACTGCATGCCCGCTATAGCTTCGCCATTCACCAACAGGGATTGGAGCCCCAGTTGAATATCTTTGATTCGCTTCTTGCTCTGATCCTGATATAAACTCTGCGGAGATAAACGATCCCCCTCCCCAATACCTTCCGCCATATCAAATGGCTGCGTATTCGCATCCGGAATGGAACCAACAATGTTGACGTTCACGCCGGTGTCCTTTCCTTTTGTTCCAATCACATATCCATTCCCGAATTGTTCTGATTCTACAATAATGCCGGATTTACTGCGATGTGCCGCCTGTCCGGTCGTATTCCAGAACACACTTTCCGTGGTAACGACTCCATGACGATTCGTTTCGGATGATCCATAATCCCGCGTAATGGCAGAGATCCCGTCTCCGTTGACTACCAGATTGTCAATCAGATTCGCCATGCTCAGATACATATGGAAGTCGGTCATTAATGAAGGATTCTCGGAATACGATCCTTGCAGCACATTCCCGTTCGCAGAGAAGTTGGCATACGTGAAGCTGTGTCTTGCGCCAATCGCCTTACTGTTCTTGATGAGATTATCATTGCCTATAAATTGATATAAATAACCGTTCCCATTCGCTCCACGATACTGCGGGTACTGCATGGTCACATGATCCACTGTGACGTTCTTCGTACGGTCCAGAATAATTCCCTTGGACAACAGATGATAATCTGCATTGCCAGCTGGCTTATACGTGTTAATATTACGAATCCAGCTGTTCGCCACTGCGATCACATTGACCGCTTTAGCATTATCGGCTTCATATCCAGCAGTGCCAACGACTTTGAAGTCATCCTCACCAAGTCCAGGTTTCGAATTCTGAATATTTGCTATTGAGAAATCCTCCAAACCTACCTCGACAATCGGATCTGTTGTCTGACTAATCGTAATATTATCGCGCAGCTTCATTGGATAACGCGTCGGAATGTCTAGCGTGATCGTTTTATTCTCCGGATCTACCCCCACAATTTGGCGATAGAATAATGGTTCTACTTTACCGAGACGTGAAGACCACTTGTTCTGCATGCCTAGTTCACGCAAGAAACCTGGTGTTGTTTCGAATGAAATGACCACGTAATCATTCACCGCAAACCCGCTCGTATCCTCAACGGGCAGCAGGACGGTTGGATCGGCAACGGACTTGCGAAGTTTCGTAGAGATCCCGGTTTTCTTCCAATCTCCGTTCCCGATCCGGATAATGTCCTTGTTTTTCATATTTTGCTGTGCGTTATAGATATGAGTCTTGTTCATCCCGTCACCTTTCAGGACTACTCGACTTGCAGGAATGGTTAGTGAATAATCCTTGCCGGCCTGAGGGTTAACCTGATATGTACCTTTGGGAAGATACACGACACCCCCACCCAACGCAACCGCAGCATCAATTGCTTTTTGAATCGCCTGGGTTGCATCACGGCTCCCTGAAGGATCGGCAAAATAAGGTGATTTGGTAACGTCGATACGTTTGTTCTTAGCCGTTTTAGGTAGTTCTTCTTCCCCACGTCGATAACCGGCATAAGAAAAGTCATGCAGAAATCTTCCTTGTTCATCTTTAAATCCTGGATACCAATCATTTGGGTAGAGTCTGCTTCTGCCATCCTTCCCTAGAGACAGGTTCTCATCCGCACGTTCAATAGATGGCTGTGAGTCACCCTCTGATGCTCGAACCTCATGGGTTCCAGGTACAGACAATCCAACAGCCAACGTAAATGCCAACCCTAACAAAGGCCATTTTTTCCGCATGCTTTCGTTCTCCTCCTTCTGGATTTCAGATTATGTGAGCGGTTTCAAGAAACCCTGTAGTCACCTCCGATCCTGCTCAAACAAGAATCATGTGCATGCCAGCTCAGCATGTCATAACCGATTGTAGAGTACGAGGAAACGAAATTACATGAACAAAAACGACACTTCTATGCCCATTTTATACAATATAAGGATTTATTTTGAGGACACTGCACGATTATATCGTTCTAAAGCCTGCTGTTGAATCTCAATCGCACGTTCAATCTGCAACGATTTGATTTGCTCGACATACATATCAAAGGAATCCACTGGCTCCATGCCAAAAATGATTTTAAGTGACATCTCATCCACCACCTTGTTCACTTCCTGCATGATTACTGACAATTCCGTGCTTTCTTTCTCGGTCTTGGGCAGGGTTGGCACCTGATGGAGAACAGCATCCGTGTTGGACCATAGCTGCACCGCCTCTTTCTGTTCCGGCAAAATATAATATTGTTCCATATATCGCGTATCCTGCACAAATGGACCAAAATAACTTGCTCTGGTGTACATCGCAAGGGCTTGCGCCGGCGACCACTTATCAGGGTTTTTCAGAATAGTATCCGTATACGTCGGATACCCGTCTTTCATCTCAAAGCTAACACCTTCTATTCCAAAGTTGAACAGCAAATGCCCCTCAGGCCCATACCCATAATCCAGCATGCGTGCTGCTTCCTCCACATGACGGCTGTTGCTGGATATGGCGACTCCACTGGAACCGATAGCCGGAGCGAGCTGACCGAATTTGGGGCGATCTCCTTTGTTCATGACAGGATATGGCGCTGGTACAAGCTGTGCATTGGGGTCCGTCTCCTGCAAAATGGGCAGCCATGTACCGATCCCCGCACCTGCATTCCAGATACTCGCGCCACTGCGTCCTGTTGTCATGTTGGTATCCTGAGTCTCCGAATCGACGGCAGCCAGATTCTTGTCAATGAGTCCTTCCGCATACCATTCACGAAACAAGGCTAGAAATGCCTTATATTCAGGTTCCTGTGCCCCAAACTTAATGTGGCCATCTTCCACGAAGAATCCTTTTTTAATGCCAAAAGCGCCAATAAAACCTCCGCCTTCGATACCGAACAACGGATTCGGAACACCGAGGAAAGTAAGCGGAGCATCAGCTCCCTTTTTATCCTTAAATGCCCTAAGCATCGTATGCCATTCGTCGATCGTGGTTGGTACATCAAGACCGAGCTCATCCAGCCAGTCCTTCCGGATAATCGGCCCTTGATAGGTTCGCAGCTTGTCTTGTCCCTGAATAAAAGGAAATGCGTAATAACTTCCACTGGCTGTGCGAATCTGCATATCAATGTCCGAATGCTCGCTCAGGTACTGCTTCAGATGAGGTGCATGTTGATCAATAATATCGTTTAATCGCAGAATGTATCCGTCTTTGATCGCTTTCTCCGGTCCACCGGGATAATTACTCCACTCATATTCGATCATATCCGGCAGCTCTCCGGACGTAAGCAGCACATTAATCGCTTCTTTGGCCTGATTGGCGGGAGGCCGGATGAATTGAAGGTTGACCCCGGTTCTTCGCTGCCATTCCTGAAAAAAAGGAACATCATTGAAGCTGGATTTGATGCTTGCTGCATTGCCATTCAGTTCTGCCCAGTAGGTTAATCTCCCATCGGTGTTGGAAGCTGTAGTAGAAATGGTCCGAGATGCTGAAGCATCGGGTTGGTCATCCATCGCGGCATCCGAATCTGTCCCGTTCTGATCGCAAGCAGTCAGCATGCCGAGCAGCAGGAGTAGTCCTGCCACCTTTGCTATGAATGCCAACTTCCACTTTACATTCATATTCCGGTCTCCTTTCATATCAACTGATTTCTTTATATTTACCAGGCGTAATGCCTTCGTATTTCTTGAATACCCGGATGAAAGTGGCAGCATCATTATACCCGACCAATCGGGATATTTCGTTGATGGATTCCTGTTTATGCTTAATCATTTCTTTAGCCTGTCGGATACGGCATTTATGAATACAGTCCAGCAGACCCTCACCGGTCTGATTCTTGAAGAGTTTGGACAAGTAACTGCCCTTCAGTTCAAAATGCTCACCAATGGCGTTGACGTTCAAATTCACGTCCGTATAGTTACTCTCAATATATTGTGTAACCTGGGTACTGAGTTGACGCAGGGAATCCTCACGTTCTTGTGATACATTCGTTGCGCGCTTATCAGCGGAATAGGCACATACCTCCTCTAGCAAGGTCTGCAAAGCCTCCTGCATCTCCTGGATGGTATCCCCGGCAATAATGTCATCAATCCGGTGCGGGTAATGGGTTAATGTGATGTTATCCTTGTCCCCCAGATCATTGATGGCCTTTATCATCGTACCTACCAGGTTGAAAATCAGGCAACGAGCGAGTGTGAGCGACATGATCGGTTTATCAAAATTTCGCGCTGTAATCTCATTCATATAAACGCTGGCTTGGTCGGTATCTCCGGCTTTGATAAAATTAAGAAGCTGCTGTTCTACTTGAAGCGGATAGTAGTAGCCAAATGGGTCATCCGCCATTGCATCACTGCGTACATCCCCATAGGTGATGATGCCTTTCTTGCCAAGCACCATTTTGTATTCCATCGCGTCCACTGCTTCCTGGTATGCCTCAGCGATACCAATCCACGACGTATGACGTCCGCTGATGGAGATCGTCAGTTCCATATCATAGCGTTCCAGAAAGCGCTGTGCTTCTGCCGCGATGTGATGAAGATCCTGATTCCAGTCCGAAGAATCCGCTTTCATATTTACAAGGCAGACCATCATATCATCGACTTCCGCTACATATCCAGCGTGCTGACGCTCTGAAGTCAGTTCTTCAACAACGTTGGAAATAATGAGATGGATTAACTTGTTTCGTTCATTGATATCAATGCCCGGCAGCTTTCCATAGAGATTCTCTTCATTTTCGATGACAAATAGGATTACGGCAAATTCACTTGAATACAGCGGCATATGGAAAGAACGGAATGCATCTTCGTAGGGAACGAGTGTGTCCTGTTTGCCTTTCAGAAGCCGGTTAATCATATTCGAGCGCAGCACCTGCTGATGTTTCTGCAGCTGCTGGGCAATCTCATTCTTTTCTGATCGTGTGTTCATAATGACCTTTTGAATAAACCTCAGTTCGTTCCGATCAGCAGGTTCGTTCTGCGTGGTTTTGTCTTGTAGGGATTCCACGAGCTGCTGGATTGGAGAGTAATTCCGGCGCATGAAGAACCAGGTCAGTACACCCGCACTAATGAGACTTACCAGGATACTAATATACGTAAAATTGCGAACATACACTGCCTTTTCCCAATACAGGCTGCTGGGGATAATTAATGCATACTTCAGATCGGATACCGCCGAGTCCATGTAGAACATCTCCGACTTACCTAACTTGGCGTTGTCCAACTGAACCTGGTTGCCATTCATAAATGGCTTTAATTCCTCCGATCCCGGGCGATTGCTCATTAGAATCTCGTTATTCTGGTTCAGGATCAGCAGCGTTGCATCACTAAAACCCGAAATGCTCTCAATTGCTTCCTGGAACCTTCGCGTATCGGCCATGACCACAACAGTACCCGTCTCCTGACCATTCAAATCATCAGGCAGACGTGTAATGTACACAATGGCAGACTCCGCCGGACCTGCATTCTGATGCGGCAGAATGACGAATTGATTCGTTTCTGCACCCAGGATCTGATCCCGCCACGCTTCATAAGACATTGCACCTGTGTTATGTAGGGTATGAAATGCCGTCCGCATATCCCGAATATTACCTGAACGGAGAATGGATTGGTCTTTTTTCCACACGACGTAGAATTCATCGATGGATGCGTAGGATGTTTTGTAGAGACGAAGTTCCTTCACCAGCTGGTAAGCCGTATAAGGCGCCTCCTTGGCAGGCTGATTGGAATACATTAATGTCTGCAGATTTGGGCTCCACGTCATCTCCATGTTCAACCGTTTCATGAGATCAACTTGTGTATCGATCGTATATCGCATCTGCTTCAATAAGGAATCGTTCGCCCGATGTATTTCACTCTTGAGTGTCTCATTGGCTTGTATGTAAATAACCAGGCTGATCAGAATGGGCACTATTAAAACAGCACTGTAGGAGACAAGCCAGGTCACGATTATACTTTCTCGTTTTTGCCACAAATATCGAATATTTAGCAACAACTCATCACCCAACTCTTCGTAGATTATCGATGTTTGGATCAGGAATTTATTATAACGGCAAGAACCCGATTGGGATATAGATAAAAAGTTCAATTCGATTGACAAAAAGGGTAGCAAGCAGCGATTTCCCCGTCAAATCAAGCACAAATAGCCCGAATAGACAGCTTTCGTCTATCGGGCATTCGGTATCAAAACGTCAATGTATTTCATTTAATTTTTGAATAGATGAGAATGTTTTTATAATGTTCTTAGAGCATTTTTAGAAAATGCGATGCTTCCATCCGTTTAATTTGGCGCTGGCCTCCACGTAGAAATAGTCACCGTAAATGAGAGAGACATTCACGTTCTGACCTGCCGGTTTATGACCGGTTCCCTCCAGAAGCATACCTTCGTGCTCAAGAAGATCCCATGTTCCATAATGATCCCGCAGGGAATTCAGGATACGTTTGGCAATGGTAGCATAAAGCCTGCCTTCAGGATCAGTGAGTACACCTGCAAGCTCAAGCAATCCGGAAGCAGCAATTGCACCAGCCGAGCTGTCTCGTGGAATCTCTTCTCCTTCTTCGGGCTCTGCCCGGAAATCCCAATGTGGAACGCTATCCTCAGGCAAGTTGGAAATGAAGAAGTTCGCCACACGCTGTGCAGCATCAAGATAAGCCGGGTCTTCAGTATAACGATACGTATTCGTTAATCCATATAAAGCCCACGCAGCTCCACGACTCCAAGCCGAATCCGGCCCAGCTCCCTGTCCACCTATCGCTTCTGCCCGTTCACCTGTCTCGGGATCAAATGAAACGATATGATGCACAGAACCATCTTCCCTGACAAAATGCTTCATGACCATATCCGCATGAGCCTTGGCGATATGGCTGAAACGGGGGTCTCCACTCTCCTCCGATGCCCAGAAGAGCAAGGACAGGTTCATCATCGTGTCGATGATCGACCAGCCCAACATGTCTCCATTCCAGGCCCGGATGAAGCTGCCTTTGGTATTGAAGCGTCCAGCCAGGAAGTTGGCAGCAAATAAGGCACGTCTAGCTGCATCGGCATCTCCGGTGAGCTTGTATTTGATGACGGCCGTGGGCAGGAAATGAAAGCCCACATCGTGGTCGAAGTAGTTATTTTCGAGAAACCGTTCCGATAGCCGTTCATCCCAATTCCATGCAGCCTCTTTGTATTTCTCATCACCGGTCATATCGTACACAATCCACAGCATGCCCGGCCAGAATCCCGAAGTCCACCAATCGATTCTCATGTCGTCATAGATGCCATTCGTTCCAGCGACATGTGGAGACTTGTCACCTATAGCTGCAAGCATCTGATCAGCTTTGCTCTTGATCTGATCCCACATGTCCTTGTCCACTTCATTTAATACGTTCATGTAACGTCATACCTCCTTACCGTTTCTTCAATTCTCCGGTTTAACCTTTCAATGAACCAACCATGACACCTTTCACGAAAAAGCGCTGCAAAAACGGATAGATGCACAGGATCGGTATCGTTGCTACCATAATCGTTGCATACTTGATGGTTTCCCCGATCTGAAAGCGATCCCCAGCCGAGGCACCTGCGGACATGCTCTCCGTGGAATTGGCAATCAGAATCTCACGCAGCACTAATTGCAGCGGGAACAGCTCTCTGCTTTTGATAAACACCGATGCATAGAACCACCCGTTCCACTTATCTACCGCGTAATACAGAATCATCACGGCAATGACCGGCATGGACAACGGGATAATAATACGGAACAAAATGGTAAAGTGATTGGCTCCATCAATCTTGGCTGATTCCTCCAGACTGTCCGGAATGCCCATGAAAGACGTTCGCATGATGATCAGGTTAAATGTGCTGATGGCAAAAGGCAGAATGGTCGACCATAGCGTATCCAACAGGCCAACGCCTTTGACAACCAGATACAGCGGAATCAAGCCGCCGCCAAAGAACATCGTGAACACGATAAAGAACATGAACACCTTGTTCCACATCACGTTTTTACGTGATAACACATACGCACCAAGCGCTGTCATGAACAGGTTGACGATGACACCAAACACGAGAATAAACAAGGTATTGCGGAACCCCGTAGCTATGCCTGGGTTGGCAAGCACGCTCTTGTAAGCTTCCAGACTGAACCCGACCGGCTTCCACAGAAGACCCTTGTTCGCTAACAGCTGCGCCGAGTCGCTCAAGGACGCGAATAACACGTAGAGCAGTGGATACAAGGTGACGATAACAAGCAGGATTAGAAATGTATAATTCAAGATCGTAAAAATTCGGTCAAACCAACCGCTTTCCTTAATCAAAGTTACCACCTCACCATAAGCTGTTTTGACTCACTCTGCGGCTGATATAGTTCGCCGAAATCAGAAGAACGAGATTGATGACCGAGTTGAATAGACCGACTGCCGAGCTGTAACTCCATCCGAACTCCAGCAATCCCTTTCGATACACGAAGGAAGAGATCACGTCTGCCGTTTCATAGGTTACCGGATTGTAGAGGAGAATGATTTTCTCAAACCCGACATTCAGCATATTCCCCATCCGGAGAATGAACATGATTGTAATAATAGGCAGTAATCCCGGCAGTGTAATGTGGAACATTTGCTTAAGGCGGCTCGCACCGTCTATCTTCGCCGCTTCATACTGTTCCAGATCGATGCTCATTAACGCAGCGATATAGATAATCGATTCCCAACCGATCCGCTGCCATATTTCAGACAAGACATAGATTGGTCGGAACAGCTCCGGCTTTTGCAGCATTGCCTGACCGTCATATCCGAGCATCATGATGAGACGGTTGATTAAACCATCCGCGTTCGTGAAGTCTGTAATAATACCGCATATGACAACAAGAGAGATGAAATAAGGCATATACGTTATCGTTTGAACGACCCGCTTGAACGTGCGCTTGCGCACTTCATTGATGAGCAGCGCCAGAATGATCGGCGCAGGGAATTCAAAGAGCAGCGTATACAAACTGATGAGCAGGGTATTCTTAAGAACCCGCAAGAAATAGTAACTGTTAAAAAACTCTTCAAAGTGCTTCAGTCCAACCCAATCACTCCCCAAAATACCCTTCATCGGAGAATAGTCTTTAAAGGCAATAATTGCACCGTACATCGGACCGTAATGAAATATTAAATAATATCCAATAACGGGAATCATCATGATATACAAATACTTGTTCATCATGAAGTCCCGGACGAACCGGCTTCTGAAGGATTGACGATTGCTCATGATGTACCTTTTCACCTCTTTTCAATCGGGAGGGCTCGGGCCCTACCCTTTTACAATTACCGGTTGTTGTAGCGTTCCAGTGCTGCTGTCTGAATTTCAATGGCTCGATCCAGATGCAACGACTTCATCTTCGCAACATAGCTCTCAAATTGATCCACCGATTCGTTACCCAGAATGATCTTGATCGTCATCTCATCGACGAGCGTGTTGATATCGTTCATGATGGTCGCGTATTCGGAGCTCTCTTCAGGTGTAGGGGTGATTGAAGGCAGACTGTATTTCGCTGCATCCGTATTCTTCCATACATCAATGGCATCCCGCTGGGTCTGCAAAGCAAAGAACTGCTCAGCATAACGTTTGTCTTGAACAAATGGACCGTTATAGCTGCTGCGGGCATACAGTGAAATCGCTTGTGCTGGAGCCAGTTTATCCGGATTCTTCAGCAGCAAATCCGTAAACTTCGGATAACCGTCTTCCATGTTGTAGCTGACACCCTCTTCACCAAAGTTGAAGAACATGTGCCCTTCCTCACTATAGCCATAATCCAGCATGCGAACGGCAAGTTCCGGGTCCTTGGCTGCCGTGGTAATGGCAACGGTGCCTTCCGAGGCATAACCCTGATTAAGCTGGCCGAATTTGGGAATATCACCTTTGTTAAGCACCGGATATGGTGCAGCGACCAGAACGGCATCCGGATCATTTGCTTCTACGAGCGGCTGCCATTTACCGATACCTCCGCCTGCGTTGCCGACACTGGCGCCAGTCGCACCCGAAGCGAGGTTACCGTCAACCGATTTGGTATCCGCTGTCGAGATGTTTTTATCGATCAGCCCTTCTTTGTACCATTCCTGGAATAACGTCAAGTATTCTTTGAAGCCCTCTTCTGACGGGCCAAATTTGACCTGTCCATTTTCCTGATAGAATCCGCGGTTTACACCGAAGGCGCCAAGGAAAGCACCATTACCGGAATCATTAAAGAAACGTGGCTTACTTACAACAGAGAATGGAGCGGCAGCGCCTTTTTTCTCTTTAAAAGCTCTCAGAGTTGTTGTCCACTCATCGATCGTTTCCGGAACGGGCAGTCCCAGCTCATCCAGCCAATCCTTACGAATGATTGGACCCTGGAAGACACGCAGATACTCATCTCCTCGAACGAACGGGAATACATAGTAGCTGCCACTGTCTGTTTTGACCATTTTGTCGATGTCCGGATTCTCCTGCAGGTATTTCTTCAGATTTGGCGCATACTGGTCAATCAGATCGTTCAGCTTGAGAATGTAACCGTCATTGATGGCTTTCTCCGGTCCACCGGGGAAATCTCCGATGAAGTTGTACTCCAGCATGTCTGGCAAATCCCCGGACGCCAGCATCACGTTAAAGGATTCTCTGACCTGTCCCGTCGGAGGTGCCGTGAATTTGAGTGGCACGCCGGTTTTTTCTTGCCATTTTTGAAAGAATGGAATTTCGCTGTGCGAATTTTTGACCCCAATCAGGTTTCCGTTAATTTCACCCCAATACGTAAGCGTCTTATCCGTTTGAATTGGATAGGTCGTTGCTTCCGTTGATCCGCTCGGTGTCCCTTTATCGGTATCGCCGGCTGTACTGTCCCCAGACGAACACCCCAGGATCGTTGTACCTAATAACAGAATCATCAAACTCGTAGATAACACTTTTCTTTTCATCGACCTTATCCTCCACCTTTTGGGAATGTCTGTGCTCTACCTCAGATTAAGGGAGGGACCATTGAAGTGATATTCGCAAAAGATGAAATGACATGTTGATTTCGTCAGAAGCAACTGATCATTTAGCCAAAACGATAGACGAATTCTCTATGCAAGCAACTGCAATGTCTTGAAATTGCTGTGTTGGCGCGGGTTTGTGACTGTACTTCTGACATCACAAAAAAACAGACCATGAACATTGTTCATAGTCTGTAACGTGGGTGTATATGAGTTGATTGGAATATAATGAATTATTGCGTTAGGCTTGCCTTCTCATTTTCAGTCCCAAACCACTTCTGTACCTGCAATAAAATCGTGTAGTGCACGTTTGTCCTCGCGAATGGCCACCATGAAGACACTTATAATGAAACCAATGCCAAATGTGATTGCGTATACCAGCCCAGCAACAACTACACGCATCAGCATCGTTCCGATTCCAGGAGGCTCATGTGTATCATATTTTCGAATTCGAATTCCGCAAATCCGCTTTCCTATCGTTCTACCGTACCAGAAAACGGGCAATAAAATGGAATATAATCCACTGATCAGTTTTGCTAATGGCTCATCATTATCGTAATTTCCTGTCAAGACACCTACAATAATAGCTAAAGGCAATGAAACGATGAGCGCATCCAAAAAGTTTGCCCCGAGTCTGATCCAGAAACCTGCTTCTCTCAAACCAATTCCTCCTTTCACACGGATTAGTTGAATGTATGTATGCACATATCCATGTAGTATAACAGAAAATTATTCCATAAAGTTCATGATCATCCTATTTATGAGATGTAGAAAAGCTCCTCAACATATGTTGAGAAGCCTATGGCGAACCATTTAAACCTTTAAATCTTACGGTACATTTCTTTACAAAGCTATTTCTGTCCTTGTAAAATCATGTTACCCAATCGATCCATAAGTTCCAACCGCCCGTAAGCTGTATAGGAGTAATTGTAGTTATCCACGCTGGAGATTTTATAGATCTTTCCATTCTTGACGGCATTCATGTTATTCCAGACCTTACTGTCTTCCATCTTGTTCTCACTATTCTCCATTAACAGCAGCTGATCCGGATTGACGGAGACCAGCGCCTCGATGCTGATCTGTTTGCCTCCCCAACCTTCCGGCTCAGGAATACCTTCTGTGCGTTTAAGACCCCACTCACCGTACAACATCTCGGCTGCACCTTTATTCGAATAGATCACCAGATTGTTAGGATAGGTTTCGATGACTGCAAAGGATTCACCGTTCACAGCCGATTCCAGTTTTTGCTTCCATTCAGCCGACTTCGCATCATATTTGGCCAAGAACTCATCTTTCTTCTCTGCTTCACCGAAAGTATCGGCCAGGAACGTTAAACGCTCCCTCCAATCATAGTACGAGTAGGGTAAAACAATTGTCGGTGCAATCAAGGATAAGGTTTCGTACTGATCTGTATTAAAATCCTTTCCCAGAATAATTAGATCCGGGTTCGACGCGGTCACCGCTTCGATACTGAATTTGCTGCCCAACCACCCCAGAACCACAGTATTTGCATCCAGCTTGTCTTTAAGGGGTGGGGTGATCTGATCCTGCTGCCCATAATCGGCGCTGGTCGTAGCGACAGGCGTTTTATCAATGATCAGCAATTCCTCTGTTGATCCAGATAGATCCACAATACGCTCCGGATTAAGAGGGATCGTAACTTCTTCTCCATTCGGATTGGTGATGACTTTCGTTGTCGCTTGCGTTGTTCCCTCGGTTGAGCTAATCTCCTGACTGCTTGTCTGATCTGTTCCGCAAGCCGCCAGCATGAGCATGGAGCATAATGCAATCCATATAAGAATTCGTTTTAACATTCGAGCTATTCTCCTTTTGAGTCATTTTATCTATCTGGTTTATTTACGTTGAAAGAATGACCTTACATTGGACCACTGCGTGCATTCGCTATACCTTTACCTGCCATCCCTCGGCATCATGCTGTAATTGCCACAGACGCGAATAGATGCCGGAACTGAGCAGCAACTGTTCATGCGTTCCTTCCTCCACTAGTCGACCTTGATCCAGAACAAGGATCTGATCCGCATTTTGGATCGTTTTTAAACGATGGGCGATCAGAATTACCGTTTTGTGCGCGACTAGCTCATTAATCGCTTGCTGTACAGCGGCTTCATTCTCCGGATCGAGTGAAGCCGTAGCTTCGTCCAGCAATACGATGGATGCATTTTTCAACAGCGCACGCGCAATTGATATACGCTGTTTCTCCCCACCAGATAATGTCGATCCTCCTTCCCCCACGAGCGTGTCATATCCTTGAGGCAGACTGGAGATAAAATCATGACAGCAAGCCCGACGTGCTGCTTCTTCAATCTCTGCCTGGGTTGCTTCTTTTTTCCCTACACGAATGTTGTTGCCGATCGTATCCTGGAACAGATATACGTCCTGGAAGACGACAGAGATATCCTCCAACAGCTTCTCCGGGTCCATACGGCTAATCGGTTGCCCGCCAATCGTAATGGAACCTGCCTGCACATCCCAGAAACGCGCAATGAGGCGGGTAACCGTACTTTTACCACTGCCGGATGGGCCTACAAGAGCAGTAATCGTATGCGGAGGGATCGTAAACGACAAATCTTTCAGCACGGGCTGCTCGTCATCATATCCAAAGGTCACGCGGTCAAACGAAATCGCCTGATTAGGCTGTACATTTCCTGTTCCTGTCATCGGTGCCTCCTGTTGCACCTCCATAATGCGCCGTGCACTGTATGCTGAGTACCGCATCTCGCCATAACTCATCAGCACAACGGTCAGAGGTTCAAACACCTTCGTGCCGACCAGTAAAAACAACAGAAATATTGGTAGTGTCAAATCACCGCCAGCAAGTAAATAACTCCCGGCCAGAATCATCCATGTCATACCTGAACGCGCCAGCAGCATAGCGCCCATAATCATCGGTCCCATAATGCCTTCCAACCGAATGGATGCCGACTTCAACTCGTCAAAAGAACGACGCAGCCGTTCAAATCGTTCACCGCCCATATTGTGGGCCTTGATCTCACGGATACCGGTTAAATACTCCTGCAGCCGACTGGCCGCTTCATTCTTGGCTCTCACATGATTTTCGCTTAAGCGAGCCTGAATGGAGTCTGTCAGCCATAACAAAGCCACCCCCAGTGGAACAGCAACAAACATCGCTACGGCCATTCGCCAATCTACAAACAGGAGTCCAGCAAAAGCCAACACAGGCAGCACAATCGCACTGATGAGCTGTGACAGATTGTGAGAGATCGTATGCTCTACCTGTCCATAATCACTCAGGATCAGATTGGTCAAGTCTCCCGGGTCCCTTTTGCCGAAGAAACCCAGTGATAGATGACGAATATGTTCAGCCAGCTTTAAGCGTCCTGTTGCAGCGAGGCTGTATGCTGCCCGATAGGTTTTATCATAGAGAGATGAGTATGCGGCATATTCCACTAACAGCCATGCAAACAGAATGCAGCAGACAATCCACATTCGCTGGATATCAAGCCCTATGTCCGGCTCAGCAAAAGATTTGTATATCGTATTGAAAATATCAACGAGCAGTGCAGCGGGAACGATCTTGGCAATCCCGTCCAGTATGGCAGCAATAATTGAGGGAAGTAGGCTGCGGGGGTTACCACCCGATATATTGTATAAATATTTCATCATTGCTTCGCACCTCCAAGCTTCCAGGAAGCCGCATGAATATGGGCCTGCCACATTTGCTCATACAAACCACTCGCCTCACGTAATTGGTCATGTGTCCCACGCTCAACGATAGCACCCTGCCGGATGACCAGAATCTGCTCTGCTGCACGAATCGTTGTGAGTCGATGAGCAATAATCAGAACCGTTTTACCTTGAACCAATTGAGCCAAACCTTGCTGGATCTTATGTTCATTCTCTGCATCCGCATACGCTGTCGCCTCATCCAATACGAGAATGGGAGCATCCTTGAGCAATGCTCTCGCAATGGCGATCCGTTGTGCTTCACCCCCGGACAGGTAGGTGCCACCTTCTCCGATTTTGGTGTCATATCCCTCATCCAGCCTCTCAATAAACTCATGACAACAAGCTGTTCGAGCTGCCGCAATAACTTCTTCGCGGGATGCGGTTGTATTGCCCATACGGATATTCTCCTCAATCGTATCGTAGAAAAGATGCACATCCTGGAATACGAACGAAACGGTCTCCATCAGCTTTTCCGTCCCCATCTCCTGAATGGGAACCCCACCAATCGTAATCTCGCCTTGCTGCACGTCCCAGAAACGCAGGAGCAGATTGGCAATGGTGGATTTCCCGCCACCCGAAGGTCCAACCAATGCTGTCATTTCTCCTGCTTTAGCTACAAAATCAATCTCTTGAAGTACAGGTTTAAACGCTTCGCTCTCCTTATGTTCATAAGCGAAGGATACCTGTCGAAAAGCCACGTCATATGTATCAGGTACTCTGGGAAACTTGGGTTCTTGTACAACCGGCTCGGCAAATACGGCTTCAATTCGCTTCTGACCCTCCACGATCTCACGCATGCCGCTACCCAGATACATCAGCTTCAATAATGGCGCGGATAAACTTGGTGTAATGATCAGAAACAGAATAAAGGTGATCGCAAAAGACTGATTGCCTGCGTTTCCGTTGGAAAGTAAAATGCCAATCGGAACAATAAAGGTAACGAGCGAAATAATGATGATGAAGAACATGCCATACGATGTTTTATATAAATCCGTTATTCTCAAGGAAATATCCCGATAACGCGTCACCGCTTGTCTAAAAGTGAGAAACGAGTCCGCTGTAATGCCGAATACTTTTACTGCGGGCATACCTCTTACGTACTCAACACCCGTTGCATTCATCTCTTCAATCGCATGTTGAAAATCACGATACGCCTGACGGCCCCGTTCACTTCGGAAGAGACTGCTTTGCAGCCAGAACCCGATGATCATGGGAACAAGCAACACCAGTGCAATGCGATAATCAAGCCAGAACAAATAGCTAAGCAGCACCAGCGGAATGACGATCGCGCTTATCAGATCGGGAAGCTGATGCGCGATGAACTTCTCTATTTTTTCAACGCTGACTTCAATGATTTTTTTCAGCTCACCTGTCGCGGTTCGGGTGTGAAATCCCATCGGCACTTTCGCCACATGGTCAGCAAGCTTTATCCTCAGCTGGTACAGAATGTTGAACGCAGCGATATGCGAGCACATTCCCCCAATATAGAGTGCAATAAGCCCGGCTATCAACGATCCCAAAGAGACCAACCCCCAATACATTGTCTAGGGCAGATGGCTGCCGCGCATGGATTAACAGTTCTTCGACGATTTTATACACTCCGATAAAAGGAACCATTTGCAGCAGACTCGATAATATCGAGAAGATACTTGCTGTAATCAGCAGACCTTTTCGCTCCTTGGTTACTTCCATTAAACCGGATACTTCAGATGTAGTGTTCATCTCGCCCCTCCTGACATTAATAATCATTCTCAATATAACGTAGTGCCCTATACGCCCATTTAATATCTCACAGTACATCGATCAGCTACTCCCTCAAAACGGAGCAATAATACCTCTATACGGATAATAAATACATCATTCTGATTAAGTTCATTTGATAATTCACTTGAGCGAAAGAAAAGAGACCATATATTGGACATATGGCCTCTCTGCACTGGGATGAAATGCATTGCATTGTTGGTTATCGTTGCTCGTGAAAAGCTTTCCAGAATGAGCCCTCTGTATTAATGATATCCTTGATTTGGGCAAATGGAATCGTAAATGTTGGAAATCCCGCCACGTAAGGAGCGATTTCATAAGGACTGAAATACACATGCAATGCATCACGTGAGACAAAAAACGGCTGATCCGGGCTAATTCCCTCATACTTGTCCGGAAAAACATAAGAGTATTGCGGGTCATTTTTGATCTGATCACCTACAATTTTGCTGAGTACCTTCACATAGTCACTGTTTGGCTTAAATAAATCCTTGAGCTCATACATCTGACCGCTACTCAGATTAATAATCGCATAGATCATCGTAGGCATGCCATGTGCTGCACCAGCCGGGTAGTTATAACCCGTGAGTTTGAGTTGAAGCAATTGCTGCTGATAGAATGTAATATCAAAATCCCCTGTATACGTGTAATCCAGCTTCTGATTCGCAGGAATGGGCTTCACTTGGGATAGGACCTTTAACTTGGCGTTGACTGCAAGCTGAACTGCTTGATCCGTTAACCCTTCCAATTGCGGATAATACACGAGGTAATCGGGGTTGGGCTTATATTTCTCTTCGCGTACACGATAAGGTGGGTGAAGTGTAACGATTGTATTTTGCCGCCAGATGATCTGCCCTGCCCGGTTTACATAGGATACACGCTGGTCGACATAAGCCTTGATTAGATCCGGAGCTACCCATTCAAGTGTGCCCGAGCCTTCAACACGAGGGTATCCTGATGCAGGTCGCCCATTGAGATCCAGAAAGAACGTTTGTGTTCCATTCGTTGCTGAAGCCAGCCCTCCTTTGTAATTCGATACATCCGTATATACAAAATCCGAAAGCCTGCTGCCGCTGACATCCGAAATTGCATAGACCGAACCCATAAAAGACTGTTTGGGATCAATCGCGTGCCCCAGGGCCAGACGATGTTCTCCCAGATCTCGAATATCATTGTAGCCGGGTTGGATGGTAAATGTGCCCTGTGTATTAATAACGCCATAGCTGGAGTTGTAGTCCTCCGCTGTATTCACAATTGCGTACCCACCATTAAACGGAAAAGCCGAGGTGAAGCTAGGCTGAATTCGGACATGACCACTTTCGTCAATATAACCGTATTTACCCGATGTTTCTTTCTGAAAAGGAAGTAATCCGTCACCCAGAGGTCCCACATAGGCATACGGGTACGTCGCCAGTCGCTGACCATTCCGATTGATTAACGCATATTCATTATCCTTGATCTGCACAACGGCCTTGCCATCCTGAAAATCGTTCGCTGAAGCGAACTGCGCCCGAATGACCTCATTTCCAGCTGTGTCCAAATAACCGTAACGACTGACTTCCCCACCTGGCTGACTGCTGTCTGAAAGGTAAAACAGCGCTCGGCCATCCTTCACATCGGCAATAAACGGATAGGCCCGTTTGGTGAGAAGATTACCTTGTTCATCAATCATCTTGAACCCTTGAGAGTCAATAACAATGGCCCGACCTTCTGCAAAAGAATTAATGGAATCGTATACAGGTTGAACAACGAATTGCCCACTAAGATTGATGATGCCTGTCTTCCCGTCTTTTACTACGACAGCCAGGCCATTTTGTTGAAAGGCTTGGGCATCGTCAAGGATCGGTTCAAGTCGAATACGACCTTCGGCATCCATATAACCCCACCGGGTTCCTGTTGTTGTTCTGACCGATATCGGAAATAGCCATGTCGTTTCACGTGCATGACCCTCTGTGCCCATCGCTTGTCTAATCTTCTTTTCCAGCTCAAGCAGAGCTTCCCGTGAAGGGTATGGGTCATTGAAACTTAGCGCTTGTTGGACAGAGACGAGTGCAGCGGTAAATAATCCGGCTTTATACTGAGCGTCCGCAAGATAGTACCAATAGAAAGTATAATCTGGATGCTGTTCTACCCATTGTTCGTAATACTTCACGACCTTAGGAAAGTAATAGGGGTATACATCTGTTGCGGGAACCCATCTCCCATTCTGCCAGCGGATGATCTCGACCCGATAAGCTTCACCTGTATCATGAATCCAGAGTGCAATCTCCACTTTGCCATCTCTGCCGTGGGGACCAGGCATATCAATGATTTCTGCATGGCTGTAATACAAATCTTCTGGCGCCAAATCTGTCAGTCCCGTTTCCGTCCAATCGTATACAGAAAGCTTCGACCAGATCGCACCGATCTGCCAACCGACAATGAGATTATTTCTCGCCGTAGATGTCACAGATGCCGCTGTCAGCAAGGTAACGCCATACCCCAAGCCTTTAGTCAAAGACATCTTGATCCAGTGACCCTGGTAAAATTTCAGAACAAGCAGCATTAATTCTCCGCCCTGCTCATATATAGCAGCAATCTCCGGCATTCCGTCTCCGGTTAAATCTGAAGCATAAATGGCCGGATGTTGGACCGGTTTATCAATGGTGACGACAGTCGCGTCAGCCGGGATATGTTGATTAACAATTTGTGTTAACAGAGGTTCGCTCATGGACATGCCTGTTTCCTCCTTAAGACAGCATTCGCCTACTGGTATGGGTATGCATCATAAGCGAGGATATATGACATCTGAGCCAATATAACCGTTAACTTTGGAAAGTTAGAAATCCAATCTGAGTGCTGAGCTGTACATACGCTTTTCGTACCATATTTGTTAGTCATAAGCAAGGTTTCAATCGCTAAAATATTGAATATATAGATGGTGCAGGCTTTTCGTATGAAGCCACCGAAATTAACATATGATCCCTTAGAGAAGATACGTAACAGTACGAGCTTTTGATGAGAGGAGATTAACTATTTGAGTACAAATGAAACTTCACAGACGGAGTTCTTTAGCCGAGAATTTACACAAAATCCTTATCCGGTATATGAAAAACTGAGACAGAATGATCCCATTCACAGAGTCCTGTTCCCTCATGGTGATTTCGGTTGGATTATTACCCGATATGAGGATGCGGTCGAGGTATTGAAAGACAATCGCTTCAGCAAGGACGTCATTAAACGTTATGGGCCGGATCAAGATAATATTTTTGTGCATAACATGCTTTTTTCCGATCCGCCCGATCATCGTCGGCTGCGTGGACTTGTACAGAAGGCATTCACTCCAAGGCTGATTGAAGGTATGAGAAGCCATATTCAGGATATTGCCGACGATCTTCTGGATAATCTTAATTCCCAGGACAAGATGAATCTGATTGATGAGTTCGCTTTTCCGTTACCGATTATTGTCATCAGCGAAATTCTCGGTGTTCCTCTTGAAGATCAGGACAAATTCCGTCTGTGGTCCAATTCCATCATCGACGCGACAAGCGAGGAAAATTCCGAAGTGTTTGAGAAGCATGCCAAAGAGTTCATTGATTACCTGAATGCCTGGTTTGCCAAAGTACGTGAGCAGCCGGGCGACGATCTGATCAGCCAGCTTGTTGTGGCAGAAGAATCAGGAGAGCAGCTTACTGAAAAGGAACTGCTTGGTGTAGTCGCGCTGCTCATTATCGCCGGACACGAAACAACCGTTAATCTGATCGGCAATGGTATACTTGCCCTTCTGGAGCACCCGGAACAACGCGAGCTGCTGATTAAGCGGCCTGAGTTGATCCATAATGCTGTTGAGGAAATGCTGCGTTATAACGGTCCGGTTGAATTCAGTACGTCTCGCTGGGCATCAGAAGACATCGAATTTCATGGACATCATATCGCTGAAGGTGAGCTTGTTATCGTTGCGCTGGATTCAGCGAATCGGGACGAAGCGAAGTTTAAGGATGCGGATGTGTTTGATATCACTCGCGAGAAGAGCACCCATCTGGCATTTGGCAAAGGCATCCATCTCTGTCTGGGAGCCCCTCTCGCGCGACTCGAAGGTGAGATTGCTATCAACACGTTAATTCGTCGCTTTCCGGATATGCAGCTTCAGGCGGATGTGAATGAACTTGAATGGAGACCTGGCATGATCGTTCGCGGTGTTAAGGAAATCCCGGTACAGCTTAAATAGATGTATTTGGAGTAAGGAAAGCGAGGCACTTGGCTGCATGGAAATAAACACCATTGTTTTAGTCGTTTTTTTAATTCTTATTCTCATCTTATTGGTTCGTGTCATCAGCTTGCAGACCCAGCTGAATGAACTGAAGAGGGATGTAGAGCGCCTGGAGAATGAAGCAGGTAGTACTGCACACTTCCCTCTTAGTCATAACGCTTCTTCAGTGAATGTGTCTCCACCTCCACCGTCACAGGCTGACCTGACTGAACTTGATAGGGAGCTGCAGGCACTTGCACAACAGGGCAAGAAAATCATTGCAATCAAAAAGGCTCGTGAAGCCAGAAACCTATCACTGAAAGATGCCAAAGAATACGTCGAGTCTCTCGAACGACAATAAGAGTGAGTTTGAATCGACCTTCCAACTCCCTGCAAAGGTTTTTGCTTCAGTTGATTCATTTTCGACTGAAAGTAACGATCTTCTTCGTAGGGAGTTTACTTTTTTCAAAAGACATGATAAAGTTATTTCAATATTTATAGAAATAAGAAATAAAGACGAAAGGAACGATTTTGATGCAATCCAATACGATTGATGAACAGGCCGTCAAAATTCATAAAGCTTTGGGCGAACAAACGCGATATAAAATTATTCAGATCCTTTCGGGTGAAAGCAACCTGTGTCCAGCTGATTTGGAAAATAGGCTTGTAACGGTAGCGCTCTCCACCCTATCTCATCACCTGAAGCAGCTATCCGATTGTGGTTTGTTGACCTCACAAAAGAAAGGCACGTATATTTATTACAGCCTGAACACAGAAACTGTCCAGAGATTCGCTCCTTATCTGTTGGATAGATAAATTTTTGTCTGTTATTTCTATAATACTAGAAATATGAAATCAACAATTAAACACTCGTTCTGGCACATTGGAATGCAGAGACTCATCGTAGTTGCATAACTATCCTTTTGCCAAAACACCCAGTACAATTTGATGGTTTAACTGCTCAACCATGTCTCATCGGTCATTCATAATATTGTTATCCCGTTCTCTTGTCTTTATTTCTATATTTCTAAAAATATAATAATAACAAACAGAAAGAGGTTATATGCTCATGTCTAACACATGGAAAATCTATGTTCTCGCCTTGGTCAGCTTTCTTGTAGGGACCTCCGAATATGTCATTGCGGGTATTCTGGACAGGATTTCTGACACCATGAATATATCATTAATTGCTGCGGGACAGCTGATTACGATCTTTTCACTCGTTTACGCGCTCGGTACGCCCATCATAATTGCCTTAACATCCCGTATCGACCGACGCAAGCTGCTGCTCTACTTCCTTGGACTATTTGTCATAGGTAACGTCTTGGCCTTCTTTCTTCCTGGATACGGACTGTTCATCGCCGCACGAGTCTTGATGGCTCTGGGAGCCGGGGTGGTGGTTGTTACATCCTTGACGATCGCGGCCAAAATAGCGGCTGTGGGTAAACAGGCCAGCTCTATCGCAACGGTTATTACCGGATTTACCGCATCCTTGATCGTGGGAGTTCCTCTGGGAAGAATGGTTGCTGCAGCTTGGGACTGGAAACTTGTTTTTGCAGGTATCGCGATTCTGGGTGTCATTGCCATGATTGTTATTGCCATTACGATCCCGCCATCTGAAGGCGAAGCACCGGTTCCTTTGAAAAAACAATTAGCCCTTCTTAAGCAACCTCGTATCGGCTTAGCGCTGCTTGTCAGCTTTTTCTGGTTAGGAGGCTATTCCATTGCGTATACTTATATTTCACCTTACCTGGTATCTATTGCGGGCATGAGTGAAGCGTTATTAAGTTCCGCTTTGCTGGCTTTTGGTATCGCAAGTCTGATTGGTTCCAAATCCGGAGGATACAGCGCCGATCGTATGGGAGTAAAAAGAACACTCCTCATGGGTATGGCCCTGCATGTCATAAGTCTGCTTATGCTGAATGTCACAGCTCATTCGGGTGCGGCCGTCTTCATTGTATTGATTCTGTGGTCCTTTTCCGCTTGGTCTTCCGGTCCAACACAGCAATATAATCTGGTGACGATGGCTCCAGAATCGTCTGGGATTATGCTGAGTCTGAACAGTTCGGTTATGCAACTCGCGATGGCTGCCGGTGCCGGTATTGGAGGAATTGCCGTCAGTGCTGTTTCATTGTCATCCATCACCTGGATTGGAGCTTTGGGGGTCGTCATTGCCATGATTATTATCATTCTTGCCTACCGTCCGGGAGTTGCCACTAAACTTCAGACCGAATCTTCCCATGTGGCATGATGGATTGTAAGGCCAACAATAAAAATCATCAAACGCAAAAAGAGAGGCACTGTGACTTTACAGTAAGCCTCTCTTTCTTATTCAGTCTGATGGATGCTTTAGGTGCACGGTTCGAAACGGTGCTGCGTCAAGACTAAGGCGAACGTAAGCCTTATCTCAGCAAATTGGTCTTTGCCAACTCAATTAGCTCATCGCCACGTCCATTCAATACTGCCTTCATCATCCATAAGGTGAAGCCTTCGGCCTGTTTGATATTAATCTTCGGAGGCAGGGACAGCTCCTGTCGATTCACCACAACATCAATCAGAACAGGACCATCATGCATTAATGCACGCTCTACAGCCCCTTTCAGATCTGCCGGATCTTCAACCCGTATTCCTTCCAGACCCATCGCTTGGGCTACCATGGCAAAGTTCGGATTCACAAGCTCGGTACCGGACTCAAGCAATCCGGCAGCTTTCATCTCCAGTTCAACAAAACCCAGTGCTCCGTTGTTAAACACGACAACTTTAATAGGGAGATTATACTGCTTAAGAGTCAAAAGATCACCCATCAGCATAGCAATGCCGCCATCACCGGACAAGGATATGACTTGTCTCCCCGGATCAGACACCTGTGCTCCAATCGCTTGTGGTAGAGCATTCGCCATGGTGCCATGACTGAATGAACCCAGCAATCGGCGATTGCGGCTCATTTCAATATAACGAGCTGCCCATACGGTAGGTGTACCTACATCGCAGGTGAAAATCGCGTTCTCGGCGGCAGCATCGCTAATGACCTTGGTTAAGTATTGGGGATGAATTGGCATTTTTCCGGGTTTCCCAACAGCAAGCTCATCCAGTTCTTTACGAACTTTTTCGTAACGTTCCACGCTTTTATGCAAATGTTTGTCGCTGTGCTCTTCCGTCAGATAGGGCAATAACATTTCAATGGTAGCCTTCACATCACCGCACACGCCGTAATCCAGCTTCGTACGGCGACCAAGGTGTGAAGACTGAATATCCACTTGAAGTACAACTGCATCCTCGGGGAAGAATTGCCTGTATGGAAAATCTGTTCCCAGCATCAAGAGCACATCACAGTCCATCATGGCATGATAACCGGATGAGTAACCGATTAGTCCCGTAAGGCCTACCGAATACGGATTATCGTATTCCAGATATTCCTTGCCTCGCAGCGCAATAACCATTGGGGATTTCAAGCGATCACAGAGCTGCATGAGAGGTTCACGCGCACCAGCGCAGCCTGCCCCGCACAGCAACGTAATTTTTTTACCTTGATTCAAAAACTCCGCCAGTTTCCGCAATTCAGGTTCGGAAGGATGTACAACTGGATGGGTGGGATGGTATACATGCTCCGGCACTGGCAGATCAGCAGCTTCAAGGGCCGCTACGTCCCCTGGCAATATAATGACGGAAACGCCAGAACGCGCAACTGCGGTCTGCATCGCCATCGTAAAGGAACGCGGCATTTGTTTGGCCGTTGTAATGACCTCACAATAATGACTGCATTCCTGAAATAAATACTCTGGATGAGTCGCTTGAAAATACTCACTCCCAATCTCATCACTAGGAATATGAGCAGCGATGGCAAGTACTGGTACACGGTTCCGATGACAATCGTACAGACCGTTTATCAAGTGCATGTTTCCCGGTCCGCTACTGCCCGCACATACGGCGATACTTCCACTCACTTGGGCATCTGCCCCGGCCGCAAAAGCAGCGACTTCTTCATGGCGGACATGAATCCATTCAATTTTACCCGAGCGACGGATGGAATCCAGTACCGCATTCAAGGAGTCTCCAACGATACCATAGATGCGTTTGATGCCTGCGTTCAATAATGCTTCGACCAGAACGTCTGCAATTGTTTTTTTCATGAAAGGTCGGTCTCCTTTATTCGCTTATTTTGAGTTATGTTTCCACCGCGTTAAACTACCTATTCTTTTACCCCAATTTTTTGAAATTAGAAACAAAATCATATGTATTTTTGGATATATACAAAAATCCGCTTGTCATGGAACTGACAAACGGATCATGGTTACACGATGGTTTATAATGCTGTTCATTCATACTTTTGAATTGATTTACATCAACAAATTCACAATTAAATAGCAGGCATCACATTGCCGCCACTGACCGGGATATAGGCCCCAGTGATAAAAGAGGACAGGTCGGATGCCAGAAATGCTACCGCATTGGCAATTTCCTGATCTTCTCCCCTACGTTTCAACGGCACCGTTTGAATATACCCCTCATCATGTCCTGGCTCACTGTTGCGGTCACGTTCACTGATTGTCCATCCAGGCGCAACTTGGTTGACCGTAATCTGATGCTCGCCTACCTCTTTTGCCAGCACACGGTACAAACCGTCCATTCCGCGTTTCCCCGCCGTATATGCAGACTGGGTAGCAAAATTCTGCATCGCACATTCCGTATTAATACCAATGAATCGACCAGCTCTGGCTTCCTTCATAGCCGGAATGAAAGCTTTGGCAAGATATACACTTTGCATCACGCATGATTCGAACTGGCTTATATAATCGTCCGGTGATTGTTCCAGCACTGTTGTCCAGGCATATTGAATGACCGCATTGGCAACCACAATATCTACATCTCCGAGGCTGGATTGAATTTCATCACGCATCCGAAATACCGTATCCTGCTTCGTGATATCACCCTGAATAATGACCGTTTTCTGACCGATGGCTTCGATCTCACCTTGAAGCTCCCTGGCCTTTGTTTCATTATTTATGTAATGCAGCGCCAGATTTGCACCACAGTCTGCCAACGTACGAGCGATGACCCTTCCTAATTGACCAGTTGCTCCAGTCACCAGCGCCGTTTTACCTGTAAGATCCAATTTCATAGGGATAGTTTCCCTCCTCTGAGCTACATGTGTAGTAACGAAATTTAGTGATAAAGCAAGAAGGATTACAAAATAGATTAACGCTCGATAGCATCAAAACAGAAAACGCTTTCGAGGTTTATGTTATTTCCCGTGCTGAACGAGATCGATTTCCTGGAAGCGACTAACTTCCTTTTCCCACCGTTCTTCTACATATTCGCGATGAACCGGGTGAACATTATATGCATCATACGCAGCCTGATCTGCAAATACCATTGAAAAACTGTAGTCAAACTCATTTTTTTCGCTCACCTGACGCAGGACCTGGAATTGCTCCACACCAGGAATATTCGACAGGGCATCCGTACTTTCGTTCAGAAATGCCTCTGCTTCAGGTGTATCTTTGCCTGCGTAAAGTGTAAACGTTACCATATGATTGATGCTGCTCATCTCTATTTCCTCCTAAAGTATGATCTCACTCTGTTTCCTAGTGTACCTCCGTTTCATATGTAAGCGCAATAATTGTATGCAATTTTTTATTTATCATTGTCAAGACACAAAGAAACCCCGAGGACAAATCCCCGAGGTTTCTTCGCAATCTATGGACAGACTAGTTTTTGATGTTGTATTTACGGTTAAAGCGATCAACACGACCACCGATGTCCACGTTTCTTTGTTTACCTGTGAAGAATGGGTGGGATGCGGAACTAGTGTCCACACGGATTACTGGGTAAGAGTTACCATCTTCCCATTCCATAGTTTCGTTCGAGAACTTAGTCGAAGAACTCAGGAATTTGTAATCAGCACTTGCATCGAAGAAAATTACTGTTTGTGTCTTTGGATGGATGTCAGCTTTTGGCATAATCTATTTACACTCCTTTAATATGGGTACTTCTTAGAATAGAACTAAATTTTATTATACTCTTTTTTTGGACGAAGTACCAGTCGGAATTGAACAAACGATAAATATTTTACAATTCACTGCAATTTGCACAGGTTTTAGAGTTCAAGTTAAGCCCTTCTCCAGCACATTCAGCATATATTCCAACGCTTCAAGTTCATCTCTTCCCCGTGTCTGCAATCTCACCACACTGCCATGTCGAATGGGAAGGAGCGCCATTCCGAGCAGGCTTTTGACATCTACACGATGTTCATGGTCAGCATCCATAAATGACAATGAAATATCCGAGGAAAAACGCGACGCTTGAGAAGATACAGACATCAGATCATCCCGGTGGAAATCAGAGTGAATCCTAAATTCATGTGTTCTCACAACCTTCAGTTCCTTTCGCTAAGTTGCTATTCAACAAAATGAGTGTGTATGATTTTATATGTTAAAATCTTCAAGCATTATACCACGTTATGGAAGCTTGTTTAATCCTTTTATAGCGAAAAATACAAAAAAAGAAACCCTAAACATCAGGGTTCCTTCAAATGAATTCATTTTCCGTTCGGATACACCATTACTTTCAGACTACCACTCTTGTTGTGCAATGCCCGTTCCATGGCTTGTTGTGTCTCCTCAAGGGAATAACGATCAGTAATCAGGGACATCACATCATGCTGGCCTGAGCTCAGAAACTCAATTCCTGCAGGATAGGTGTTGGCATAACGGAAGATTCCGTATATATCCACCTCATTGTCCGCGATAAAAGGAACATTCAGAGCAATTTCATCCTGTGCAGGCAGTCCTACAATAGCAAGCTTGCCTCCACGCCGGAGAGAATACAATGCAGACTGAAGCGCTTTTGGATTACCCGCAGTTTCCCACGCCGTATCTACACCGACACCGTTCGTTAACTCACGTATCACCGCCAGCGCATCCTCGTTCCGCACATTAATGGTATGAGTGGCGCCCATACGACGAGCGGCTTCCAACCTCACTTCCTCCAAATCTGTGACAATGATGCGCTCCACACCAAACGATTTGGCAGCTGCAACAGCCATCAATCCCACAGGTCCCATGCCCATAATGGCAAGCGTGGTTCCCGGAGCCAGTTTACTACGTCTTGCCGCATGAATGCCCACCGAGAAAGGTTCGTTCATTGCAGCCTCTTCAAAAGACAGATGATTCGGGATTGGGAAAACCATATCTTCACGTATGGTCATGTATTGCACAAAAGCCCCATCCACCGGAGGTGTCGCCAGAAATTGCACATCGGGACACAGGTTATAACGGCCTTCTTTACATGCCGTACATCGTCCGCAGGTTACCCCAGGCTCAATCGCTACCCGATCTCCCGTTTTGAGCCGTGACACGTTCGAGCCAATCGCCGCAACAATCCCTGCACATTCATGTCCAAGTATAATCGGTTTCTCAACCACAAATCGGCCAATTCTGCCATGTTCAAAATAATGCACATCCGATCCGCAGACGCCAACGGCCATCACCTGAATGAGCACCTCGTCTTCATCCGGCTGGGGTACAGCCTGTTCCTCGATGATAATGTGCCCAGGCTCTGTCATGACAGCAGCCTTCATGGTTTCTGGTAATTGATGATGTCCCATATGTTCCCTCCTTCTCGTGTATGCCAACGTTGTTCTTCCTCCGAAGGTGATACAGGTGAACACTCCACTTCCTCAGATTTGTTCTGGCTCGCCGTTATCGTGTAATGTTTATTTCAGCTTATATCACTCTCGTATCCAGATTAATATATCGTTCTTCCTTGTTCATCTGCAATACCACTTTTGCGATAGAAGTACGTATTGATCATATCTCTCCATTCCTTGGCATGCTCCGCCTGCCCAGCCTGTAACGTAGCTACCTTATCAAAAACAGTCGGATCAATCTTGCCTTCCAGCTGTCCCCATGTTTGTGCTAACGTCGCTGCCTGCTCTGCACCAGCAAAGTGTGTATCATAAATGTGCTGAATGACCGTTTTCCCAGAATGCAGGACATGGGTATACGGGACATGATGGAAAAATAACAATAGCTCGTCTGGACAGGAATCTACGGATTCATATCTTTCGGCATTTTCCCGGTGGTATTGCGATGTATATCCCGTTCCACTGCTCACCGTCCGGTCCACGCCAATGCCATTACAATCGGCAAAGTGATACGTTCCCCACTTGGAATATTCATAGCCATCCACATTCGGTCCATAATGGTGCTCCGGATTAACCATCCAGCCTACACCGAGCGGAGCCGTATAATTTTCATAGATTTCCAACGAATTCAGAAGCATGCCAGAGATTAGACGAACGACCTCTTCATTATGTCCGAAGGTAAGTCTCACCCACTCTTCAGCGATCTCTTCCGATGACAGCTCTGGATTCCAGGCCAGTCTTCCATATCCATACAGATTCGCCTGAGCAAGCGGGTGCCCTGTCCAGCAAGCGTCTGCGCCGATATTGGAGACTGCGGCAAAGCCACTATAAGGTCTGTTGTATAGAGAGCCGTCAGCAATACGTTTAATTTCAGAACCCGGCCCCTTGGCAAACGTATCAAAATCTAATACTTCTTTCCACTGTGGAATCAGATAACACAGATGCCGCTGCTGGCCCGTATATTCCTGCGTAATCTGGAATTCCAGTACCTGATTCGTGTTCTCCATGGCCCCGAACAGTGGGGATACGGCCTCCCGAACCTGAAAGTCCATCGGTCCATTCTTGATCTGCAAAATGACATTTTCTGCAAAGCGGCCATCCAGTGGCTTAAAGTGGTCATATGCCGCCCGCGCGCGATCCGTGGAACGGTCACGCCAGTCTTGCTTGCAGTTATAAACGAAGCAGCGCCAGATCACCAGTCCACCAAACGGGCGAAGTGCTTCGGCCAGCATGTTCGCTCCATCCGCATGATCCCGGTTATACGTAAATGGGCCAGGACGATTCTCCGAATCTGCTTTGATCAGATAGCCGCCAAAATCCGGGATTGCCGCATATACCTTGGCTGTCTGAATGTTCCACCATTCACGGACCTGCTCATCCAGCGGATCTGCCGTAAGCAATCCACCAATCTCTATCGGACTTGCGTAGTTGGCGCTCAGGAACAATCGGATGCCGTACGCTCTGAATTCGGCAGCCACCTTTGCAACATCACCCAGGAAACGTTCCGTCAGGAACAGGCTCTCACGCTGGTGCACGTTAACGTTATTAATCGAAATGGCGTTAATGCCTGTAGAAGCAAGCAATCTGGCATAATCCCGGATACGCCCAAGATCACGAGTGAATTCTCCATTTGCATAGAAAATGGACTTCCCCGCATAGCCACGTTCAATGCTGCCGTCCACGTTATCCCACTGATTGATCATCCGTAATGCATTCACGGGCTGCTCCGCAATGTAGCTTAACCTTCCAGCAGCCGGTTGCGCATCGTTAGTGCTTTCTTGATCCAGGACAAGTTCTCTTAACAAATGAAAAGTCCCGTACAGCACACCTTGAGGGGTTTCCGAACCAATAAACAGTCTGCCCCGCTCCTTATCTTCGCGGATCATATAGCCTTCCCCGTGTACAGCTGAGCGCTCCGTTTCGCTGAAGGCCTGAGCTACAGCTTCCGAGCCTGTCCATGTGCCAAGCCATATCCCTTGGGCCTCTTGATTGGCTAAATCCGGATCACTCACCTGGCTGGTAACTTCCTGACTAACTTTCAGCTTGATGCCAAAAAGCTTATCCAATCCCTGAGTCAGTTCAGTTATGGCTGTTGATATCATTTCCTGATCTTCCGCCGCCGACACGGTATGGCCCCAGACTGGAGCTGCCTTTCGGGCAGCTCCCTTCACTCCGGATTGACCTTGAAGATATCCAAGCCACGCATCATACTGCGGGCCAGAGATATTAGTTTGAACGGTTGTGTTGCTCATTGTACAGCCTCCTTACTGGCATAGATTTGTTCCAAACGATTACCTTTGCCTTCGAGCAGCCATAGAATCGATGTTACTCCGCGCGGGTAATACTTGCTTCCGACCGCTACACCCGCCAGGATCTGGTCACTCCAGCACCAGTAGGATTCCTCTGGATGCAACAGCCAGTTTACATGGGCAGCGTCCGCAGCCTTCCCTGTTTCATCCCATTCCACGTCGAGTAGTTCTCTTGTAATGAACTGGGACAGATATATTTTGCTAAGCCATGAGTTATTGCTCGTAGAGGACAGCTTCCAGCCTCCATCCTCAAATAGACAAGTACCAGGTACAAGAACAGTCTTAAGGTGGGTTCGAAGTGCTTGCAGGTAAGGTCCGAAACGGCCATTTACATCCAGCGCACCTTCACAGCCTGTAAAGTATGGGAATACCAATCCTTCTATGGCCGGAATGATGCGGGAATCATTATTTTCAGCGATAACTGCCGGAATGTAGCCACTGTCGGTTAACTGAGCTGCAATACTGGCTGCACAGCGATCTGCCTGACGTCCTGCGTGATGAGACAATTCAGCCAGTTTCTCCGCAGCAAACAACTTCTCCAGTGCAACATAGACGGCCCAGCATTTGCCTGCCAGGTAGATGTTATTCCGCGATTGTCCAAGCGATACATCCAGACTGTCATAGGTGGTAATTTCAGCTCCACCCTTGGTGCGACTGCTATCCAGTCCCATCAGGCCATTGCGTTGTTGTTCATCCGGATGATCCCGGTTCAACATGCTTTCGAAGCAATCACGAATGACGGGAAGCATTTCTTTAACAAATTCCCGATCCTGTGTTTGTTCAATATATACAGTCGCACAGCATAGCCAGTTCACGAGTTCCTCGTGGCTCATTTGGGAGAAGCAGTCATCAATGCCTACCAGTTCATAAGCGGAGTGTCCAGGACGCGAGAATACATTGGCTACGCCAATATCATGCGTGAACGTAATGCCGCCCGGATATTCCTTCTCATCGCCCGGGAATCGCACTTGATCCGTATAACTGTACCGTTTCACAAACCACTCCAGCTCATTACGCACGGTCCAAGGATTTAAAGCAAGCTCAAAATACAGCTGATCTGCGGTGAGATCCAGGGTATTCATCATCCGGTATTCGCCTTCATTTACGATCCAGAACGGTTCGCCATCTGCATCCAGCAGCTGTGTACTTGCATAGTAGCTGTGAATGGAATGGGCAAGCATAAACGACTGGTCCTCACTCAAAGCAGATACGCCAAGACGTTGTTCCACTTCAGCACAGGAAGCAGTCAACGCGCTGAAACGGTCAAGCGCATATTTCCCGGCTTCCAGGATATCCGCAAAATAACGGGTATACCAGTAGGTCGTGTCCATACCCGAAGTAACGATCCCACCACGATAGAAACATACGGCGAATTGATACGTACGCTTCTCACCGGCTGGAACTTCCATCAACAACGCAGCTGTTTCGCCCAATCCGAAAGCCAGGTTCTCACGATGTTTCTCCTGCAATATCTTCTCCAGCGTGAACCCGCGAGCAGGCCATAGTTCCTCATCCGCAGACAAAATTGCGGTTAGGCGTCCTTGTCCAACACCCGTTAATGCTCCACCCTCTGGTCCTCCGATGATACGCATGGCAGAGTAAGGATCATTCCCCTGATAGCCAAAGTATGCTTTACGCGATTGCTGTCCTTGCGTGTTATCAATCGTCATCTCGACCAGCACTGCAGGTACAAGCGCATCCATTAACGCTTCGCGTTCGCCGCGCAATGGTTCAGGTACAGGCCGCACAGGTGAGTAAATACGAAAAGTCAGATCACCGGCCGTCCATGTATCTGTTCCCGAAGTGAATTCACGGGTAATATCCTCATCGCGAAACGCAGAAATCAGCGGACGTGACGTTTGTGCTGTAACTGCCGCCGGCGTGCTCGCACCAGTTTCCGCCGAAGTCGATGACGTCAGATCAGAATCCGAATTCTCTACTTTCTCTACATCATACCGAACGCTCGCATCCTCAACAGCCTCGAAAAACGGTAAAGCTTCGTAGTTCTCACTATGACGAGATTGTAAACCGATATATACATTCTGATCTGCTGGCTTGCCAAGCTCCAGACCTAGTCCGCCTTTGGCTCCTTTGTATCCAAGCGTAAAGCTGGCAAAAGCCCCGATCGGTGAGTGATGGGCATTATAAAAGATGGATTTGGAAGTGCTCATGAACGATGACCCCTCTCAAAATGGTTTGCATACGTTTTCATTAGCCCCATCCTACCACGGGCATTCCACCATAGACCATGGTCAAATCAATCGGATATTTACCCAAATCAAGCTAATAGATTATAATACAATAAAGCGGTTACATCTGTTTCGATTCATATCTCCATCATTCCGTTCAGAAGCAACTATAGATTCCACTATATTATAATGATCGAGGGGGCCTTCCATGTCTTCCACCTATTTGCCTCCCGCTTTGGGAGAAAGTGTGCATGAGGTGTTTTACCCGGATGTACAAACCACGGTAAACCTGTTCGCCATTCATTTGCGAAGTGTCGGGGCGAATTGGGATTATCCGGCGCATGAACATCCGCAATATGAGCTGAACTATGTAACGGAAGGCGAACAACACATGACTGTGAATGGCAAGCTGTATATTCAAAAGGCTGGCGAATTGCTCCTGATTCCTCCAGGAAGCATTCATTCCAGCCTGAGCCATAATGGCAAGGGTTTTACGTATTTTTGCATGCACTTTGATATTGATGATCAGTTATTTCTCTCCTTGCTTGCACGAATCAAGCAGGTTTTGTTCGATGCAGATAGTCCGGTTACCCGCCAGATCGAGCCTGTACTTCGCAAATTAATGTCTTCTGCTGACAATCGGGCGGCGAGTACGATGGTACAACGCATGCAGCTGCAATCGGCGGTATTTGAACTGTTTGGACATTTATGGGAAACGGTCTCTCAGGAAGCGGCTCAATTGTTCACGGACGGATATGAGAAAATCGAGCTGGCTCACCAGATTCGTAATCGGCTGCAAGGGCTGGTAAGCCAACAATTCAAGCAAGGACGTGAGTCCGATAGCCATTATGGCATTGATGATATTGCAGCAGAGCTGGGCATCAGTTCCTCCCATTGTAATCGTGTATTTCGACAGGTATATGGTCAGTCTCCGCGCGTATATTTATCTGAAATGGTTCTGCATGAAGCCAAAGTTCTACTAGGTAACCCCAAGCTGTCGATTCAGAACATTGCTACCATGCTTGGTTATAAAGATATTGCCCATTTCAGCCGTCAATTCAAGCGCTGGTCGGGTGTTTCCCCAACATGCTACAGACAGGAGCAGCCTGCTCCCGAATGAGTATCATTCATCCAACATCAGTCCAGTCCAGAACTTAATTGCTGTATGGTTAAACGTCGGTTCTTTTATTTTAACAGACGTTTAATCGTCTTCAGTTTGTTATCATACGGCGGATATAAAATCGACAAGTTTAATCTAGTGCTCTTTTTAAGCACACTTTTCATATGAGAGAAGGTCTCCAGACTATACCGCCCATGATACGCGCCCAAACCTGAATGTCCCACGCCTCCAAACGGCAGCCTTGGATTGGCTACATGGGTAATCGTATCGTTAATACAGCCGCCCCCAAAAGAAACCTCTCGCATCACTTGATCTTGTAACTGTGTATCCGATGTAAAGAGATAGAGCGCCAGCGGTTTGGGTCGCTTTACAATACCTGCAATCGCCTCATCAATATGGGTATAACTGATAATCGGCAGAATCGGACCAAAAATCTCGTCCTCCATCGAAGCGGCTTCCCACGATTCGGCATCAATAAAGGTCGGTTCAATAAAACGATCTTCCTCATCGGATTGACCCCCATAAATGACATGAGCCTGATCGCGTTCAATAAGGGTCGTGAGACGTTTGAAATGGGCCTTGTTGACGATTCGCCCATAGTCTCTGTTGTGCTGGATATCTGTACCAAAGAACGACTCTACCGCTGCTTTCATTTCGGCAATCAATGGATCTTTCACCTGTTCATGTACAAGCAGATAATCTGGTGCGATGCAGGTCTGACCGGTATTGAGCAGCTTTCCCCATATAATGCGCTGTGCAGCGACGCTTAGATCGGCATGCTTATCCACAATAACCGGACTTTTACCGCCAAGCTCCAGCGTAACTGGAACAAGGTTTTTGGCAGCAGCCTCCATGACGATTTTGCCCACCGGGACACTTCCTGTAAAAAAAATATAGTCAAATGGGGCGTTAATAAGCGCCGTGGTGGTGTCTTTCGCTCCTTCAACCACGTGGACATAATTTGGTTCGAAGATGGAGGTTATCATCTCACGAATAACGGCGGAGACGGCTGGTGTGTTTTCAGATGCTTTGAGAACTGCCGTATTGCCCGCTGCCAACGCGCCAACCAGAGGTTCAATTAACAACTGGAATGGATAGTTAAAGGGCCCAATAATCAATACCGCACCATAAGGCTCAGGCATAATATAACTTTTGGAACCGATCAGCGCGAATTGGGTTTTAACTTTTACCGGTTTGACCCATTTCTTCACTTGCCGAATGGTATGCGTGATACTATCCAGCATGAACCCGATCTCCGTTGTATACGATTCGAACTCACTCTTGCCCAAATCCTGGTAGAGCGCCTCGGTAAGACGGGACTCATACTTTTGAATTGCCTGTTTCAAGCGGGTTAAATGCGCAATGCGAGCCTCGGCTGAACGAGTAGCCCCTGAGCGGAAAAATTGCCTTTGCTGCTGTAAAATTTCTTCGACATCATCTTCGCTTAATTCCTGTATCGTACTCACATAATCCAACTCCTCTATGAGTTAATGATGATCCGTTTAAACTTACGAACGAATCGCCTGTATGCATAGGCATACTATCTACTCCTGTCTATAAGCACTCCTCTTCCATCGCGGCCACCAGTTCTTTCAAAAGTTCCACCGAGGACTTTAACGAAGCGGAATAATATCGTTGTGTCCCCTTCTGCTCTACGGAGATGAGTCCCTTTTCAAGCAACAGCTTGAGATGATGGGATATTGCAGGCCGGGATAGGCTGAACTGTTCTGTAATTTCATTCACCGTCATGCTGCCCTTCTCGCTGAGAGTAAGTAAAATGGCCTGACGGTGGTTGTCGCTCAGTACCTGGAATAAAGGGATACAGGTTTGGAAAATGGATAATGCTTTTTGTCCCATGGTTTCACCTCTAATAAGTTCTGTAGATATCATGCCTATAGCGTCCATTAGTTTAAACATATAAACCTAATGACTATATTTTACTCCTCGAAGCTGCTAACAGCAAGCCATGCGCGATAAATTATATAATGAGTTGTATAAAAGCGCTTCCATACTACCATACAAGTATGGTAGTATGTCTTTGAAGGAGTTGAAGTTATGGAATATCCCCCTAGGTCTTCATCCAAAGCCGATTTATTATCATCCTTAATAAGCCCATCTTCGCTGAACAAACAGGCATTCTCTTCACGTGAGGCGGTCTACACGACGTTGAAGCAGTTGATTTTGAGTTTGAAGCTGCCTCCCGGTACCGCCATCTCGGAGAAAGAGATCTCGCTTGAGTTCAATGTGAGTCGGACCCCTGTTCGAGAAAGCTTTGTCCGATTAGCGCAGGAAGGTCTGCTGGAAGTCTATCCGCAGCGGGGTACCTATGTATCTCTGATTCAGGTGGATCTCGTGGAAGAAGCGCGATTCATGCGTGAACAGCTTGAGCGTGCGGTTATACGGCTTGCCTGTGTGCAATTCCCGGATGAACATATGAAGATTTTGCAGCATAATCTTGCACAGCAGCAGGAATGCATACTTAAACCGGATGATGAACGGATGTTCGGATTGGATGAGGAATTCCATAGTACTCTCTTTGCAGGCTGCAACAAAAGTAATACCTGGTCCGTGATCCAGCATATGAACGTGCATCTGAACCGGAGCCGGATGCTCCGCCTGTCTTCGGATCATCAATGGGATCACCTGCTTGAGCAGCATCGATCCATGGTTCAGGCCATACAGGAGCACGATGCCCGAACGGCGGAGCACATCATGCAGGAGCATCTGCACTTAACCGTCACGGATCTGGCTGTCCTGCGGGATACATACCCTTCCTATTTTCAATGATGATGGATTTACCTGTTCTTTAGACTAATCTTGATGAGGTGAATGTGATGAGAATGGTTTTTCGCTGGTTTGGTGAAGGCAATGATACCGTAACGCTTGACCACATCCGGCAGATTCCCGGTGTCGAAGGTATTGTATGGGCGCTGCACGATGTTCCGGCTGGTGAGGAATGGCCGATGGATAAAATTTTGGCTGTGAAAGCTGCTGCTGACAAAGCCGGGCTGCATCTGGATGTCGTTGAAAGTGTGAATATCCATGAAGATATCAAGCTCGGGCTGCCTACACGTGACCAATATATAGACAATTACAAAAAAACGATGGAAAAACTTGCCCAGGTAGGCGTTAAAGTCATCTGTTACAACTTCATGCCGATCTTCGATTGGCTGCGTACCGATATGCATAAGGAGATGGAGGATGGCTCTACTGCCCTCTTCTACGAGCACAAGAAACTCGCCGATATTGAGCCTCTTGAACTGGTACGCCGGATTACCGAGAATTCAGCTTTAACCATGCCTGGCTGGGAACCGGAGCGGTTGCAGTATTTAACAGGACTGTTCGAAGCCTATAAGGATGTAACAGAGGACCATATGTGGGAACACGCCCGTTATTTCCTGCAGGAGATCATTCCCACTGCTGAACGATTAGGGATTCGAATGGCCATCCATCCGGATGATCCGCCATGGCCGATCTTTGGTCTACCGAAGATTATTACGAGCCAAGACAATGTTCGCAGATACCTGAACCTGTATGATAGCCCTTACAACAGTGTGACTCTGTGCAGCGGCTCACTTGGGGCCAATCCGAATAATGATATTATCGGCATGATCCACGAGTTCAAGGACCGTATCCCTTTTGCGCATATTCGTAATGTCAAAATCTACGATAATGGTGACTTTATCGAGACCTCTCACCGCAGTCAGGATGGAAATGTCGATATTGCAGGAGTTGTGGAGGCCTATCATGATACTGGATTTGAAGGTTATGCACGACCGGACCACGGACGTCATCTCTGGGGTGAACAATGCAGACCGGGATATGGACTCTATGATCGGGCTCTGGGAATTATGTATCTGTGGGGCGTCTGGGATTCCCTGCAAAGGAGGTCAAAAGCATGAATGATTTTGCCAAAGAAAGATCAACCCGTCTGGAAGGCAGAACAGCCGTAATTACTGGCGGAGCAGGTGTCCTGTGCCGTTCTATGGCTGAAGAGCTCGCACGGCATGGCGCAAGTGTAGCCATTCTGAACCGGACCGTATCCAAAGGGGAAGAAGTTGTTGCAGCAATCGAGGCTCAAGGCGGGAAAGCAATCGCTGTAGCTTGTGACGTAACCCAGGCCGATAGCGTTATAGCGGCAGCAGCTGTGGTTCAGGAGAAGCTGGGTCCCTGCGACATCCTTATTAACGGAGCAGGTGGCAACCATGCTAGCGCCAATACCACAAATGAAATTTTCAAACAGGAAGATTTGGAGCAGCCCGATATCACTACTTTTTTTGATGTAAGTGTAGAGGGGTTCCGTCAGGTGATGGATCTGAATTTTGTTGGGTCGCTCATCCCTACCCAGATTTTCGCAAGACAAATGATTGAACGTAATGTTCCAGCTACCGTCATTAATATTTCGTCGATGAGTGCCCCTTCGCCCATGACCAAAGTTCCTGCGTACAGTGCAGCCAAAGCCGCGATCAACAATTTCACGCAATGGCTTGCCGTACATTTGGCAGAATCGGGAATCCGGGTAAACGCCATTGCACCAGGGTTCTTCCTGACGGAACAAAATCGTAATCTGCTGCTGAAGCCGGATGGCTCCCCTACCGAACGTTCAAGCAAAATCATTGCGCACACGCCCATGCGACGCTTCGGTAAACCGGAAGATTTGCTGGGCACGCTGATGTGGCTGGCTGATGAACGGCAGTCCGGTTTTGTTACAGGCACGGTTATTCCTGTGGATGGCGGCTTTATGGCCTACTCGGGTGTATGACCTCTATTCTATTTTACTTTTACATGAATTGACTGAATTGAAGATATGTATTGAATTAACCGAAGCCTGGAGCACGTATCCAGGTTTCGGTTTTTTGCGTTCAAGAATAAGATCAACCAGCCTAGGAAAAGCTTGTTATAGTTGAGCCAAAAAGCTTGGCTGAGTTGAAGAATGGATTAAGAATTAAAGTTTTCAAATTCGTAGGGTAATCGAAGGAAGGTGATACATACATGATGGAAGAAACGTGGGTCGTAGCTGTTCGATCAGTTTTCGCCTTTCTGACCCTGATCATCTATACCAGGGTACTGGGCAAACAGCAAATGGGTAACTTGACGTATTTTGATTACATTAATGGCATTACGATTGGTTCCATCGCAGGTACATTTGCGACCGACTTGTCTTCCAAAGGATGGATCCATTTTGTCGCTTTAACCATTTTCACTTTGGTGACGATCGTCTTTCAGTTTATTACGTTGAAAAATCGTACCATCTCCAAAATGTTGGACTCCGATCCAACTTTGGTTATCCAGAATGGTAAAATTCTTGAACAAAATCTCCATAAAATGCGTGTGAAATTTGACGAACTAACCATGATGCTGAGGCAAAAGGATGTATTTGACATTACTACACTGGACTATGCCATTCTTGAACCGGACGGTAGTCTGTCCGTTGTCCTGAAGCCTGAGAATCAACCGGTTACGGCGAAGGACATGAAGATGCATCCTGCCAAGAGCAAGCTCATGACCGAAATTATTATTGACGGTGTTCTGATCAAACAAAATCTTGAGGAACGAAACAAAGATATCAACTGGCTCAGTGAACAATTGAAGAAGAAAAAAATCACGATTCAGGACATTGCCTTTGCCGCTATTTTGCCAAATGACAAACTTTATGTCGATCTCTTTGAAGATCATTTTTCAGAGAAAACCGATATGGGGGATTATGAGGGACCTTTCTGATACATATTTACATTGCAGGAGGCGTTTGAATGAAAACTCGTTTCTGGTTGCTGTACGTGCTTCCAATTTCCATGATCATTTTGTTCTGCGCGATTCTTGCGACCGGTACATTTCTCAAAAAGCCCATGGGAACGAATGACCGCTTGCTTGAGTCTGTACAAAAGCTGGAGAAGGAAGTACAGGCCAAAAATTGGACAGAAGCCAAAACTCAGGTGGATTATGCCATGAAGGCTTGGGATCGAATCGTCAATCGGGTTCAGTTTAGTGTAGAACGTGAGACGGTTTACGAAATATTGAGTACTCTTGCACGTATCGAGGGAGGCGTTGTTGCAAAGGATGATAAGGGGATCATGGCAGAGATTTATTATTTTTATGTCCTATGGGACAATCTTGGGGATTAAACATGAGACCATGCGAAAAAGGCACTTTCCTTTAATAATAAAGGAAGTGCCTTCTCTGTTTTCTAAACATTACGCCCGCGTAATCTACGAGATGTTGACGGCCTTGGCGTGCTTTCTTTTCGAAAAAAGAGCGTAAGTGCTCCCTTCGCACACCACAGTGCAAACAGTGCAAATAACGTTCCCCAGAACAGCGCCGGGAGGAATGTTTGCTGAGCCAGATTAGCCGCATCCCCCGCCCGGGACGGCTGTGTCCAAGACATAAGCCCAACGTACATGGCACTAACTACGGACTCTTCCAGTGTAAGAAAAGCCAGTAGTAAATAATAGAATTTCGCGATTCTGGCGCCAAAAATCATGATCACAATACTCAGAGCACTAAAGCCTGTAAGCCAGAGCATGCCGAACTCTCCCCTCACATAGAAGAGAAGCGACACCAGAGCTACACCTGTCATGATGCCAAGCCCCCACATGTGCCATCCTTTTCGGTATAGATAGAAGAGCAACCAAGCAAAGAGGGATGCAGTAACATAGCCAGCCAAGGAAACCAAAATGGATCGGCCTGGTGTCAGCATGGATGAATACGTAACGCCGCTGTGATCAGCATATAATTCAATGCGCAATACTTTGCCGGATAACACCAATGTCATCAGCGCATGGCCGAATTCGTGAATCATCGTATCCAGGTTACGGAACAATGAAGAAAACGGGATAAAGCGGGTCAGTATCGCTGAACCCATCAGAAACAGTATGGTTTTGAGCCATTTATTCAATACGGTCCTACCTCCCTTGCCTCCGAGTAAAAATGTCTATCCCTATATTACGTGGCTACACTGTGTTCGTTTCGATCCATGAAATGTGCGGCGCAATATTGTATCCACCAGCAGAAACTCCGATTATGTCCGATGAAAAAAGAAGACAGATCATAACGCCCCGTTCCTGTCTCCAGTGTAACCAGCAATCTGTTGCGCATCTGCGTCAGAGCATAAGTCACAAATCGATCGGCTGCCTCATTTTGTACAAGTGTAACATAAGCATAAAGAGAATGATCCACCGGTTCATCGAGTGGGCTTACACCAGCGCAAGAAAACTCGGTACGTACACCTGCTCTGTGAAGCAAAGTCAAGGCATCGACAAGCTCAGCATCCACTTCAACATCATTCCAAATCTCCGTTCTCTTCGCTACCATCGTCTGCTTCTCGCGTTCCGTCCACTGCATTAACTCCAGTTTGCGTCTTCTCCATAGATGGGCAGGCTGCTGGCTTAACAGCACTTCCTGTTCTTCAGGTAAATCCATTACATTTCCTCCCGTTCCCCGCATAATCTCCGTCACCTTGAACAACGAAAAGAGCACATCCCTGTGCTCTCTGCGTGGCAAAAGGCAAAGGAATGGCACAGCCATTCCTCAGCATGTTGTATTATTGTACCTTTTTCGATGACAGGCATCAAATGGATTATCTTTTTTGTCAATTCAGCTTGTTACTGAAGCATAACGTGCTATTCATTCAGGGCCAGTTTCAGCGCCTCCAAATTCTGCCGCATTACACCGATGTAGTCCATTCCTGCCGCGATTTCCTCTTCCGTCAACCCTTCGATCGGGTTTAACACGGCCGTTTTGGCCCCTACTTCATTGGCGATGGTCTCTGACACTTTGGATGAAACCAACGTTTCGAAGAAAATCGTCTTCACCTGATGCTCCTTGGCAAAATCAATAACGGCGGCCATTTGCGCTGCGGAAGGCTCTTGTTCTGGAGACAGCCCGGCAATCGGTACTTGCTGCAGACCATATTCCTGTGCAAGATAGGCGAATGCAGCATGCTGTGTGATGAAATCTTTACGTTTGCTGTCCGTTACAGCCGCTTTGAAATCCTGATCCAGTGTTTCCAGTTTGGCAACGTAGGCGTCGGCATTTTGCTTAAATTGCTCCACATGTTCCGGTGCAGCCTGTGCCAATCCAGCCTCGATATTTCGTACTTCTTTCACGGCAAGTGCAGGTGACAGCCACACGTGGGGATCAAGTCCGCCGTGATCGTGGTCATGTGTATGTGCCTCTTCTGCTTTTGAATCATGATCATGCTCCTCTGTTGTGGCGTCATCCGCATGATCATCGGTGTCTGTTGTGTCGGCATGTTCATGCTCATCTTCTTCTGAGCCTTCCAGCAGATCAATTCCATGGCTCGCTTCCACTTGAATGAGTTTGGCATTGGCGAGACTGTCCGTAACTTGATCGATCCAGGATTCCATACCCGCCCCATTATAGACAAGCACATCCGCTTTCTCGATGCTTGCAATATCCTGTGGTGTCGGCTCCCAGTCATGCGGCTCCATACCTGCAGGAACGAGTGTATGAACATTAGCCAGATCGCCTGCAACATTTTTGGTGAACTCATACATTGGATAAAAGCTGACTTCAACGTTTAGTTTGGCCTCTTCGGTCTCCGCCGAAGCTGGCGTGTTAGCCGAGTTGGTACTGGAATCGGAAGCAGACTGGTTCTGTCCACAACCGGAGACGATGAGTGTAAGGCTGAATAACAGTGCTAGTGCTGATCTTTTATTAAGTTTCATGTCGTGTATTCTCCCTTGAATGTATGAATAGCGTTGCGCGTTGTTGTTTTCTCGCTTTGCGATGGCGTTTACGGTTATATCTTGCAATCAGCTTTTGAGCTGATATTCCAATCAATAGAAAGACCAGCAGGATGAGAGCAATGGTTCCTCCCGGTGGTGTGTTTAAATGGTAAGAGGTGGTCAATCCACTAAAAATACCGATTAATCCGGTAACGACGGCGATAACAATCGCTGCTGCAAAACTGCGTGACAATCTCAGTGCGAGGGCAGCTGGAAGCACAATTAATGCGGACACGAGCAACACGCCGACAATCGGCATGGCTGAAGCAACGGTCATTCCTGTCAGAACGGCAAATGCAAATGATAAACCTTTAACCTGAATACCTCCGATGGAAGCTGTCTCTTCATCAAACGTGAAATTGTACAATGGTCTTCTGAGCACGATGAAAAAAATCAGACCGATAACACACACAGCTGCCATAATCCACAACTGCATATCACTAACTGCAACGATGGAACCGAACAGGTAAGAGCTAAATGTCTTGGACAGACTCGTTTTCAGACTCATGAGTACCACAGCAAGGGCAAGCCCAGATGTCATAATGATCGCTACAGGGACCTCGCTATACGTCAGGTAATTTCGCCGGAGTTGTTCCACCAGCAATGCACCGATAATCGCAATCGCAAATCCACAGATTACCGGATCCAGGTTCATCACGGAACCCAGGGCAACTCCAGCCAGTGAAACATGGGATAACGTATCCGCCATCAGCACCTGGCGTCGAAGCATCAGATATACTCCCAGAATCGGAGCAATGACTCCAATCAGTCCGCCTGCCCAGAAGGCACGCTGCATGAATTCGTACTCAAACACTGCCATTCCTCACTTTCTTGCCGTTCCAGGGTAATGGTTCGGTCCAATCGATCGCCCATCTCTTCCAGTCCGTGGGTTACCATAATAATGGTCAGTCCATGGACATCAGCATAGTGGCGCATCAGATCATAGAACCCTTCACGGCTGCGCCGATCCATCCCAGTAGTCGGCTCATCCAGCACGAGAACCTGAGGCTCGCCTGCCAAGGCTCTGGCAATGCAGATTCGCTGCTTTTGTCCACCCGACAGTTCACCAACTCGGGCGTTGCGGTATTCCCACATGCCAACTTCCCGCAAGCTGCGTTCCACAACAGCTTCCTGCTCGGAAGTGAATCTGCGGAACAAGCCGAGCTTACGGTAACATCCGGATCGCACCAGTTCGATCACCGTACTGGGAAATCCACTATTGAACGATGCGACCTGTTGGGGTACATACCCGATGTTCAGCTTGCTGCCACGTACGGACTGTGCATCCATATGTACCGTGCCGCTCCAGGGCTGTAACAGCCCCAGCAGCAATTTCAGGATAGTTGTTTTCGCAGAACCATTGGGTCCTGTAATGCCCACGAACTCCCCAACATGGATATCCAGCGACAGTTGGTCAATGACAGGCTCTTTGCCGTATCCGAATACCACATCACGCATGGAAGATAAAATCATGGTTTTTCCTCTTTTCGTAAATATTACGATGTAAAAATGACAAAAAAATTTATCTTGTTTCCCGGTGAATCGTCATCTTCTTCAATCGTGGAGAATACTTCTTCAATTCGATCCGTTCTGGATGGTTACGCTTGTTCTTGGTTGTTGTATAGTTGCGATCTCCGCACTCGGTGCAGGCTAAAGTTACAATGACTCTCATGGATATGGCCTCCTTCAATTTTTCTAATCGTAATGATTACTGTTTAATGATATTAGCCCATGCTTATTCTTTTGTCAACTCCATTTCTGCTATAGTAAAAATTTGTATGCACATTATAATTTCATATGATATACTGCTGGGGTATCATTATACTTTCACCTACGGAGGAACTAGATGAAGATCAAAAAATCAACTTTTATTGGGTCATTAGTAGCATGCAGTTTGGCTTTCGGTGCCCTGGGTGTGGCAGCTTCAAACGGAATTCAGGATATTGAAGCAGCACTCGACAGCAATATTAGCTTTAAAGTAAACGGTTTGTCTTGGACACCAAAGAATGAAGCTGGAGACAAACTGAATGCACTAGTTTATGACGGTGATGTTTACTTGCCTGTAAGTACCACAGCAGAAGCATTGGGAGCCAACGTATCTCTGAATGTTAGCAACAAAGTTGTAAGTATTACTAATTCAGGTAGCGGTAACTCTAGTAGTTCAAGTAATAATAGCAGCAGTACCGGTACTAAAGGTTCTGAAGATTCAAGTAAACCAAGTAGTTCGAGCACTTCAGGATCAATCAAGATGACTGGAACTGAGGCTCAGATGATAGCCAAATTGCAAAAAGAATCTTTAGCACTGATTAAAATGTATGGTAAAGCACTTAAAACGGGCAGTACTAGTGAGTTCGATAAATACATAGATGACAAAGTCATTGAAAATGCCGAGATTGACTTTTTTGATCGAGGCAAGCAGTATCAAAAAGATAAATTCAAGACTAAAGTTAAAGGTATCATTGCAGCAAATGATAAAAAAACACTGACCAAATATGCAGATCAATTGATTAACGTCAAATCAGCTGATTTTAAAGTGATTTCAATGAATGACAAAACCAAAATAAGCCAAAGTTACAAAGCCATCTATTATCCACAAGGGTGGACGGGTTCCTTTGGTGTGTATCTTTCCTTTGTGTTTAGTCCTCAAAAAAGCGGCAACGGCGACTTTTATCTCGGAGATTTGTACTTTAACTAAAATCCTTTAACCCAAATCATTGATCTTTAGGTGCACGATTGCACTTAAAGATCTTTTTCTTTTCACTTTAACTCCATGCTGGAAATGGATCTTTTAATTCTCGCCAATTCATCAGCATTTCTTCTTCTGTAAGAAGTGTCTCATCCAGCGTTCGTTCGATCTCCACGCGGTCCATGTCTATCCCGATGAACACCAGTTTCGTTACCCGATCTCCCCACTGCTCATCCCAATCCGGAATAGGTGGAAGTGTATCACCAAAATGCATTTGTCGCTCTTCTTCACTCATCGCACCCACCCATAATCCGGCAGGCCCCAACTGCTTGGATGTTCCTGCATGACTGAAAGATACCGCCATATGATTACGTGTAGCCAGCCACATTAAGCCTTTGGAACGTACGATACTTTCAGGCCACTTCGCAATCCAGCGCAGCAAACGTTCCGGATGAAACGGTCGTTTCCGGTGGTACACAAACGAGTGAATGCCATATTCCTCTGTCTCGGGTGTATGTTCTTCCTTCATTAATTCGCGGATCCAGCCCGCAGACTGGCTTGCTTTTTCAAAATCAAACCGTCCGGTATTCAGTATCTCCCGTGGGTCAATCTGTCCATGGGTTGTACGAATGAGTCGGGCCTCCGGCTGCATCGCATGTAGCGCTTTCTCAAGCTTGATCAGCTCGTCTTCCGATACCAGGTCACACTTGTTCAAAATCAGCACATCACAGAATTCAACCTGATCTGTCAGCAGATGAACGATTCCCCGTACATCGTCCTCTCCGGCTTCCTGCCCCCGATCCCTTAACGTTTCTTTGGAATAGAAATCGCGCCAGAACTGGGCAGCGTCCACTACCGTTACCATCGTATCGAGCCGCGTAAATTTCGTTAAATCAATCCCAAGTTCTTCGTCAATGTACGTAAATGTCTGGGCAACGGGCACAGGCTCTCCAATGCCTGTAGATTCAATCAGTATGTAATCAAAAGAACCGTCTAGCGCAAGCCGCTCTACCTCTTTCAGCAAATCCTCACGCAGCGTGCAGCAGATGCAGCCATTGGACATCTCCACTAGTTTCTCATCAATGCGTGACAATCCACCTCCATCCCGGATCAAGCCAGCGTCAATATTAACTTCACTGAGGTCATTTACAATTACAGCAACTCGCATGCCCTCCCGATTATGGAGTACATGATTAAGCAATGTCGTTTTGCCTGCACCCAGATATCCACTTAATACGGTCACCGGAACTCGGGGTTGTACCTGTTGTTCTGTCATTTCAATGACTCCCTTCTAGTTATCCTCTCAAAACGAATGACTGAATGCTATGTAGCTTCCACTCGACCCATAGGCTGAATGTAACAATTACTTAATAGTAATAATTACGATTAATAACTCAAACTATACCTGATCCTTGTTTCTTTTGTCAACATGTTGGCATCCTCAGACATCTAAATCGTAAGAATGTTGATTAATTAAAGTGAACGAGTATGATGCGGACGGTACAAGCATATATTTTACCAAAGTCCCGGTTCTGGAGGTCTATCCCATGAAAATGGCAGCTAATCTAAAGCTCCTGTCATTCCTTATACCCTGTGCATTTCTTGTTCCCGTATTGATTACGATGGCTCCCGATCTGCATGAGGCATGGAACAGCGAAGCCTTGCAAAATATGAAAACCATATTCATAAGTATTTTTCTCGAAGCGGCTCCATTTCTGCTCATAGGGGTGTTATTATCTTCATTTATGCAATGGTTTGTATCTGAAGAAATGGTGAGAAGACTAACTCCCAAAAACCCCATTGGTGGTGTTCTGGTAGCGGGTCTGCTGGGTATTATCTTCCCCATCTGTGAATGCGGCATGATTCCGGTTGTCCGCCGATTAATGAACAAAGGCATGCCCGCCTACATAGCGGTCACGTTTATTCTAAGTGGTCCTGTCGTAAATCCAATTGTATTTACAGCAACCTTGCTTGCATTTCCGTCCCACCCGGAAATTGTGATTGCCCGTATGTTGCTTTCTTTTGCCGTAGCTGCCTGTATTGGGATGTTAACGTATATGTTCGTTCATCATAATCCTTTGAAAATGTCAAAACGACGTGAATCAGCCATCGTGCAAACTCATCCGGGATTTAAAATGGCAAAGCCTCATTCACATTCAGCCGAACATGATCATGATCATGTTCATGACAAAAACTGGCGCAGCTTTTTCATCCATGCCGGTGACGAATTCGTCGATATGAGCAAATATTTGGTGATTGGCGCTCTCATTACAGCTTGCATTCAGACTTTTATCAGCCGCAGTGATCTCATCTCTTTGGGTAACGGGCCTGTCGCCTCTTATGCGTTTATGATGGGCTTTGCGTATGTATTGTCTCTCTGCTCGACATCCGATGCTTTCGTAGCCTCTGCCTTCTCTCACACTTTTGCGTTAGGGCCACTGTTATCCTTTCTCGTCCTCGGTCCAATGCTTGATTTCAAAAGCACACTGATGCTGCTCTCCACCTTCCGCACCCGGTTCGTTATTGGTTTGAGTCTGGCCATTATTATATTGGTTTTCGCCGGGTCGTGGTTGATTAACCTTTTGGCATGAGCATATAAGAGAATGTTTAATCCCGCCTATCCGGGAAAGCATTCACGAAGTCACGATTTGATCAAAAGAGGTGATTAATTACATGAACCATCCTGGTTATACGATGTCCAAAGCTCCTGTTTCAAAATCTCGCCCTATCCAATGGCATAACCTAATTCGTGCGCTGTGGATCGGCGGATTGGCTGTATACATCATTCATTTGAATTCAAGCGATTCTCTTCATTATTATCTGGCACCAACAATGCAACGATTGCTTCTCTGCTGCCCTGTTCCCTTTTTGTTTATTGCTGCTATCATGGCCTGGCACGGACTGTTTGGCAATAGTCAGCTCCATTGTGATTGTGAGCACCCGCCTCCTTCGGGATGGATACGCAGCTCACTGATTTATGGCTTGATTGCCATTCCATTAATCTTAGGTTTTCTTTTGCCCGATCATGCGTTAGGTAGTTCCATGGCCAGTCAAAAAGGTATGTCACTATCCTATGGAACTCCAGAGATTCGTCGAAAAGAGCCTTTGCCTGATGCAGCAGAACTGGACGTTAAGGATCTTTCAAAAAAAACAACGACTGTTGAATCATCTGTGTCTGCCGCGAAAGTACAATTCGTACCCCCGGATGAGTACAGTCGTGAATTTGCTGAACTGGCAGAGAAGTTATATGCGGAATCGGTCATCAAGGTATATCCCGAAATCTTCTCCGAGACATTGGGTTCCATTGATATGTTCCAACAGCAATTTGCAGGCAAGGCTATCTCCCTTACCGGATTTGTATACCGGGATAAAAGTATGGATCATGAATCGCATTTTGCATTAGGACGATTTCTGGTCATGTGCTGCCCTGCAGACGCGGCACCCTTTGGTGTGATGATTCATGTCCCGAATGCAGACAGCTTCCCTACAGACAGTTGGGTACAAATTGATGGCACAATAGGATCGGCTCAAGTGAACGGCGAAGACACCATTGAGATTCGTGCAACAAAGGTAACACCTGTCGATCAACCCTCCACACCATATATTTATACCAATGCAGATTCCGTTATGGCATATGATAAGTTAAAGGACAAATGAGAAAAGACCCGAAGCTAAGGAAGCATAGCTTCGGGTCTTTGAAATTTCATTCAGACATGAGATTAGATCTTGTCTGACTTGTAAATTATTCCGTTACGATATCATGTACCAGCACAGGTGCATCGGCATGATCCGAAATTGTAATGTTTTCTTTGATCTTCGCGATCACGTCTGCCACGTCTTCACGATTGGCATGGATGGTTACGAGGGATTCGCCAGCTTTAACCTGGTCACCCACTTTTTTGTTCAGCATCAAGCCCACAGCGAGGTCGATCTCGGATTCCTTCGTTGCACGGCCTGCGCCGAGCAGCATTGCAGCAGTACCGATTTCGTCAGCGACGATCCCAGCTACATATCCGTCTTTATCCGCTGGTACTTCAACCAGATATTTCGCTTGTGGCAAGCGATCCGGATGATCTACAACTGAAGCGTCTCCGCCTTGGTTTGCCAGGAAGTCCTTGAATTTCTCCAGCGCTTTACCGTTCTGGATCACTTCTCTCAATTTCTCCTCAGCATGCTCCAGGGAGTCTGCTTTGCCAGCAAGGAATACCATTTGACGTCCAAGTGCCAGACAGAGTTCTTCCAGATCTTTCGGTCCTTTACCTTGCAGCGTGAGAATGGCTTCTTTCACTTCAAGTGCGTTACCGATAGCCAGACCCAGTGGTTGGGACATATCGGAAATGACAGCCATCGTTTTGCGGCCTACATTGTTACCGATGCTTACCATGGCATGTGCCAGTTCTTTTGCATCTTCCGTAGTCTTCATGAATGCACCAGCACCTGTTTTGACATCCAGTACGATGGCATCGGCACCTGCTGCAATTTTCTTACTCATGATGGAACTGGCGATCAGTGGGATGGAGTTAACGGTAGCTGTAACATCACGCAAAGCATAGAGCTTTTTGTCTGCCGGTGTGAGGTTGCCACTTTGACCGATAACCGCGACTTTATGTTCGTTAACGAGTCGGATGAACTCTTCTTTCTCCAGCTCTACATGGAAGCCTGCAACGGATTCCAGTTTGTCTGTTGTACCACCAGTGTGACCCAATCCACGTCCGGACATTTTGGCAACAGGAACATCGAGAGCTGCAACGAGTGGTGCCAGTACCAGTGTTGTGGTATCGCCCACGCCTCCCGTGGAGTGCTTGTCTACCTTGATGCCTTCAATTGCGGACAGATCAATCGTCTCGCCCGAGTTCACCATGGACATGGTCAAATCTGCGCGTTCCTTGTCTGTCATATCCTTAAAGAATATGGCCATCGCCCAAGCGCTGACTTGGTAATCCGGGATTTCTCCTTGTGTATATCCTTGAACAACAAAATCAATCTCAGCTGTTGTCAGTTCTTTTCCGTCGCGCTTCTTAGCAATAATGTCTACCATTCTCATGATGATCTCTCCTTCGTTGTGGGTGTTTTACACGGGTCACTCCGATGGCAGAACAACCTTCCAACCGCTGTTATCCCCAGATTTTTCTGATTCCCTTTTATAAAGGGAAAATCCGGTGATAAAGGCGGACGCTTCGCTTCTTCAGGTTTTTTCTGCCCTCTTCGTTATCGTGTAAATTTTATGGTTTTTGTAATTTGGAAACTTGGAGACAAAGGCGAACGCGTTGCTTCTTCAGAATCGATTCCGTTTCCTTCACTACGCTCGTGGAACAAAAGTTTCGATCAAAATCAATTGATTATTGAATATAAAATGCAACAATTACAGTGTGATTGCTGTTTCCAGTGCTACCACCATCATGTCGTTGAACGTTTTTTGGCGTTCTTCGGCTGTAGTTTCTTCACCTGTCAGCAAGTGATCACTTACAGTAAGGATGGTCAGTGCATTTACGCCAAATTTGGCAGCGAGTGTGTACAGTGCTGTTGTTTCCATCTCAACGCCCAGTACGCCGTGCTGCATCAATTTCTCAGTCACGGAACGGTCGTCACGATAGAAGGAATCAGAGCTGAATACGTTACCGACATGGATTTTCATGCCTTTAGCCGTTGCACGGTCATAGGCTTCTTTCAGCAGGGAGAACGTCGCGATTGGGGAAAAATCATATCCACCAAATACAAGTTTGTTCATGCTGGAATCGGTACATGAAGCTTGAGCAAGGATAACATCCCGAACACGTACGTGCTCTTGCATGCCTCCGCAAGTTCCTACACGAATCAGGTTTTTCACGCCATATTCGCTGATCAATTCGTTGGCATAGATGCTGAACGATGGAATCCCCATGCCCGAGCCTTGCACCGAGATGCGGTGTCCTTGATATGTACCCGTGAACCCGAGCATTCCGCGAACCTCATTGTAACAAACGACATCTTCAAGGTACGTATCCGCAATAAATTTTGCACGCAACGGGTCCCCTGGCAAAAGGATTGTTTCTGCGATATCTCCGGGTTTAGCTCCAATATGTGTACTCATGATTAAATCTCCTCCAGTTATCCATCAGTTTGAATGAAGGCCAGGGACCGGAGCAGCAGAAGCTGCTCCAATGGTTATCCTGTCCAATTTTATGTTCTAAGAAAATAAAGCTTTCCCCAAGTTCAGTTAAAGATAAGAATTCGGACTACTTCAAATCCTTCAGGAAGCTTGTACCGTATTCCGGCAGTTTCACGCCGAAGTTCTCAGCTACTGTTGCACCAACGTCTGCAAACGTGCTGCGCAGTTCAAGCTTTTTACCCTCGCTGAAGCGCGGAGAGTACACAAGCAGCGGAACATACTCACGGGTATGGTCCGTGCCACGATAGGTTGGGTCATTACCATGGTCAGCTGTGATGAGCAGCAGATCCTCGTCCGTCATTTTGCTAAAAATCTCAGGCAGACGAGCATCATACTCTTCCAGTGCTTGAGCGTAGCCTTGTGGATCACGACGGTGTCCGAACAAGGCATCGAAGTCAACCAAGTTCAGGAAGCTGAGTCCAGTGAACGCTTCATCCATTGTTTCGGACAGTTTGTCCATGCCATCCATGTTGGAAACGGTACGTACAGATTTCGTTACGCCTTCTCCATCGTAGATATCTGCGATCTTACCCAAAGCGATTACATCAAATCCACCATCTTTGAGTTCATTCATCACGGTACGGCCAAACGGTTTAAGTGCGTAATCATGACGGTTAGCTGTACGCTTGAAGTTACCCACTTCTCCTACAAACGGACGGGCAATAATGCGGCCCAGCATGTACGGATCGTCGAGAGTAATCTCACGACAGAACTCACAGATTTCATACAATTCTTTCAGTGGAACAACATCCTCATGAGCTGCAATTTGCAGAACCGAATCTGCGGATGTATATATAATCAGGGCACCTGTTTTCACATGCTCTTCGCCCAATTCATCGATGATTTCCGTGCCGCTGGCCGGTTTGTTCCCGATCACCTTGCGGCCTGTTTTTTCCTCAATGCGCTGAATCAATTCATCCGGGAATCCGTCTGCGAAAACACGGAAAGGAGTATCAATGTACAGGCCCATCAGTTCCCAGTGACCCGTCATGGTGTCTTTCCCTCTGGATGCTTCCTGCATCTTGGTATAAAAGGCTTTTGGTGCATCCGCTACAGGGACACCCTCAATTTCCTTGATATTGGACAGTCCAAGACTGGCCATATGAGGCATTTTCAGCCCTCCGCGTTCACGTGCAATGTGACCAAAGGTGTCGACATCGAAATCATCGAATTCTGCCGCATCCGGCGCTTCACCGATTCCCACTGAATCCATAACGATTAGATGTACTCTTTTGAATGTTGACATAACTTAAGCACTCCTTCCAATAATCCGGCTTTACAAGAACAGTCCGGCGATGATCGCAGACAGCACGCTGACAAGCGATGCACCGTAAAGCAGTTTCAGACCGAAGCGGGCCACCACGTTACCTTGTTTCTCATGAAGTCCCTTCACCGCACCGGCAATAATACCGATCGAAGAGAAGTTGGCGAACGATACGAGGAAGACGGATACGATCCCTGTTGTTCTGGCAGACAATGTAGTCTGTTTGGTCAGATCAAGCATGGCAACGAATTCGTTGGATACCATTTTGGTAGCCATAATACTTCCCGCTTGAATCGCTTCTTTCCAAGGAACACCCATAATGAAGGCAAATGGTGCAAACACATAACCAAGCAGTTCCTGGAACGAAATACCGAGTACTGCACTAAAGATCCCGTTAACAAGTGCGATCAAAGCCACAAAACCGATCAACATCGCTGCTACAACGATTGCAACTTTGAAACCATCCAAAATGTACTCGCCCAGCATTTCGAAGAAGGATTGTTTCTCCTCTTCCTGTACTTCCAATATATCTTCTTCCTCGGTAACCTCATACGGATTCACGATGGAAGCGATGATAAAACCGCCAAACAGGTTCAGCACAAGTGCCGTAACCACATATTTCGGATCAATCATGGACATATAGGCACCGACAATCGACATCGATACTGTGGACATCGCCGAAGCACACAAGGTGTATAGCCGATGTTTTGGCAGCAACCCAATTTGTTTCTTCACAGAAATGAACACTTCAGATTGCCCCAAAACAGCCGAAGCAACCGCGTTATATGATTCCAGTTTGCCCATTCCGTTGACTTTGCTTAATACCAGACCAATATATTTTATAACAAAAGGCAAGATTCGGATATACTGCAATATACCAATGAGCGCTGAGATGACAACGATTGGCATCAATACACTGAGGAAGAATGGCGCGCCCCCACTGTCTGCACCAACGGTAGTCAAGCCACCGAATACAAACGAAATACCGTCATTCGCATAGCCAAGCAAACTTTCAAATACGTTCGCGAAACCGCTAATCAAAAAGGTACCCACTCCTGTGTTTAACAATGCGTATCCCAATATAACTTGCAGAACAATCATGATAATTAGTGGACGATATCGGATCTTCTTCTTACCGTTGCTGACTAGATAAGCTAGTCCAAATACAACAAGTATACCAAGAAGGGCAATTAGGAATTTCATTCTATCTCTCCTTTGAAGGTAGTTAAGCCGGATGTTCATTCAGCTCAAAGGTTTCCCATAAATGTGAAGAATTAACCTTTCAGAAAACGGTTGAAGCGCTTACAATAAATTCGGTCTTTTGTGATACAGTTATAATCAAAAAATGGAAAAGGAAAATCAGGATCAGATTTAAAACTTGTTCTCCACATCCGTCCAAAGCGAGATATGAAGAACAAGTTACCTTTTAAATCATCCAAGCATTCCATCTGCTGGAATTTATCGTGCTAAGTTACTCACGAATTAATAATTAGATGTAGATTGTTCGCCTTGCATGATTTTCACACCGGAACTTGCGCCAATGCGAGTTGCTCCTGCATCGATCATTTTTTGCATATCTTCCAGGCTGCGCACGCCGCCAGAAGCTTTAACACCCACATCTGGACCAACTGTACGACGCATCAAAGCGATATCTTCTGGCGTTGCTCCACCCGTAGAGAAGCCTGTGGACGTTTTGACAAAGTCAGCTCCAGCTTTTACTGCTGCCTGACATGCACGTACTTTCTCTTCATCCGTCAACAGACAAGTTTCAATAATGACTTTCACCAAAGCTTTACCCGCTGCTGCTTCAACAACTGCACGGATATCCTGTTCCACAACGTCATCTTTGCCGTCTTTCATCGCACTAATGTTGATGACCATATCCACTTCAGTAGCACCTTTGGAGATAGCGTCTTTGGTTTCGAACACTTTGGTTTCGGAAGTGGAAGCTCCCAGAGGGAAACCGATAACAGTACAAATATCTACGCCAGTTCCTTGAAGTTGTTCAGCAGCATAAGCTACCCAGCCCGGGTTAACACATACAGAAGCAAACTGATATTGTTTCGCTTCTTCGGTCAATTTGGCCATTTCACTTTGTGTTGCATCTGCACGAAGCAAGGTATGATCTATCATTTTGGCTAATTGTGGTGTAGTCATTTGAATCTCCCCTTATCTGAACTAGTTATTTTCTATATCCTTACCCTATCATGAACATATGTAAAAATCAATATGAACTTTTGTTCATTGTTGAAATCTTAATACATTCCATGAAAACTTCATTAAACAAAAGACTTCCCTACCGGGAAGAAATCGTACAATATAGCTTTTGTCTAAGAAAGCAAAACATCCGCCCATGTCGCGTGGCAGATGTTGTCATCCAATGAATTATAATCGGAGCAGAGCCTGAGCTGTGTATTGATCTGTTACCAAAATGTTGGCGTAATGACCTTTGAGCGCAGCATGAATGGCTTCTATTTTGCGCTTTCCCCCGGCCACGAGAATGGATTTCTCCTTATTTCGCAGCTCGGCCAGATCAATTCCGACGGTTCTGTTGTTAATTTCTTCACTGATCAACCGGCCCTCGGCATCAAAAAAACGTGAACAAATGTCACCTGCACCGGAATGCATCAGCAATTGCTGTTCTTCATCATTAAAATACCCCAGCCTGAACAAAAGTGCATCTTCCTTCACAGTACCTACCGTAAACATGGCAATATTCGCCTGTCGGCCAAGCTCAACAATTCTGCCAATATGTCGGTCTGCTTCCACCATTTTTTTAACTTCAATATTGTCGAAAATCACCGGCAAAGGCAAATATCGGGGAACTGTATGGAACGCTTCCGCAAATAAATGAACAATTTCTGCCGCATACGTATTCACATGGGAATGGCTTACGCCTCCCTTAAGTTGAACCACTTCCACGCCTTTAACTTGCTTGGGACGAAGCTGACGGGCTACGGCGTTCATCGTTGTCCCCCAGGTTACGCCAATAATATCCGCATCCTGCACCGTATCCTGTAAGTAATCTGCTGCTCTCTTGCTAATATGTTTCAAAATTTCTTCATCACTCTTCAACGGGGCAAAACAAACAAGCGCAGTATCCAGATTATACTTGGACTTGAGCTCCCCGGCGATAATGTCGATATCCTCCAGCGGGTCCATAATTTCAATGCGAACGTAACCGCGATCTTTCGCATACTGAAGTAACCGCGATACGGTTGGACGTGACACACCCAGCCTGACCGCAATATCCTGCTGGCTGTAATCCGACTGATAATACAATTTCGCTGCTTCAATGCTTAATCGTTGCTTCTCCAGATCCATTCCCATATGCGCTCATCTCACTCATTCCTGTTATCGTTCGATTTCACCTACACCATTATATTATACATGATTGAGTACCAGGTCACTATCCAGGTATAAAACGTTACTAACGATGCATACTACATCGGTCGCTTGATAATGTGAGCCCCTTGGGGCAAAAACATCATAGAGAGGAAGAACCCCATGTCTACATTATTGTATATTACTGCCCATCCTCATGATCATGAAACGTTCTTCAGCATGGCAGCAGTTAAAGCGTTTGTTGATGCATATCGTGAAAGAAACCCTTCGGATGAGGTCATTCATCTGGATCTGTATCGCTCAGATATTCCTCATATTGATGCTGATGTGTTCAGTGGATGGGGTAAACTTCAATCGGGTAGCGAATTGACTTCTGGAGAACAGGCCAAAGTCCAACGTTTGAATGAATTATCCGACCAATTCGCTTCTGCTGACAAATATGTTTTTGTGACACCGATGTGGAACTTCTCCTTTCCTCCAATTATGAAGGCGTATATTGACTCCATCTGCGTGGCTGGCAAAACGTTCCGCTATACGGAGCAGGGCCCGGTCGGATTGCTTTCCAACAAAAAGGCACTGCATATTCAGGCCCGTGGCGGCATTTATTCTGAAGGACCTGCGGCCCAAATGGAATCCGGCCATCGGTATTTGAGTATCATTATGTCTTTCTTGGGTGTTCCGAAGCTTGAGGGGATTTTTGTGGAAGGACATAACCAGTACAAGGAACGCGCTGAAGAAATCAAACAGCAAGCCATAGATGAGGCACGTACGCTCGCCAAACAGTTTTAATGCTTAAATAGAACAAGTAGCAACAAACACAAAACCCGCGCGCCAACCCATGGAATATTAATTCCATAGGGCGGCACGCGGGTTTTTATTTTTTTATAATAAACGTTAGAGCTTTATTGATGTCCAGCTCTAGCACGGCTCATGGTTTCAAGTTTGCGAGTAATGGCATGTCGGTCCACTTTCAGTCCCCAAATGGCTTCAATAATCTGTTCTTTCTCTTCGGGACCCTCGGCATTTTTGAGTTGCATTAACAGATCATGCATCTGTTCGTTAATACCTTCAAATTGACTCCAAAGATCCTGTCTAACCTCGGTTGAATCCAGATGATGATTAGCATCCACTTCTTCTTTCAATGCTTGCAGAATGGCCTCTTTCCACTCCTCATCACCCAGCTGTTTCGCTATGTTCAGGAGATCCAGATAATCGTCAACAAGAAGTGAGTTCAATTCAGCATGTGTTTTCATCGTTTATTGCATCCCCTTTACATCTATTTACCCAGTATTATACTCGGTATTTCGGGATATGCAATACTTGTCGAAAAAAATTTTGGTCCTTTGTGCTTAAACTGAATCTCCAAGTTTTGCTGAAAGTAGTGGTTTACATTGATGAAGAAGCATTTTTATCTCGCTCACTTCACTATAATGATTTAGGACTTTAGTTGTTGCAATAGCTGCACGCGGTAGGCTTCACTTTCAAGAGACTGAATCTCTTTGTATTCTTCCGCAGTAAGCACTTTGGGCTCCCCTGTGGCCTTGGCGATCATATACACCTTGGCGCTTTCCTCCACTACCTGGGTACGGTAGTAGGCTTCGCGCAGGTTTTTACCTGTGGTCACTAACCCGTGGTTTACCAGAATAAGCGCTGTGTGCTCTTCAACCTTTGCAGCCACCGCATCGGCAAGAAGTTTGGTCGTTGGCAGAACATAGGGGACAAAGCCAATATCGCCTACAAGTGCGGACTGATCAGGGAACAAATGTGGCAATTCATCGAAAACGAGACTTAGCGCGATGGTGTATGCCGGATGTGTATGCACAATGGCCTGAATATCAGGATTTACACGATAACTGTAGAGGTGCATTAATACTTCGGAAGAAGGACGTGTCGATCCGGTACGTGTCTCACCAGTCGCAATATCAATTGCAATCCATTCATCGGGCTCCAAATCCTCTAGTGCATAACCACTCGGAGAAAGCAGCATCGTTCCTTCGGAACGGGCGCTAAGATTACCCCCAGGACCAACCACCAATCCCTGAGCAACTGCTCTGCGGGCATATTTGGTCAATTCTTCCCTTACCTGTTGTTCAGACATGTTCTGCTCCACTCCTTTGACTTTTTCTATTTCAGCAGTTTGCAGAATCGATTTTATCGTTCTAGCGCAAAATGCTCTTCTAATTGAATCTGTTCGCCAAGGTTTGATTCAAGTTCTGATAGATTTCGTAAGCTTCCTGCCACCTTGCGCTATCTTCTGGCTCATAGGTTTCGGGAGAAAAGGAAGAAGCCATAACTTCTCGCACCTCGGACAAGCTGCTCACTTCACCGTGGGCCAGGAATTGCAGCATGCAATTTCCGGCTGAAGTTGCCTCGGCAGGACCCGCTATCACCGGAATCCCTGCTGCATTCGCCGTAAATTGACACAATAAGCGATTATGCACACCACCACCGACCATATGAATTACCCGCGGTCGCGTACTTGTAATTAGCTCCAACTCATCCAGAGTTTGTCTGAATTCCAGCGCCAAGCTCTCGAGAATACAACGCACAATGGCTCCGGTAGATTCAGGTATGGTTTGCCCACTGGCACTGCACTGTTGCCGGATTCGCTCGGGCATGTTACCCGGTGCCAAATACACTCCATCTCCAGGCGATACATAACTTTGATGAGCGGTTGCCGATGCAGCAAGCTGAACGAGTTCCTCATGGGTAAAACATTGATTCTCCCGTTCCCACTGTCGTTTGCACTCCTGCAATAGCCACAGGCCTGAGCGATTCTTCAAGGTTCGCACTTTGCCATTTACCGTGCCTTCATTGGTGAATCCCAGTTGGCGGCTGCGATTATCCAATACAGGGGTGTCACGTTCCACGCCCATGAGTGACCAGGTGCCACAACTAATAAAAGCAAATTCCGCATCTGTCGCTGGAATAGCTGCCAGCGCAGATGCTGTATCATGTGAGCCTACAGATATCACTTGCATTGGTCCAGTCCGCAACTCTGCACACAAGTCATCCGTTAACTGCCCCAGCACCGTGCCTGGCTGTACGAGAGGTGGGAATAGAGTCTCTGGGATACCCAGACGGCCAATCAGCTGTTCATTCCAACGGGCCTCCCCGGCATGCAATAGTCCGCTTGTACTCGCAATTGTGTATTCACAGGCCTGCTGACCTGTTAGATAATAGTTAAACAAATCGGGCATTAACAACATGCGCACACCCTGCCGGAGATCTTCAGCGTGCTCGCGTACACTTCCAAGCAGCTGAAATACGGTATTGATCTGTTGTGGCAGGACGCCGGACAAGGAATATAGCTCTTCTTCATTCACCATGCGCATGACTTCTTCCATCCACTTTGCATTGCGTGATTCCCGGTAATGACGCGGGTTAAAGCACAATCTTCCCGTCCCGTCCACCAATCCATAGTCGACTCCCCACGTATCCACAGCAATGGAACGGACAGGATGAGAGGTTCCTTGCATTCCCTTCACAATACCTTGTTTTAATTCGTGGAAAAGTCGCAGGAAATCCCAATACAATCCATCCCCCAACTGCACGGGTTCGTTGCTGAATCGATGCATTTCCTGTAATGTGAGCTTGCTCCCGTCAAAAGTCCCCCGGACTACCCGACCGCTTCCGGCGCCATAATCGGCAGCAAGCACATGTGTTGTCTGAATCCCCATTTCTCATGCCTCCTTCGCTTCAGCGTCAAGCCGTTTCGATATTATCGATACAAAGGCCCAAAGACGCTGCATGCTCGGTAATCGGCACTTTCCGGTTCACTTGTACCGAATAGCCCCCAGGCACGAGGACGGAAAATCTCGGATTGTGGCACATTATGCATACTTACCGGGATACGAAGCATGGAGGCCAATGTCAGCAGATCCGCTCCGATATGTCCATATGAGATGGAGCCATGGTTCGCGCCCCATTGATTCATCACTTCATAGACTGAAGTAAAAGCCCCTGAGCCCGTCAGAACAGGTGCAAACCAGGTGGATGGCCAAGTCGGATCTGTCCGTTGATCCAGCGTATCATGTACATCCTCAGGCAGATCGACGGTGTAACCTTGAGCCACTTGCAGTACCGGACCAAGACCTTTAACCAAATTGAGACGCGTCATCGTAACAGGCATGCCACCCTTGGTCAGAAAATCAGCCGAATAGCCGCCGCCCCGGAAATATTCCACAGATGCTGGCCGCCAGGATGTGGCTTTCAGACAGTCCTGAACCTCTTCGTCTGTAATTTCCCAGAAAGGCTTGAGCACAGGTTCACCCGCTCTTGACTGTTGCCCCGTACCATCCAATGCTGCAGAACCGGAGTTGATCAGATGCAAAATACCGTCCTTTGCGTTTCCTTCCAGCTGATGTCCGGTCACGCGTTTTACCGAATCCGGGCTCCAATAGGTGCGTACATCTGCGAAGATCTGCGCGGTATGTGTAAGCAGGGAACCGAATAACATTGACACACCATTCAGGCTGTCATTCTCCGTTGCCACCAGATAAGGTGAGCGTTTGCCATTCCAGTCAAAGGAAGAGTTCAGGATGGACTCCAGAAAATCTCCGTTGGGTGAATGATCAGTCCACTGTCGTTGTCCCTGAAATCCCGAGACAATCGCGTGGTGGCCCATGGATTCCTCAGTGAATCCGAGCTCCGCAAGCTTCGGATTGCCAGCCATCAGATCCCGTACGATCTGCGTCATTTTCACAACCGTTTCCCATTCATACTCTTTGCGTTTGCGATCTGTCTGCAGATGGGCAGGATTGTTATCCGGTCCTTCACTGCAGTTCTCCTTCACCCAAGCCAGTGCCAGCTTATACTCCTCGGGATCGTAGATCTCCTCTTCTATCCGACGAGTCAGTTCACTCATATCCACATATTCGTTCCGCATGCCCAGATACTCCTGGAAAAAAGTATCGTTTACGATGGAGCCAGCAATGCCCATGGATACCGATCCGATGGAGAGATAGGCACGCCCCTTCAGGGTTGCAGCGGCAAGCCCCGCACGGCTGAACCGTAGCAATTTCTCACGAACGTCATCAGGAATCGTCGTATCTCCTCCATCCTGAACATCCTCGCCATAGATGCCAAAAGCCGGAATTCCCTTCTGTGCATGGGCAGAGAGTACCGCTGCCAGATATACTGCACCCGGACGTTCAGTCCCGTTAAAGCCCCAAATGGCCGTAGGAATGGAAGGTGACATATCCATCGTCTCTGTCCCATAACACCAGCATGGTGTAACGGTAATCGTCACACCCACGTTTGAACGACTAAATAGTTCTGCTGCTGCCGCTGCCTCGTTAACGCCACCAATACAAGACTCGGCCACGACGCATTCAACCGGCGATCCATCGGGATAACGAAGTTCTGCTGCGAGCAGTTCGGCAACGGACGTCGCCATACGCATCGTCTGCTCTTCCAATGATTCGCGAACACCCTTGCGTCTTCCGTCAATCGTGGGACGAATACCAATCTTCGGAAATGCCTGTTTATAACGGTAATCCTGATGTGTCATACTAAAACGTCCTCCTTCAAAGGTTTCATGGATTAGGTACGAATGACTTCTGACTTGTCCGTGTGCAGTTGGATGGGGCCAATTAAGGATTCTCTTCCTACAGTTCACCGATACCCGAGGTAACACATTACCGTTGCATGCCACAACGGCCACTTCTCTTTCTTGTTATGAATGCGTTTACAAATACTTGATTAAATAAACCGCTCTATATTATTGACTCCGTTATGCTGTCCTCTTATTGAGTATGAAGGAAGCGATGTGAGCAAAAATGAAGAGCGGTTAGACTGAAATAAATCAACTTTTTTATGATTAGGGTTATCGGTAATCCTAAGATAGCATGAGCTTATGTTGCTGTCAATTGGCATTATCCTATAGAATGGAAAGACTATGTTGCGGAAAGGTTAGATTCCATTGATCACCATTTATGATATTGCCAAAAAAGCCAACGTCTCCGCCATGACCGTCTCCAAAGTCATTAATCAAACAGGTCGCATCAGTCCGGCTACACGAGAGCGTGTGCAGCAGGTCATTGAAGAACTTGGTTACATCCCCAACTCCAATGCACGAAGTCTCGTGCTGCAACGGACCCAGATGCTGTCACTGCTGATTACGGATATTACCAACCCCTTCTATACGACTCTGGCCCGAGGGGCTGAGGATGCTGCCAATCTGCGCGGTTATCGCCTTTTGTTCAGTAATAGTGACGAGGATTATGATAAGGAGAAAAATTATGTGGACACGATCTTGTCTACCCGTGTGGATGGTGTACTGTTTGCACCCGCAGGAGATCGCTCGCTGAATCACTTGAAGCAGCTGCAGGAACGCAACATTCCGTTTGTCATATTGGACCGTACTGTCCCGGGAATCACATCAGACGTTATCGCTGGGGATAGCCGAGACGGTGCGCTTCAACTGATTCGATATCTGACGAATCTGGGGCATCGCTGCATTGCCCTGGTCAATGGTTCTTCCGAGGTTTCGACTGCACGGCTGCGAGAAGAAGGGTACATGGAGGGACTCCGGGAAGCCGAGCTTCCTTTTGATGAAGGCTTAATCCTTCGAACAGGATATCGGGATTTCAGCGATGAAGAGGGTATCGACCGTTTGCTTGCACATCAGCACAAACCTACAGCCATATTTGCAGCAAACAACATGCTCGCCATTGGCGTCATTCGACTTTTACGTAAACGGGGGCTGCGTGTGCCTGAGGACATCTCGGTCGTTTGTTTTGATGATCTGGATCTGGCCTCCGCCTTTGATCCATTTCTCACGGTTGCTGCCCAGCCTGCTTATGATTTCGGTGCCATCGGCATGCAAATGCTGATCGATCGAATCGAAGGCAAGGCTCCTGGGGAACCACAGAGCGTCATTATGCCGTCTGAGCTGCGTATTCGCGCGTCCGCATCGGTGCCTTCCGAATAAACAGGAAAGCAATTGAAGATCACCCCTGACTCGTGAGAAAAACATTAGACTGAAGCAAACACAAACAGGACGCATCGGAGAAGACCTCTCTGACTGCGTCCTGTTTTCTTTGCATTAAATGTATTTCTAATACATATTTGGTTTCTAACCCTCGGATTGAAGTGCCAGAGCCACTTCGCGAACCAGACCTGGGAACCAATCCATCAATGCTTCGAACGTATATCCTGCTTGCTCTGCTTTGGAAGTATCCATTGTCCAGGATTCCGAAATTCCAAAGGGTGACATATCTTCTTTGATCGTTTCGGATAGTACCTGGGATTGCATGCCGGTTACCGTTTCAATCAATTTCATCATAGAAGAGAGTGTTATAGCCCCTTTGGATGCTGCATTCACGGGTCCTGTAATGGATGAATGTCCAAGCCAAGCGAGAAATCTTGCGGCCTCCGTGGAATTGATGAAACCAATCTCGGCTTCCGGATTTGGCATGCCGATAGGTTTTCCTTTTTGCACATGTTCAATATGAAAATGAAGTCTTCTCGTGTAATCATCAATTCCGAGTACAATCGGAATACGCATCGCCGCCACCGGGAAATCCGCTTTCTGGAAAAACACAGCTTCCGCAAGACGTTTGCCCTCTCCATAAGAGAAATCCTCATGGCTACCATATTGCACCGGATATGTGTACGGATTAAAATCAGCTTCCGTAAATCCAGGCTTGGGATCTCCATATACCGAAAGAGTTGAAGTCAAAATGTATCTTTGGGTACGTCCTGCAAAAGCTTCGCATGCCGACTTCGCCGCATCTGGCGAGTAACAGATGTTGTCATAGACAATATCCCACATGTCGGTCTGCGCAACCTCGGCGAGAGATTTCGGATCTTCACGATCCATTTTAATCCGGTTAACCTCAGGTCCAAAGTCTACATCCGTTTTGCCGCGAGTTGCGACGGTGATCTGAGACTTACCTTCCCAAAGCAAATGATCAACCAGACGTTTGCCAAAGAAACGTGTCCCACCAAGTATAAGTACTTTTTTCATCCGATAAAACCTCCTAACCTGTTCTGGTCATGCGTATCTTATTGAAACCTTCATAAATGAAGTGCTGGCTGTGTTGTTGCAACTCGGGTATTTTTACCCGGATTTCACAATATGGAGCATCGTATGTGCTCCTCGCTGGAATTCGTATGAAGTTTTCTCTTCACAAGTGATATATCCGCATTCTTCCAGTATAGCCTTTAGTTCATCCATATGCTCATAACGTTTGCCAGACAAGTCTACCGTAGGAAAAATCCGCAGCTCCCGCTTGGTCACACGCAACAGCTCAAGAATCGTCTGTAGATGGAAATCGGCATCCAGGCGATCTGCATACGTAAACAGAAAATGCGCAGACAATGTCAAATCGAATTGTTCATCGGCAAAAGGCAACTCCGGCAGTATAGAAGCTACATAACGCTCAGGAAAACGTCTCATATCTGCAACACAATCGATGATTGCACGTCTACGCTCTTCTTTCAAGCCCTGGATGGAACCGAAATCATCCCATCTATATTTGTCTTGTACCTGTTCCATTTGTTTCATCGTATGCTCTATGTCCTGAAGTCCCTTCACTTCCAGTTGGCCGCTCTCGTGTTCATAAGCAATATCCGCTGCCCTGGGATCTGCACCCAACTCTCGCGCATAGCTACTGAAAGAACAAGCCCCGCCCGGACAATCGAGAATGGACTTGCCTTTAATCTCATCCACAGTCAGGTTGAACATCTTCATATATTCCTCGAAGGTTCGCCCGATAAAAATAATCTGTGCCAGCTCCAGGCCGGCTGCTCTGCTTTTCTGCTCATCTCTGCTCATCTCGTCTCAGCTCACTTTCCAGAATTAATCGTTAGGAAAAACAAGACCAATCTGCTGCCGGATCTGATCCATCACCTGCATGGTAACATAGGAACGTTCATAGGTGTTCATGTCCGATTCCCTTTTGCCCTGCTGAATCAGATTTACAAATTCCTCTACCTCATAATACATTGATGGGTGAATTTGCTCGGCAGTAAGTTTCTCTATCGTACCATCATTGTAGCGTATCTCTGCATGTTCAGGTGAACCAATTTTGTCAATGATGATGCTGCCACGTTCGCCCATAATTTCGCTTGGAACATGAGAATTGGAGATTTTGGAGTACGTCACTACCGCTTCCATCTCATCATAATTCAGAATGACACTGCCTTGTCCGTCTACCCCGGATTCCAGCATCATCGCCTGGGATTGAACTTGGTTAGGCTCACCAAACAGTGTTATCAATGGATAGAGACAATACACACCAAGATCCATTAACGCACCGTTAGCGAGATCAGGTTTGAACGCATTCAGGACGATTCCTTCTTTATACTTGTCGTATCTGGAAGAGTACTGGCAGTAACTCGCCACATATTTACGTACCGGGCCAATCTTATGTAGGTGAGACTGTACCATTTTGAACGAGGGAACAAGGGTTGATTTCATGGCCTCCATGAGCAGAACTTCATGTTCTCGCGCTGTATCAATCATACGACGAACCTCTGCCCCATTGGCTGCCAAGGGCTTCTCGCACAAGACATGTTTGCCGTTTCTCAGAAACAGCTCTGCCTGTTCGGCATGAAAGGTATTCGGTGTAGCAATGTACACGGCATCGAACCCATCACTCGCCGCCATCTCTTCCAGATTGGTGAATCGATATGCAGCATCATATTGATCTGCGAATGCATTAGCTTTATCTTCAGTTCTTGAATACACGGCGGTCAATTCGAATCCTTCGACTTGTGCAGCGGCTTCAAGAAGCCTCTCTGTAATCCAGTTGGTACCTACCACTCCGAAACGAACCATTCAATCTACCTCTTTCGTAAATAAATTACACACTTAAAACAGCTTGCCATCCTGTACATTGTAGCCTATATTTCATTCAGATTGAAGGGAAGCAGATTTCCAACATATTGATATCTTGCTTTTATGTATGATAATCCCTCGATTTCAACGAATCAGGGGTATAATGAGAGTTGAGGTGATCTCTATGGAAAGTCATAACCCCTATCAAATAGATCCTGTTCCTATAGATGACAAACAGTGGAAAGCCATTATCCACAACGACAGCAACTTCGACGGTAAATTCTATTACGGAGTCAAGACAACAGGCATCTTTTGCAGGCCTTCCTGCAAGTCGAAAGCACCGAAATATGAGAATGTCTCTATATTTAATAACCCTGAAGAAGCATTGGAACGACATTTCCGTCCATGCAAACGATGCAAACCAACAGGTGAGCGAGTCCCCGATCAGGAGTGGATTTCCGTTGTAACAGACTATATTGAGCATCATTTTGCCGAGTCCCTGACACTTGATATTCTTGCAAATGTTAGTCACGGCAGTCCGTATCATCTGCATCGTGTGTTCAAACGGATTACCGGCCAAACGCCTGTGGAATATATTCAGGAAAAACGAGTCACCGAAGCCTGCAATTTGCTCGAAAGCACCGGGCTTACGGTCACCGATATTGGCCGTCAGGTCGGCATAGCCAATCCGGCATATTTTATTACGGTATTTCGAAAACATACTGGGTGCACACCTGCAAATTACCGTGAACAGAGACGTGATGAATCATGAAGACCAACCTATTATACAAAGTACCCAAGACGTTGCTAAACAAAGGAACCGGGTTCCTTAATGGCTATACGCATACACTGAATCCCTACACAGGCTGCGCTTTTGGCTGTTCCTACTGTTACGTAAGGCAAATGCCAGTATCTTTATTTCGCAATGAGCCTTGGGGAAGCTGGGTTGATGTGAAACAGGAAGCCGCCAGTGTGCTTGTCAAAGAGATGAAACGTGCGAAAACGAAAGGTAAAGTCACGATCTTTATGTCATCCAGTACTGATCCGTATCAGCCTGTTGAGTATAAGGAGCAAATCACGCGATCATTGCTGGAAGTTATGGTTGAACATCCGCCCGATTTTATATTGGTCCAAACCCGAAGCCCACTCGTGACTCGAGATATCGATCTGCTGCAAAAGTTGGGTGATCGTGTGCGTGTAAGCATGACCGTGGAAACGGACCTGGACGATATCCGCAAGCAATTTAGCCCGGCAGCTCCACCAATTGCAGGCAGATTTCGTGCATTGGAACAACTGCGTGATGCTGGCATCCCCACACAGGCTGCTATTGCACCCGTATTGCCCAGCAGCGAACACTTTGCAGCCGTCCTGAGACCGCTTGTCCAGCGGGTATGCATTGACGATTATTTCATGGGGGATGGCAGTGAGGGCAAGCGAACACGGAGACTTGGCATGGAATCGCTTTACCAGCAAGTGGGTAAGGAAGACTGGTACAGCCCTGAAGCTTACAAAATTGTAGTTCAACGAATGAAGGCGCATTTTGCGGAACATGAAATCTGGATTAGCCAGGCTGGATTCGAACCCTGATCATGCTTGAACATAAAATGAAAAATAGCCCTGCTTCCCACGTATCGGGAGTCAGGGCTATAGCTTTATCTTGATCGATTATTGATCGAGCGTGTACAATGGCAGATTTGCAGGCAGTGCAGCCGGGCGCTGACACGAGCTGTCCATTTTATAGAAAGTCTGTTCATCCGAAGAGTCGTGGAACGCCCACATGGCTTCGAGCACATGATAGGCTAATTCTCCACTCGCGCGGTGATTGCGACCGCTGTTCACTGCATAAGCCATATCAGCGACACCGATACCGCGTGTATTTTCCTGATATCCAGGCAGAAGTGGAACTTCAGTCCACTCCTCATCACCCAGCAAACGGTAACGAACCGGACCGCCGAATGTGTTTGGATCAGGAACCTGGAGGGTTCCATGGGTGCCATATACTTCAATTGGTGGCAGTACACTGCCGCCAAATACGTCAAAACTCATAATCAGCGTACCAATCGCTCCCTGTTCAAATTGCAATAATCCAGCTACATGTGTTGGAATTTCGACAGGTACGGTTTGACCTCTCTTTTTCTCACTCGTAATCGTCCGCTGTTCCATCGCTTTGCCTGTCATGCCAGCAATCGACTTGATTGGCCCAAGCAACTGTACGAGCGCAGTCAGGTAATAAGGCCCCATATCAAACATCGGCCCGCCACCGGCTGCATAATAGAACTCCGGATCGGGATGCCAGTGCTCATGCCCACGGCTCATCATGAATGCAGTGGCTGCAACAGGTTTGCCGATGACACCATCCTCCACCACTTTGAGAGCAGTCTGAATGCCCGAACCGAAGAACGTCTCTGGCGCACAGCCTACGAGCAGACCTTTGCGCTTGGCCGTTTCCAGAACTGCCTGACCCTCTTCACGTGTAACAGCGAGTGGTTTTTCCACGTAGACATGTTTGCCTGCTTCGAGCGCTCGCAAGCATACATCCGCATGAACGGCAGGAATCGTCAAATTAATGATCAGATCGATCTCGGGGTCTGCCAAAATTTCATCAACCGTGTACACGTTAGGAACATTATAAGCTGCTGCCTGCTCCTCTGCTCTGTTCCGGTCAAGATCTGCAACCGCAACAAGATCAAGCACCTCAAATCGATGACAGTTCTCCATATAAATACCGCTGATTTTACCACAGCCTATAATGCCTACTTTCATTGTTTTCATGCCAGGGCTCCCCTCGTTTTCCACTTGATATAGCGCTTCCAGAATGATTCTCAGATCGTTGTTATGTGGGCAAATATATTTATCTCAACGGATACCATTTAGAATTAAATCAGTTATTTTGGTTATCTGCCATTCCTGTGTATACCTCAGCGACTGCATCTGTACGGCTTTGCGCGAGCGCTTTGCCTGCCGCAGTCCATTTGAAACCACTGCGCATCATTTCAGTAACTTGCTTCATTTCCACGATGTCTGCATGGTGTCCGAGCGAGTTGTAGAATACACGGCCAGCGCCCCAGCGTTTGGTCCAAACCACAGGCATATCCACCGGGCCATTCGCTGCATGAGGACCGTTAACGACTGGAAAACGAGTCGTTGCCAGTACTTCCACAGCTGGGTCCACGTGCAGATAATACTGTTCACTTTTCACCTGGAAATCTTCAATATGATCCAAGAGCGGACTGGAACCACGCTTCATGTTTACCGTGTACTCCACGCCATCGTTCCCCGGATGCGCAACCCACTGTCCACCCGTCATGAACTGCCAGTCGACGTTGTTGCGGAACGCATCACACATCCCGCCATGAAGACCCGCAAGGCCCACGCCGCTCTGAACAGCCGCAGATACGTTATTGACCAGTTCCTGTTCAATCTGCCCCATCGTCCACAGGGGAACGATCAGATCCAAACCCAACAGTTTGTCTGCGTCCGCATAAGCATTCAGTGTATCTGAAACCTCGACCTCGAATTGTTCTTCCTTCAAAATGCGTTCAAATATCGCTGCTACCTGCTCCGGTTCATGTCCATCCCAGCCGCCCCATACGATTAGTGCTTTGCTCATCACCGATCACTCGCTTTCCGGAAGTTAAGTTATTGTCATTCTATCGGACTTGCACAAAATCAAGACCTCTCTCAGAGGCCAAGACATCCAGCCTTATATCTAGTTCTTATTTCAAATGAGTGCCAACATAACGTGCACTTCACAGTTCCAGTGGTCGGACACTTACATTTCTTCTAGCGATACCCAGCGGCGCTCTGTAACGGAACGTTCAACCGCTTCCAATATCGCTTGACAGGCAACGCCATCGTGGAAACTTGGCTCAGGCTGACGTCCTTCGGAGATTGCAGTCACCAGCTCCAGCATTTCATGCGTAAACGTATGCTCGAACCCAATCGTATGACCTGCAGGCCACCAGGCCTCTGAATATTTGTGTGCCGGATCGGTTGCCAGAACACGGCGGAAACCCTGCACATCTTCCTCGTCCTTTGTAAAATACACTTCCAGTTCATTCATCCGTTCAAAATCAAACCGGACACTGCCCAGACTGCCGTTGATTTCAAAGGAGTTCGTACTGCGGTGACCTGCTGCAAAGCGTGTAGCCTCGAAGCTGCCCAGCGCACCATCTGCAAACCGCGCGAGGAACAAAGTGGCATCATCGACCGTCACTTCACCCTTTGGAGCATCTGCGTTCGAGCTGCCTTTGGCGCTAAGTCCGGTCATTTCCGAAGCAAGCGGCCGCTCCTTAATGAACGTTTCGCTCATCCCGATCACTTCCTTGAATTCGCCGACCAGGAAGCGTGCCAGATCAATCAGGTGTGCGCCGAGATCGCCATGGGAGCCGGAACCTGCCACTTCCTTTTGCAGACGCCATACCAGCGGGAACGAAGGGTCCATAATCCAGTCCTGAAGGAAAAACGCGCGGAAATGATAGATTTTGCCCAGACGTCCGCTTTGCACCAATTCTTTGGCCAATTGCACAGCCGGAGAGAAGCGGTAATTAAAACCAACCATGTGCGCAACTCCTGCTTCTTCTGCAGCCTGGAGCATTTCACGCGAATCAGCGAGTGATAGAGCCAGCGGCTTTTCACAGAACAGATGTTTACCCTGACGAGCAGCTTCCAGCGCGATTTCCTTATGAGCATCGCTTGGAGCATTAATATCGATCAGATCGATATCATCACGTCGTACCAGCTCACGCCAATCCGTTACACTTTCAGACCAGCCAAACTGGCTGGCAGCCTCCTGAACTCCCTGCTCGTTGCGTCCACAGATTACCGACATCTCGGGCTGCAACGGGGCAGACGGGAAAAACATCGGCAGGCTACGATAAGCATTGCTGTGGGCTTTCCCCATAAATTTGTATCCAACCATTCCGACACGAAGACGATTTGACATGGTCATTTCCTCCTTTGAGATAAAGCTATACAGGTTGAACTAAGAATATTTACACTGGTCACTACGATGACAGAACAACCTGTCGATCGCTGTTATCCCCAGATTTTTTTGATATCCTTCTCAGAAGGGAAAATCCGGGGATAAAGGCGAACGCGCCGCTTCTTCAGGCTATTTCTGTCCTCTCCGTTTTGGTGTAAATGTTTAGTTCATTCTATATAGCAATGTATTAATTGCGGATTGAAGATGCACGGATAATCAGCTCCGTAGGCAACAACTGCCTTGCAGTTACTGGGGTGAATTCAGGACTGGCAGTTGAAGCTCTTGCTCCCAATGATCCATGAATCAGCTTGGATGCAGCCAGTTCTCCCATTTCATAAAAGGGAACCCTGACGCTGCTCAGCGGTGGAACCGCCATCTCCGCAGCATCGGAGTCATCGTAACCCACGAATGCGGGGAAATCCTGAACCTTGATTCCGCGCTCACGCAAACCATGCATAACACCGATCGCCATCCGGTCATTCGCAGCAAATACAGCATCAATCTCGCTAAGCCTGGCTGCAATGGTGGCAGCAGCCTCCACCCCGCTTCGTCTGCCGTAATTCCCCTCCAGCAGCAGGCTGGAATCCATATTCATTCCGGCCTCATTCAGTCCGATCTGAACGCCCTGAAGCCGCTCCTGACTGTTGGAATAACTATCCGGACCATTGAGAAAGGCAATATTCCGGTACCCCTGATCGGTTAAGTGGCGTATTGCCAGCCTGCTGCCCTCCACATGATCAGCATCCACTTCCATGAATGATTCGCCTGCAAAGTGCTGATTCATTACGCAGAACGGATGCCCCTCCTGCTGAAGCTGCTGCATGGCTGCCAATTCCCCGTGATCATCGCGCGCGCCGAGAATGATGCAGGCATCCACTTTCTGACGGCGGAACAGATCCGTATAATTCATCACTTCACCCGGTGTCCTGAACATGACCAGTAGGTCCATGCCGCTGTCCCTGGCTTTGCTCCCAATGCCACTCAGCATTTCCGAGAAGAAATATGCCGAGAACAAGTGCGCCTTCGGAACGTAGGGCAACACCACGCCAAGGTTACCGCTTTTACTTCTCGCAAAGCTGCGGGCCAGTGCACTGGGCACGTAACCCAACTGCTCGGAAGCTTCGAGCACCTTGCGACGGGTCTCTTCTTTAATAGGACCAACGCCATTAAGAACTCGGGATACTGTAGCTTCCGAAACACCGGCAAGATCAGCCACTTCTTTACGGGATGCCATGGATCTCACCTCCTTCATGTTTCCTGAACACATGCAAAAACGATGCAATCTATAAAATATGATATTTATGTACGCGCGTACATCTTCTCATGTGTTGTAACCGTTGTCAATGCTTTTAACATAAAAAAAGATGAGGATTTGTGTAAACAAATTCCCCATCCTTTTCTTATGTTATTCTCCTGTAACTTGTCCCATATTCACAGCCGAGAACAATTTTAATTTAGGTCGTCACACCGTTACCAACGGATGATTGACTGAACTCCGCCTGTTCCAAAATGGTGACCTGACTCTGAATGCGATCCGAAGGTTCAGGTGTCGATTGAAGCTGCCGCACTTTGTGCAACACTTCTTTATTAGGAAGGAAATGCTGAGAACGGATGAAACGAATGGTTTTAGTTTTGGCACGCATAACGATGGAATCGGTCTCAGCCCGGTCATCTGCGAGGTAACGCACACCGCCTAAAATCTCACCCGGGGTCACACCCGTTGCCGCAAAAATAACATCCTCCGTGCCGATCATATCCTGCATCGTTAATACTTTGTAGGGATTGTCGATCCCCATCTGCAAGCAGCGCTGGAATTCATCTGCATTGGCAGGCATCAGGCGACCTTGAATTTCTCCACCCAGGCAAGACAGTGCGGCTGCAGCAAGCACGCCTTCCGGCGCTCCACCTGATCCGACATACAGATCAATTCCCGCCTCCGGGAACGCAGGTGCCATCGCACCAGCAACGTCACCATCACTAAGGAACTTGATCCGCACTCCAACCTTTCGTAAAGTTTTGATCGTGCTCTCATGCCGGACACGGTCCAGAATCATGACAGTTAGATCTGAGATATTTTTGTTCAATGCTTCTGCGGCTTTCTCCAATGTCACCTCAACCGGGTCTTCAATACTGACCTTGCCAACCAGAGCCGGCCCAACTGCCAGCTTCTCCATGTACATATCCGGTGCGTGGAGCAGGTTGCCTTTTCCCGCCACTGCAATAACCGATAAAGCGTTGTTCAGGCCCTTGGCTACAATCTCTGTACCTTCCAAAGGATCTACAGCCACATCAACCTCGGGACCCTCAGCGTTGCCAACTTCCTCGCCGATATACAACATGGGTGCTTCATCCATTTCTCCTTCACCGATTACCACCGTGCCGCGAATGGACACGGAATCGAACATGGCGCGCATAGCCAAAGTAGCCGCCTCATCTGCACTATTCTTGTCGCCCCGCCCCATCCAGGGAGCTGAAGCTAACGCAGCCAATTCTGTTACTCGGACAATTTCCAACGCCAGTTCGCGTTCCATTTTTCCCACTTCCTTTCCAGTTTCCAAAAGCATACATTGAAAGCGGTACTAAATCCATCGCAAATCCATATGAAATTGATCTAAAACGGGAGTAATAGCTCGCTATTTGGAAAACTGCCTATTCGTTCTCTCGTCGATAAATGCACACAGTTAAACACCTTTGAACATGCTATTTTACAGTTCTAATCCACCAATAACACTGGTTTGAAGCGGTCGATTCATCTTATATTTTTTGAAACTCCATATTCATCGCCTTGAGAGTGTAAAAAGGAAAATCCGAACAAATTAATGCAGATAACAAGGTGTTTATAATATAAAAACTAAATCTACAGAGAAAAAAACTATTCGTTCTCACATTCATCGAAAACGATTTTAATAGGCTCATTTCAGCCTTGATGCACTGCCAAAGGAACAATATTGATGAGGTTATGTGCAAGGTATGTTCTTCAAAGATTCGATCTGAAAAACCACCCAAATCCAACTCTATACGCCCTTTGGGCATGACTAGCAATATAGATACAGCTTATGGAGGCCATCGAAAATAATAAGTTTACATAATAATTACTACGTACTATAAATCCTTCAATTTTTAATGTTTTCCCTCAATAGGTCAATTTTTTCTACATTTTAATTCATTACACAGATATGATCTGAATTTTTGCCCAAACTTTGCAGGTTAGCAGGTTTCTATCTCAGTCCCCAACATGGCAACTGCAATTTTCAGGAAATCCTCTCTTTGAATCTGCAAATGCCCATATCTAAAATGATATCCCCAACGTGCCTGTCCCCGAGTAAGGATCAGTTGGTCTAGCAGATCAGCGATCTTCACCTGCTGACAAGGATAATACTGGACATTCCTCCGATATGGCACAAAGGAATCCGACATGCGGTAGGTATACACCTGATTGTCCACTACACGTCCTATGGCGGTAAATGCTTGAAGTACCTTGCCCCCATGCAAGCTGGATCGAGGCGAATAATAGATCAGCCAGTCGCCTGCATTCATTCTACGCAGAGGTGCTGCCTTGCCGTGACAGAGCTGAGCAAAGCCACCTTCTACGCCTTTCTCCACATGGGAGGCGGACACAACGCTGATCCAGTAGCGGTTTCCTTGTTCAGATTTCGCCTCGACCTCTAACTGAGAAGCCAGTTCACTCGTATAAATCTGCTTTATTTCTTTACTGGTGATTATCAAATTATGTTTTTCCAGTTCATTCATCTCTCTGCTCCCGCTCTTCCCATGCCGTCTTCAGACGTTCAAGCTGCAAAAAATGATGACGATAATGCATCTCGACCAATATAAACCACTCGTCTGCATCCAAACCGCCGAATCTTGGATGTGGCAGCGTACATTCCGATGTTTTTCCTTCCAGCAGCAGGTCCATTTTCCGCATTTCATCCCTTACTTCAACCAATCCTTGAATTATTGATTCTCTTCCATCCGGTTGAAGCGGAGTATACTCAGGAGAAGCCGGGACGTGAATACGTATCGGCGGAAAACTCGCTTGTGCAAAAACAGCTTCGCCTGCTTCTGTTTTGCCCTGGTTTTTCTTCTTATCAGCGTCCTCGTCTGCACTTATACAAAGTCGAACATTGGCTAAATGCATTTTCATCGCAGACTGAATTAAATGCTGGTACATCTGGCCGACTGACCACTCCATATCACTGGGTTTGTACCTTAACTGAGAATCACTCATCTTATCCAGTTCTTGTAAATAACGTTCCAGCGTCATCTCAAAATGACGTCGAATCTCACCTTTGTTCGTTGTTCTTGGCGTATTCATACAAATAAACAGCTCCTTCAATCGGTTATAAACCGATCATACACAAACACTACTGACAGCGTTATGTCAGTAGTGTTTAAGAAGATTGCTGGCTTCCTCGCGAATACGTATCCTCAACGATTCGGGCTCCAAAACCTTAGCCGACGCTCCCCAGCCAAGTATCCAATGCAGAACGTCTTCTGGATGCCTTACACGAAAATCTGCATATAATCCATCGGATTGCAGATCTGCTTTCTCCATGTAGAAATTGTTCGCTTCAATCACCCTGTCTGCAATTCGACCATCAAACCATACACGGACATGAACATCACGATTGTCAGGTGGTGAGTAGCTATGAATATCAAAACCCGAAGGAAGTTCGAACGGATCAGTGCTGATCTCCAGTTCGCTCATGCGGGATATACGAAAATGACGAATCTCTTGTCGCAAATCGCATCGGGCAATCAGCATCCATGAGCCTTGCATCCAAAGCATTCCGTAAGGGGAAGACATACGAGCCGTCTTTTGCACGCTCTCATTAACCGTTCCAGGCTTATGATAATGAAAGCGGATTTTGAACTTATGCTGCATTGCGGTTCGGATGACACCCATATGTTCGATTTCACGCTCGCGTGCATCACTGTCCGCTGAACGAAGGAGACGGATACCCTGTCGTATCTGTCCAACCTCTTCTCGAAGAGGGCCAGGCAGGATGGCCTCAATTTTGGAACGGGACGTGAGGGATGTGCTCTTGTAATAGCTGTCGAAGCGCTGCTCAACAAAATCAAGTCCGATCAGAAGAGTTACCGCTTCTTCAGCGGTCAAGCTGACCGGAGGCAAAAAGTATCCTTCCATAAGAGAATATCCTACTCCGGGTTCTCCCACTATAGGGACACCTGCCTCACATAACGCCTGAATGTCCCTGTATATGGTTCGAACACTGGTTTCAAACAAGAGGGCTAAATCTTCCGCTCGTTGCACCTTCCCACGCTGCAGCTCAAGTACGATGGCCAGCATACGATCTGATTTGTTCAAGAACCACCCCTCCTTGTATGTAATATCAATTACACCATCTTCATTGGACATTTATTATAAGTAACATATGGACAAATGAAAAGCATACGGACTGACAAGTCCTACTGTGAACGGTCCATTCTTTTCGTAAGATATTTCATTGAACAACAAAGACCAACCCACAGAGCATAAGTTGGTCTTTAAATGTTTTTGTTCAATGCAACTAAGGATTTATATTAAGGTCGTTATAATCATCGAAAATAACAAATTTACATAATAATCATTACGTTATTTTAAGTTCAATTTATTGATATTTTCTTTTAAAAGGTCGATTTTCCCCCCACCTTTATTCACCACATAAATATGGTCTGGCTTATCGTCCAGACTTTTACCGCTAATCATCAATTGATGCCCGCCTTCTATGTTGTATTTTCGAATATATAATCCCGATCCTTCATCTTCATATGGGTAGGCTGCAAAATCATTCCATGTCAGGCTGTCTCCTTTCTCAGCCAGAGTTTTCAGTTCTTTTAAGGGAATGGATGAACCCGAGTCCTCATGATCATTATTTGCCTGACACCCTGAACAAAACGCAACCAAAAGCAACAATACTAAGCTGAGTTTTCTAGGAATAAGTTTTGTCATTATTGTTCCTCCTCAAAATAAAAAAAGATGGAATTATTTGTAATAAATATCTTGTTTTCTTCAACATTGTACCAAAACATAAATACCGCATATTACATTTTTTTGAAATCATGTTGAACACATCCACGAATTCTGGACATAAATTACAACCAGGTGAACTGGCCGGTAAAGTATTTACAAGTTTAATTTCTTCGAGCATCATTAGTGCTTCTAAGCTTGACATGCCATATTTAAATAAATCCTTACGAACTTCTACATATAGTGAAGTTCCGGGGTACAGAGAGTATAAGGTAGCACTTGTTATTGCACCAAACTATGATTATCATTGGTATAGACAGGATGCTGATGGTGGTTGGTCACATAAACGTGGACTAACTGCTATTGATTTTAGAGATGCCAGCGGCAATTCGATTCGTAATCCACAAACAGCTGATCGTAATTATGGAAATGGCCTTAATTATTCCACTTGGGGCGGATGGTACATTATCAAATATTAATCGTTAACAATAAAGACCGAGCGAAGGAGGAGATATGCCCTCCTTCGCCCGGTCTTCTTTAATTCCGTTTTTCAATTACAGGTCATTCACTTTCTTCTCTTCCGTTGTTAAAAAGGATGTTGATAAACAGGTTTCTCGTGCAGTTCGAACTGCACGAATAATCCCCCCATACCCGGTACAGCGGCACAGATTGCCGCATAATCCCGCTTCAATCTGTTCCTGACTAGGCTGCGGATAGCGGTCCAGGAGCGCTTTGGTGGAAATCACCATTCCGGGAGTACAATATCCGCATTGGAAGCCGCCCTCCTCTACAAAGGCTTGCTGAATCGGATGTAACTCGTCTTCCTTTTCACCGCGTAGCCCTTCTATTGTTGTTATCTCACTCCCAACACATTGATAAGCCATAACGAGACAGGAATTGACCGGCTCTCCATCCATCAGTACCATACATGCACCACAGCGGCCTACTTCGCAGGAAACCTTCGTTCCGGTCAGATTCAAATGCATCCGCAGTACATCCACAAGACGGGTCGTTTGGGCGATTTGCAATTGCTTCTCTTCCCCATTCACAACGGCTGTCCAGAAATTGTCCAAAGGTTCAGTCATGATGGGATCACTCCTTCCTGAAGCGGGACGACCAGCCCCTTAATCAATTGATCTCGCGGAACGGGCAAACGATTAACCCACACCCCTGTAGCCTGATGAATTGCAGCGGTGATGGCTGGAGCAAGCGCCACCGAACCGATCTCGCCAATCCCCCGCGGACCAAACGGATCACCCTCGGGGAGGTCTTCAATCGCTTCCACCTCCAGATTCGTGTGAATATCCCGAATCGTTGGAATCAGGTAGGTGTCCAGATTGGTTGTCATATAGCGACTGTCTTGCATAACGGCGTCTTCGGTCAACGTAAAACCTAGAGCCATTACACTCCCGCCTTCAATCTGTCCAATGAATCCCATTGGGTTAATGACAGGGCCAGCCGCCACTACATGTCTTGTATCCAGCAATTTGGCTTCCCCGGTTAGCGTGTTTACCTCCACCTCTGCGGCTACTGCAGCATACGTATATAGATAATGCCCGCCCACCACATTGTCCGGCGTGGTCGGATATTCGAAATGAGTATCGAACATCCATTCCTCCGCTTCTCCATGCTTCGCCAGATTTGCGTAAGAAACAACAACTCTGGAATCAATCGTCGTATCATTCGCTGTACGTTCTGGAGGAAGCTGTCCCTTGTGCCATACTCCCCCTATTCCAGTAATTAGTTTGTCAGCCGGAATTCCTGACAAGGTAGAGGCTACCGACAACATTTTGGAACGGAATGGTGCCTGTAATCGCTGAAGAGCCATCCAGGCCATGGTCGTTGAACGCGAAGCCGTACTTGAACCGCTGTGCGGTACTCGATCCGTATCCCCAATAATGATGCTCAGATCGGATGTGGAGCAGTGGAACAGATCGCAGAGCATCATTTCCAGAGTGGCAATAAGTCCCTGACCGAATTCTTCGTAACTGAAAGCCACTTCAATCTTACCTTCGGCATTCAGGGACAGGCGGCCCCCCGCCGGATCGGGAATGCCATATCCCAGCCCTGCCCCGTGCATGGCGATGGCTGCACCCACACCACGTTTGATCCAGGGCGGCAGAGCAAGATCTGCCGGGGGATGCTGATGTTTTTGCCATAACTCCGAACGGTCCATCGCCTCCCATACTTGCGACAGTCCATCCGTGACCAGAATCCGTTGATTCAACGGTCCAGGATCGGTCTTTTCCCGCATGTTGCGTCTCCGAAACTCCCAGGGGTCCATCTTCATAATCTCGGCGAGTCGATCCATCTGACCTTCCATAGCAAAGATCGCCTGATTGCCGCCAAATCCGCGAAACTCTCCCGACACTCCATTATTCGTATACACCGAGATGCCCTCCACATCTACATGAGGAATGGAATAAGGTCCAAGACAGTGCTCTGTGCAGAAATTCAGAACAGGCGCCCCCAGCGTCGCATATGCCCCTGTGTCTGCGGTAATGCGAACTCGATGTGCCTGAATCATGCCTTCACGGCTGATGCCTGTCTGCATTTCAATTTTCATCGGATGGCGCTTCAGTCCTGCACGTACAGATTCCTTGCGGGAGTTGTGCATTTTCACAGGACGTCCAGATCTTAAAGCAAGAAGCGCACCATAAGGCTGTACATTCAGCTCATCTTTTCCACCAAAGGAACCGCCAATCGGAGATGAGACCACCCTGATATCCTCTTCGGAGCACCCGATTATTCGGGCAAGCTGCATTCTGTCCTTGTAACCATGCTGTGTAGCCGCATAGACATGAAGTCTCCCATCTTCTTCAGGAACAAACAACCCACCTTCTGTCTCCATATAAGCATGCATCTGGCGAGGAGTATAATACGTTTCTGTCACGATATGCTCGCATGCAGCAAAGGCATCAGCTACATTCCCACGCTTGATTTCGGTGCGGTGCAGCACGTTGCCGGGACCATGTTCATGGAGCTCCGGTGCACCGGGTGCCAGTGCAGCCTCCGGGCTGTCCAGCGGAGTCCATTCCTCATACTCAACGCGGATTGCATCCAGAGCGAGCGCTGCACGTTCCGGGGAATCCGCGGCAACCGCGGCAATGGCATCACCGACATAACGAACGACATCCTCGCAAAAGACAGGCTGATCTGGAGTTGCAATGCCGAAGCGGTTCAATCCGGGTACATCTTTGGAGGTGAGTACGGCGTATACACCCTCCATGGCCTCAGCTCCGGTAATATCGATAGACAATATCCGGGCATAGGGATAGGCGCTTCGAAGGACCCTTCCGTATAACATTCCAGGCAGCGTCATGTCTGTCAGATATTGAAGCTTTCCTGTCACTTTGCCCACCCCATCTGGCCGCAGATGCCAGCGTTTCCCACTACTATCCCGATTCAACAGCATGATCTCTCTCCCCTTTTTCCTTCATCTGTAATCTTCTATGAGCGAAGTGCTTCCCAGAGTCCGGCACCGAGCATATTACCTGCTGTCTGATTACGGTACTGTTCTGTAGCGAATGCATCGCCATATGTTACAAATTCCGACACGACTGTGGCAGCCAGAGCTGAAGCCTGCATAATAGAAACCTCGCTACCAAGAAGCAATTTTTCCGATTCGGGTAGCCGCATGGCCATGCCTGATCCTCCGCCCGCTGCTATCGCGATCTTATTCCATCGGCCATCGGTGCCCACTTCACCGTGAAAAGCAATGGTCACCAGCGATGCCGTAAAGGTCTCCCGCCGACCCAGCTTACGATAAAATGAAATCTCACGCGCTGCAGATGTCGGTTCGCTAATGGTGTCAGAAGAAGGTGTATCTTTCATCGGAATACGAATGGCGATCAACACATCATTCGGATTACGACTGCCCTCGCCATCACCGTTCAGCCAGGAAGAAAGACTGCGAATCTCCATGCCGCTGTTCGTCATCCAGTGAAGCTGTGCTTCGTAGACAAGGAGTGCAGGGATGGAGTCCCCCACTCCGGATACAATGTTTCCCCCAATCGTCGCCATGTTGCGAATAGAGGGAGCTGCTACGGCATTTATTGCAGCCTGTAATAAGGGCAGTTGTTGCAGATGAATGTTCGCGGCACATTGATTCAATCGCGTTAATGCTCCGATAATCAGATCATCTCCATCCACATATACATCGCTCGCATCTGGAATACGAGTTAGGCTGATCATGTGCTCAGGTACAGGAACGAGTCCACCTTCCCACTGAGTACGCAATAATGTGGCCCCTGCTGCAAAACAATACTTCCCGCACAGTTGACTCTTTAAAAATTGAAGTTCGTCCAGACTAACGGGCTGCCAAACTGTTGGCTGAGCTCCAGACCCATATGCCGGCATGACCATCCTTCCATCTCCCTTCTCCAATCTGGAATCTGCGGGGGGTTAAATAAGACCGAATGATCCAAATAATAATTCTTCAAATCATAGGGGACTGCAACAATAAGGTCAATTATCTTTACATGCTTTTGGATAAATGTATAAATACACTCTTTGATTTGTGCCTAATGCATTGTTTACTTCAATAAGCTAACACAAGCCGATTTATAACCACTCAGATAAAAACAATAAAGAGCCAACCAGATAATCTGGCTGACCTCTTTACTTCGAGAAATAATACACAAGGAATCGCTCCTTCTGCCGTGATCTTCATTCATTTTATCCCATTTACATAATCCAAAATGCGCTCCAGCTCCGGTTCGGTATCCGCATCCCAGAAGCTAAAGTCAGACAACGATACATGCGTGCCTGCATATTTGGCATTGCGCATGATTTTTCGCGCCCCCTCATCTCCACTGAGTGACAAAAGAGGCCCCAGCATATGCACACGAAAGGCTACCGGAGGCTTGCCTCCACCGCCATCTGTTGCTGCTGCATAATCACACAGCTTATTGGCGGTTAACGCCTCAGCAACCCTGTTTATATCCTGTGCCTGCAATAGAGGCTGATCCGCCAAAATCATCATCACACCTTCTGGTCGGTATGCCATTGCAGACAGAATGCCACAATGAAGGGACATAGCCATACCGTATGCATAATCGGTACAGATTGCGATCTGAAGCCTCTTCCCCATACCTGGAGTACCACCATAAGATGCCTCATGAAGCCACATGGAGGGGATCCATGCCAATGAATCCTCAGGTTTGACGACACAGATGACCTGCTCCAAATCGGAATTCAAGGCAGCTTCCAGGGTCCATGCCGCCAAACATCTTCCATCAGGCATGACAATAGACAGTTTATCTCTCCCCATTCGGCTGCTCTTACCCGCCGCTAGCACGATGCCCGTCAGTCGCATGCCTAATCCCCCTCTGCACATTGCGACGCTCTGCGGCAGCAGCCGCACGTTTACAGGCAATAAGTTCTGCTGCGATACTGACCGCGATCTCTTCCGGTCCATCGGCTCCAATGGTCAACCCGACGGGTGAATGCAAATGCTTCAGTGGAGGGAGTTCGTTCAGCAAACGTGCTGTCCGTGTTCTGGACCCCATAATGCCAAGATATGCATAATTCCGATCCTCAAGCAATTCAAGAAATTCCCGTTCTCTCGGAAATTGATGACTCATCAATACGATATAATCCCCGCTTTGGATATCCAGTACAGGCATAATTTCACGAGGGAAACCGCGGACAAGCGCAACACCCGGAAACCGTTCAGCGGTGCACAAGGTTTCCCGCCAATCAGCCACCACCACACGAAATCCTGCTGAGTTACCCAGACGGGCGACAGGAATCACATCATTTCCGGCTCCAACAATAATCAAACGGGGTTTGGGCGCATATTTTGCAGTGATCTGTAAAGGGATATCCCAACGATTAACCTCGGATAAACCCACCCTCTGAGGATAATTCTCTTCAACATCAGATGTGACCACTTTGGATTCAAACGGATGAATGTTGACCAAGGAAAGGCGTGAAAAAGTCTGGCTTTCTGCATCCTCTGCGACCTTTGTCTGATAATGAATCCGGGTGTATTGATCGTAGAATGAACGGGTTAGCTCTACAATAGATCCAGATTGAAAATACGTTTGCATATCGGACATAATCGACCTGAGCTTTCCACAAACCGGCTCAAGCAGCACAATGATTAACCCGCCGCATCCTATCGTTTCCCCCCAGGACAGATCATCTTCGGGACGCATATCATACTCCACGAACTCCAGCTGCTGCGAATTCAGCACACGAACCACCCTGGCCTGCAGATCACTCTCCAGACAACCCGGACTGATACTGCCATACATTGTACCTTCTTCGGTCAAAAGCATAGAGACTCCCTGTTTACGGTAAGCATGACCTTCTACCTTAACCGCTGTTGCGAGTACACAGCGCGATTCCCGCGCTGCAATTGCACACAGATCATGCATCTCCATAAATGTCTCCATCCTTTCAGGGATTCATTAGATGCGTTTCATCAATCTTGCAATACTTTTATCCGATTCACGCAGCACGATGCCACGATCAATCGTTTGAATCTTCCGGTTTTTGAGCACAATGCTTCCATCAATAATAACGGTATCCACACAGCTGCGCGTTGCGGAGTAGACAACACGGGAGTACACATCGGTCTCATAGGAAGGGTAGGTATGGAAATCATCGAGATCCAGCAGCAGCATATCTGCCTTTTTACCTACTTCCAGACTTCCAATTTCCTTGGACATGCCAAGCACCTCTGCTCCACCCATCGTCGCCATGCGCAGCACCGTCCGGGCATCCATCACGGTTGGGCCATGCGGCACCTTTTGCATAAGAGCGGTCAGACGCATTTCCTGGAACATATCCAGATTGTTGTTACACGCCGCGCCATCAGCACCAATTCCTACCGCAATCTGGCGATTCAACAGATCAGGAATATCCGCTATACCCGAGGAGAGTTTCATATTCGATCCAGGACAGTGCGTCACTTTCACGCCGCGTTTGCGAATGATCTCTTTCTCTTCCTCACTCAGCCATACACAGTGGGCAAGCACCAGTCTTGGGGTAGCCAGGCCAATATGATCCAGATAGACAATGTTGCGCATGCCGCGCTCGTGTTCGACAAGTTCGATTTCGCCGCGATTTTCGGAGGCGTGGGTGTGTACTTTCACATGATACTTATTTGACAGGTCGCGCACCTCAACCAGCAATTCCTCAGTGCAAGAGACGACGAAGCGTGGACAAAACGCATACTGAATGCGACCCCCGCCGAATCCATTCCATTTCTCCAGCAAATCGACACTTTGCTGCAGCGAGGTAGCCGTATTTTCACGCAGCGGTTCAGGAACTTCATCCCCGTGATCCATCATTACTTTGCCGGAAATCACCCGAATACCGCTCTGTGCCATCGCCTGAAAAGCCGAGTCGGTATGATGCACCGTCTCCATATCGAGAATGGTCGTTGTCCCGCTGGAGATCAATTCACCCAAGCCGAGCATCGCCGAGTAATAGACAGATTCCTCATCATGCGCTGCCTCAAGCGGCCAGACGCGTTGACGGAGCCAATCCATTAGCTCCAGATCGTCCGCACGTCCGCGGAAAAGAGTCTGACACAGATGAATATGTGTCTGGATGAAACCTGGCAGCAGCACTTTGCCCCGAGCATCAATGACCTGATCAGCCTGAACGTCAATATGCTCTGCAATCTCTTTGATTTTGTTATCCTCGATCAGGAGATCCCCCGTAAATACATCTTCTTCTGCATTCATCGTGACGAGTTGTGCGCCTTTTAGCAGGATCGTTCCCATGATAATCTCCCCTATCCGTATCTATCTGCGTACATTTCACTAGTTCTATGATCCTGCACATTGAAGTCACTCTTAGGATCTATCCATAACGTCTACACAAATTACGCTACCACCCGATAGCCATGCCATCTCCCCTGGGATCTGCTGCGCCGCTGATCATGCCATCTTCTCGGATGACGATGCCTTGCGATTGCCCCATAATCCCATCCCACGGCGCTCTGGCTTCGACGTTATGCCCCCATCGGGCAAGCGTGTCACATACGTCGTCATGATAGCGGTTCTCCACTCGCATCGTGTCGCCTTCCTCGCCCCAGGTGCGTCCATACACCCAACGCGGCAGACCGATCGCTTTCTGAATGTTCAGACCGTAGTCCAACACGCCCGTAAGAACCGATAACTGTGTCTGAGGCTGGCCCTCACCGCCTTGTGTGCCAACAAGCATATAAGGCTTTCCATTACGTGTGACAAGACCAGGCATTAACGTGTGAAAAGAGCGTTTATTCGGCTCCAGCACATTGGCATCCATTGGATCAAGCGAGAAAAAGGACCCCCGGTTCTGCATAATCACCCCAGTATCCCCAGGCACATAGGCAGCCCCAAAATCAAAATACAGGCTTTGAATAAACGAAACAGCATTGCCTTCATTGTCCACAATCGCCGCATATGCCGTATCCTGACCCATCGTTTTGGACAGAAAAGGCTGCGCCACAGGGGGTGCGGACTGAATCTCGTTCCACAATTCATCTCCATAAACCTTGGATAACAGATCCTTCACCGGAATATCCCTGAACTCCGGGTCTGTGAGATAACGATCACGGTCACGAAAAGCCTTTTTGACCACTTCAGCCATCAGGTGATAAAACTCGGGGGACGTGCGCGCCACGGAAGATAGATCAATATGTTCCAGCATATTCAACATCATTAGCATCGAGAAGCCCTGTGAATTGGGTGGCATCTGATGAACTTGATAGCCACGGTAATCGGTAGTGATTGGCTTCACCCACTCTCCCTTGTGAGCAGCGAAATCCGCTGGGGCAAGCATGCCGCCATCTTCACGAATAGCCGAAGTTAGCTGCTCCGCCAATTCCCCGGTATAAAAAACATCGCGTCCACCTGCCTGAATCAGGCGAATGGAGGCGGCCAGCTCAGGCTGCAAGAGTAGTTCACCTTCCTGCAAAAGTGTACCAAAAGGGGCAAATACCGCTCGAAGCGGCGTATGCCCCATAATGAAATCCTCATCACGCTCCAGCCACAGGCGCAGATTCCGGGATACAGGACATCCCTTTTCCGCATACTGCGCAGCTGGTTCAAGCAGCTGCTCCCACTTCAACTTCCCGTAGCGGGACCAGACCTCCCACCATGCATCCACCATTCCCGGAACGGTAATAGCACTGAGCACGCCTCGTTGAGGAATAGTACTCATCCCCATTGCTTTGAACGTATCGGCATGAATGCCTGCTGCGGAACGGCCGCTTCCGTTGTAGGCAGTTATATCACCACTTGCTCCGTCGTGGATCAGAAAGAACGCATCTCCGCCAAGTCCTGTCATGTGCGGATAGACTACGCCCAATGCGGCACTTACTGCAACAGCAGCATCATAAGCGTTACCTCCCTGCTGGAGGATTGAGCTGCCCACCGCGCTTGCCAAATAATGCGGGGAGGTGACCATCACCTCTCTGGTTATCGGCATTTGATTCAGCATAAGGCCTCCTCCTTCCCGGCATATACATCCAGCGCTGCCTGTACCGCATCCCCTGCCGGCAAGGCGTGACGATGACGCAATAGCACTGCTTCCAGTGCACCTAGTACATGAAGTACATTTTTGCGCTGGCAGCTGAATCCCATCGTACCAATACGCCAGATTTTTCCCTTCAACGGTCCGAACGAACTGGCTATCTCAATACTAAAATCATTCAGAAGCATGCTGCGTACCGATTCTCCATCCACACCGTCTGGAATTTGGATACAAGTGACCACCGGAAGTTTACTGGACATATCCCCATACAGTTTGAGCCCCATTCCCTGAATCCCTGCAACCAACGCTCGTTCATTGATCCGATGTCTCTGGAAACGGGTCTCCAGCCCTTCCTGAAGCAGAATACGCAATCCTTCGTGAAGACCGTAAAGCATGGAGGTGGCTTCCGTATGATGGTTCAATCGTGCTGGGCTCCAGTAATCCTGCAATTGGCTCAGGTCAAAATAGTTACTGGCAATCGTGCGGCCTTCAGCCCGAGCACTAGTTGCATCCCGCAGTCCGCGCTCAACCGTTTTACGGCTCTTAAGCTTCTTCTCCACACGGCTGTTATACGTTAAAGGCGCCATCCCGGATGGAACCGACAAACACTTCTGTGTTCCGCCCATCACTGCATCCAGATGCCAGGCATCTGTCTCGACCGGTGTACCGCCAATTGTGGCAACAGCATCGACGACAAGTAAAATATCGAGTTCACGGCAGGCGCTGCCAATCTCGGCGAGAGGCTGCATTTGCCCGGTTGATGTCTCGCCATGAACCATCGCGACCAGACTCGGCTTATGTGCATGGATCGCCTTGATGACCTCTTCCGGATCAAATACCTTTCCCCATTCTGTTTCAAAAAACACAACCTCGGCACCGCAGCGTTCCGCTATTTCCACAAGCAAATGCCCGAAGCGTCCATAGATCGGGACCAGCACCTTGTCCCCCGGCTGGATCAGACTGACCAGCACGGCTTCAATCCCTGAGCGGGATGTGCCATCGACCGGATAACACCATTCATTATCTGTCATGTATAGTTCACGCAGCATCGCCATCGTGTCATTCATCAGGGAAGTAAACTCCGGATCAAATTGCCCCAGGATCGGGAAGGATAATGCCCTTAGAACTCTGGGGTCAACTTCAACGGGCCCCGGTGTCATGATGGTCCGTAAGGACGGGGACAATTCTCTATAGTTGGACATCTTCACTCAACTCCCGTAACCGTATTTATAGAGTAACTGAACGAGGACCCGAAAACCGCGCATCAGGTCCTCCTCAGCTGTATATTCAAGAGGATTATGGCTAATGCCATCTTGGCTTGGCACAAAAATCATGGCTGTTGGACAAGTTGGCTGAAAAATCTGCGAATCATGTCCTGCCCCGCTTGGCATGCACAGATAGGATAACTGCTCTTGTTCACAGAGATCGCGAATGTCCGCGGTAATCTGTTCGTTCATCGGAATAGGTGTGACGGACAAGTGTTCTTCCCAGTTCAGTCCGAGCTGCTGCTCGGCTGCAATTCGGCTGAATGCCTGAAGCATATTCTGCCAGCATAGGTCAATGCTCTCTTGCCTGATGTGCCGGATATCCAGTGAAAATACAGCTCGTGAAGCAACGACGTTCCCTACACCCGGATCTGCCGTTACTCGTCCCACGGTGGCTACAAGAGGGTCTCCCGCTTCCAGCGCAATACGTCTTACGGCTGTAATCATCTCGGCTGCACCTGCAAGTGCATCTTTGCGCCAGGACATCGGTGTAGTCCCGGCATGATTCGCTTCTCCACTTACGGTAATGCTAAAGCGTTTCTGGCCTACAATATCCGATACAATACCAATCGAATGGCCCAATCGTTCAAGGACCTGACCTTGCTCAATATGAAGTTCGATAAAGGCACCATACGTGTGTGAAGCCGTCCTATAACTACTATCTGGTCCAAAGCCTGCATTTCGCATCGCCTGTGCAAAGGTAATTCCCTCTTGATCCTTCAAATGCTGGACTTCTTCCAGAACGGATGCGCCTGTTATACTTCGTGACCCCCAATAAGCGAAGGGGAATCGGCTGCCTTCTTCTTCACAGAGCGATACCACTTGAAGTGTTCGTTTCGGTGCCCCGAAATGGTTTTGCAGATACTCCAGTGCAAGCACTCCCGCAGCTACGCCATAAGCGCCGTCATACTTTCCACCATGTACGACCGTATCGATATGTGATCCTGTAACAATCGGCGCTTCTTCCATTCCTGTTCCTGAACCCGTTCCCTTCAATGTGCCATACAGGTTGCCAGATTGATCGAATTCGGGAGCCAACCCTTTCTGCTGCATTTTTGCCGCAAGCGCATGCTGTGCCTCACACCATGCTTTGTCATACAACAGACGTGTAACTCCTCCCTGGGTATCAGCACCATATGCGGACAACCAGTCCAGCATGCTTTGCAGCTTCACCTGCTCCAACTGCGGCAAAGGCTGGATAGGACATTCCGTACCGGACGACGTGTGTAGTTCAAAGTCCGTCATGATAACCCTCCGTTCGTTCTGCACCAGCTGGTACAGATGAGTTGCCACAGACAAACCGTCCAACAGGTTCATCAGATAAGCCTGTTTTTGAACTGTATACTCGGGAACCTCGGCAGAACACATCTGCAATACTGGAAGAAAACGTGCGTCCCACATAAGGGCTCTGTTTGTGTGTGTAGAGCAGGTCCTCCGTATTCAGGATGGTACTCTTCTCCCAATCAATCAGTACCAGATCCGCATCCTTGCCGATGGCGATTTCACCTTTACTCTCCAGCCCAAGCCTTCTGGCAGGTTGCAGAGCCAGAACTCTTCCAAGCAGCGGAAGGGCTATATTTCGCCGAAGATGTCCTTCCTCCAGCATAAGCAGCAGCGTGCTTTGCGCGCCGGAGATGCCACCCCAGATGTCGAAGAAATTATCCGATTGTTTCATCGATGGCGGACAGGGAGAATGGTCGGAAGCGATAACATCAATCAGTCCTGATGTCAGAGCATCCCATAACTGATCTTGCTCCGTCTGACTCCGCAATGGTGGTGCACATTTGGCTACAGCACCCAACCGAACAACATCCTCATCTGTCAGGGTCAGGTAATGCGGACAAGTTTCAGAGGTTACATCTTGCCCGCGCCGTTTCGCCTCTGCAATCAGATCAAGCGCTTCCCGTGTACTGATATGAACAAAATGCAGTGCACATCCGGTCTGCTCTCCATATTGCAGCGCTCGGGATACCGCTCGAACTTCTGCTTCTGCTGGACGAGATTGCACGTAATCCTTCGGGCCGGTTCGTCCAGCTGCAATACATCTGGTGCCAAGTTCAGCAACCATTGCTTCGTCTTCCGCATGAAGCGCCAACACACGGTTTAGCTTTGCAACCTCGTACATACCCTTTAAAAGGGTGTCATCATCGGCTCTGGCGAAGATGTCTTCCCCTTCTCCGCCGGGCTCGGACATAAATGCCTTGAATCCGGATGCGCCCAAATCGGTTAGTGGCGCAAGCTCAGCCTGATTACCGGGAACAAGCCCTCCCCAGAACGCATAATCCACATAGGATTGGCCGTCGGCTGCTTTCATTTTCAACTCCCACGCCTCCGGTCTAACCGTTGGGGGCACACCATTGAGCGGCATATCGACATACGTCGTAATACCACCAGCAGCCAGCGAGGCTGATCCTGACTTGAATCCCTCCCAACTCGCGAGTCCAGGTTCATTAAAGTGAACATGAATGTCCACCGCCCCCGGCATCATGGTAAAACCCTTTGCTTCTATGATTTCAGTGTCTTCATCACCCACCAACTGTGAGGACAAAGCTGTTATTTTTTCACCAGTAATCCCAATATCCAGTTCTTCGACGCTATCTCTCAATACAACCCGGGCCCCCCGGATGATCGTATCTAATCTTGTCATATGGATGACCCTCCCCTGATCAGCACCGGATTCATGTATTTCAGCTTCCCCGGTATGTACTGTAACCTCCTGGAGCAATCAATAAAGGAATGTGGTAGTGGCTTGCAGCATCGGATACGGCAAAACGAATCGGTACAACCGTCCATAACGCCTGCCCTAGTTCCTCAAGAGATCGCTCCGCGTAATAACCCTCAACGTTGAATTGAAGCTCATACACCGCTTGCTCAAGCCTCCCACTGTCCAGCAATGGGGCATCCAGACGTCCATCGCTATTCGTCACCGATTCAGCAACTTTCCTTTTGGTTTCCTTCTCGCCATCCCTGTACAGTACATACAGTTCAATCCGCACGCCTCCAGCCGGTACGCCCTTAGAAGTATCCAGCACATGCGTAGTGATTCGTCCTCCAGCCACCAGTATCATGCCTCCCCTTCTTTTCTAGATCCGCCGTTGTCATTCTCTAGATCGTCTCTTGTCATCGAGAAGCCTTGGAATCCATAAGGCGGTCTGGGCTCGGTAAACACTTTGCCCTCTCCTTCTTTTACTTCCTCCAGCACGGTCTCCCAAGTCCGATTATTGGACTCAAAAGAAACTTCACTGAGCTGTCCAAATCGCTTCAACAGCCTTAATCCAATCTGATAAATCAGATGTTGAATGGATGCGGAACGACACGTATGGAACACTGCAGCAGCTACATCTCTTACCTGCTCAGCGGCTACATAATGCCCACGCTGATCATCCATGCCATCTCTCGGATCTTCATAACGCCAATTGATATTCAGGAAAATGAATAGCGGACGGTCCCACGTCTCTGGTAAGGTGGTGTATTCATCCTTGACAAAACCGGCAAATTCGCTACCCTTGACCTTAATCAGCCTGATATCTGCAACACCACTGAAATGATTGCTCAGCTCAACCCGACTTCCTTTTCGCTGCGCTTCAATGGCAGCCATCGCTCGTTCATTCTGGGAATAACGGAATACCAGCTCGCTTGCGCGAAGGCTTCCCTCTCTCCGTACGGGCACATCTTCAAAAGGTATCTGATCTGCCGTCATCTGGACTTTGGTCATCTGTGGATAGGTCTCCAGAAAACGTTGGCTTACGTAAGCAAGGAAGCCCTCTACCGTAGCTCCGGTGTAATCCGCAGCATGGTTTAGAATGAAATTCTTCATTGAATCCGTGGCAACAACACGGGAATTATCTCCTTCTATAAAAGAAGACAGAAATTCGTCACCTTGGACGGCTACTTTAATGTTCAGCCCGAACAGGATATTATTGCGGCCGGTAAATGGAGATTCCGGAATAGGCTGGATGCCCGTCAACGGTTTGACGTATGAACGGAACACCCATATATCCCCTTTACCGTAATATATGGTCCGCTGCTTCACTTCGGATGGTTTAACCTCGTTTTCATGTCTATGACCAACCTGTACCAGCCACTGCTCCAATCGAATGGAAGCAATCTTGAATACTTCGTTCAGAGCGGTCTGGAATTCTTCCTCCCTGCCACGCTGATTGCGCCCCCGCATGGACTCCAGGATGGACTGAGCTGTATGACCTTTTACGGCCAATATAAAAGGAAAGCCGAATTGGCTTGTGTATTCTTTGTTTAACTTACGAAGTTCGTTATATTGCTCCGGTGAGAGTGAATTAAGCCCTGCACCGGCCTGTTCTTGTACGGAATTGCTGCTCATGCTGATGCGCGCCCCGAGATCCGGGTGATTGCACAGCAACTGCAGCTTCATCTTTTCATCGGATGTCTGAACTACGCTCTGCATCACATTCATCATTTGTTCGAAAGAGTCAAATGGCCGTGAAGGCCAGGAACGCTCCGCTACCCAGGGTGATTCTTCGAATAGTCCGCCAAACGTATGCACGAACTGGGTGATAGACCAGCTGTTAACGAGTTTAATGAAGTCGCCCATGTTAGAACCTCCGGTCTTCAGTAGATTGTTGTTCTTCATTTTAAGTGTCTCTCTGTATTGCGACAACAATATTTACGCAATTTTGTAATATAACATAACATCAGATATGTGATTTGTTTGCAATGCACGGGATTTGATTATTCCAATGCAAAAAAAACCGAAAAAACCGCACTTCCTCAAGGGAAATACGGTTTTATCTGACATGTCTGCTTCATTGTTATGCTGCACAATACTTATTCAGGATAATGAATATCTTCATATAAAGGATATACTCGTATGGCCCATCTTCAGATTAATGATGCAGTGCCTGGGATTTTGCTGTTGTTTTGTCCCGCACAAACTTGCGGAAGGTGAACACCAGCTTTAATTTCAGCAGATCATTCGTCTTTTTAAAGTCCATTTGCAGCAAACTTCCAACTTTCTCCATCCGATAGGTAACGGTGTTCCGATGCACAAACAGTTGCTTGGCAGCTTCGTTAATGAGTCCATCATTCTCGATAAAAGATTCCAACGTATTCATTAACACCTGATTGGGATCGCCATCCCTGGCCAGTAATGGTTCAAGTACTTTATTGCAGTAATTCTCCATGATATTATCTGGTACATGTTGGAATACATAGGCGAATTCCAGCATCTCGAACTGTAGAGCCCGATCCTTCATACCAAAACGGCGAGCCAGTTGGCGGGTATCCAGACATTCCTGATAGGCTTCACGCAGCGACTTCGGCTCATGCTTCATTTTACTGATCCAAAATCGTGGTGCGGACTCTCCCTTGGCTTCCTGTGCAGCAAGCACATCTCCGAATCGACTCAATAGGAAAGCTGATAACTCTTCACCGTAATCCCGCCCCGTTGGACAGGTGTAGATGGACAATATGCCATCTTCAATCTGAAAATGCTGTGAGGCCGTGAACTGCATAAGCGGATTGTACTGTAACTCACGATGAATCTGCTTCAGCAGCTTCCCTTCTGCAAAAACAGACGGTTCCAGCGTGATCAACACGCATTGATAGGTTCCCTGGAACAGGTGAATACCTTTATTCTCGCTAAGTCTCGTTAGTTCATCTACTGTCATTTTGTTATCCAGATACTGGCTCAGCAAGGTACGCATCTCATCCTGAACGGTCGGGTTAATGTGCTCCCGATAGGTCATATCCATATAGAATGCCAGGACATCCGCAGCCTGCTGGAATAGTTCTTCTTCCGCTCTAAGTGACAGCGCCGAGTCTGTAAAGACGAGCAAAAATCCGTATTCTTCATCATTCTGCTTGATAGGTACCCGATGGCAACTTCCCTGACTCCATTTCACCCGGTGCATAACGGATTTCCAGGGCCAACCCTGCACCACCGAGTCTCCGGCAATGCCTTCACTGCCGTATAACACATGTCCACGGGAGCCAATAACTGCAAGCGGGTAATTCAGTACGGTGGCAAGCTCGGCAAATACATTCCGATGCTGTTGTTGTTGCAGTGCAAACTGCATCAATTTTTTCTGTTTCTGCACCACTTCGTGCAATAAACGATTGCTGCGTTCATGTTCAGCCTTGAATAACGCATTCATCTGGTCGGAAAAGGTGAACTGAAATGGCAGCTCGAGCAGCGGTAGGCGCAGCCGGTCCGCTTCTTCAATAATCCCTTGGGGAATGGACTGCCAGAAGCGTCCTAATTTAATGCCGAGTCCGGCACAACCGCGTTCATTCAGGCGACGCATCAAACGAAGTGCATCCGTCTCATTGTCTTTCATAATGAACGCGGTTGTGAACAGCAGTTCTCCGGATTTAATCCAATCCGCTATATCTGGAGCGTCCATGACGTTAACGGATTTCATCATCCGTGAAGTCCCTTCCCCACCTGCAACCAGTCTGGCCTCAGACAACGGGTATACCTGTAAAGCCTCTTTAACCGTAAGCTGCATGGACATTACCTCCCATATATATAACGCATAAAGCCGTTTTAATCCTTGAAATGGACATGAATAAAGGATAAACTCTTGATTTGTCCCCAAACTTTTGAATATCGTCTTGATTGTTGTTAAGTATTATAACATCATTTTCTATTGAATAGCTTACATGAAAAAAAATAAAACCTATGACACAATTGCAGCAATCGTTGCGCAACTGGCATAGGTTTTATTTTAGAGTTGATACATGTTGAATTCCCAAACGAAAGGTCAGATTTCCAATGTTTCATGACTCAACCACAGTTTCATCCGGGACAGTACCTCTTTCATATTCAGCGGTTTACTAAGATAATCCGAGGCTCCTGCCGCAATACATTTATCGCGATCCTCTTTCATGGCTTTGGCAGTCAGAGCAATAATAGGGAGCTGCTTGAGATTTAATCTCTCCCGGATCTGGCGAGTGGTTTCATAACCATCCAGCTCTGGCATCATGATGTCCATCATGATAATATCCGGCTTCGCTTCTCCGCTCTCTAACATCTCCAGACACTCGTAGCCATTCTGAGCTGTAATCACCTTCATGTTATACTGTTCAAGAGCATTCGCCAAGGCATATACATTTCGAATATCATCATCGACAACAAGAACTTGGCGGCCATTCAGCAATGATTCTTCCAGCGGAGTCAGCAGCATCTCGACATTTGTTGAATTCATTCCTAAAGTTATGTTTATTTCGGGAGTAGAAGTAGCAGCAACCTGGTTCAAGAACAATCTGGACGACTGCATAACCTCAGGATCTTCCCTTCTAAGCGGGAGAAATAAGGTAAAGATACTCCCTTGTCCCTCGCGGCTTGTTGCCGAGATGGATCCACCCAGCAGATTGGCAAGGGATTGAGAGATCGACAGTCCTAGTCCGGTTCCGCCGTATTTTCGGGCTGTGGCTCCATCTGCCTGCTTGAACGCATCAAAGATCTGCAACAATTTGTCTTCAGAAATGCCAATTCCGGTATCACTAACCGAGAAGGCAATGACTCCCGCCTCTTCCCCGTTTTCTTCAGGATTGGGCAGACTCACTCTGGAGATCGTTAAGGCCACTTCACCTTCATTGGTGAATTTGAATGCATTGGAGAGCAAATTCCGCAAAATCTGATGTAACCGCATCTCGTCGGAAACAATTGTTTCCGGCAAAGGGCCTTGAAGCTGAATCCGGAAATCAATTCCTTTTTGCTCCGCCGTTTTCAGGAAATATTGATTTATCACTTCGGGCAGGCTTTCAAGATAAACATCATCAAAATCCACTTCCATCTCCCCGGCTTCCACCTTGGAAAGGTCGAGAATGTCGTTAATCAGGTTGAGCAGATCCTTGCCAGACGCATGGATCACTGAAGCATATTTTTGTTCTTCACTATTTAAATGCTGATGCTTGTTCTCAGCCAAAATCTCAGACAAAATCAGCATACTGTTCAGCGGAGTACGCAGTTCATGTGACATATTCGCCAGAAACTCAGACTTGTAACCAGAACTTGTCCGCAGCTGATCAGCTACTTCTGCAAGTTCGCTGGCAGAGGTCTCAGCCGCATCTTTTTGCAATTCCAAACGCTCGTTCAGCATGTGCAGTTCTTCTGTCTGCATATGTAACTCTTCCGTCTGAGACTTCATCTCTTCGGTCTGTGCCTGAAGCTGCTCCGATTGTGTCTGCAATTCTTCATTCAGTACCTGCGACTCATCATACAAATGCTGTAATTCCATCCGTGTGACGGTGGAATGAAGCGACACTCCGAAGATTTCGATCAGTTCGGTTAGCAGCTTTGTTTCCTTTGGTTCGATTGGCTTCATGGAAGCAAGTTCAATTACAGCTATCGTTTTACCTTCAAATACAACTGGCGCTACCGTGAGTGATGCTGCTGAAGCATCACCAAGTCCCGAAGAGATGCGAATATAATTTTGCGGCAAGTCGTTCATCTGCAAAACTCGCTTCTCAATCGCACTCTGCCCCACTAATCCCTCACCCTGTGCAATGGATACTTTACCGAGGGAACGCTCTTTCTCTCCATCTGCTGCATACGCAGCCACACGAATGAGACGATTCTCTTTCATCGCATATAACACGCCATAAGGAGCTTCCAGCAGAATCGCAACCTGGTTGAGGAACAACCGTGACAGTCCCTCCAGACTTGTTGGATTCTGAAGGAGTGTAGCTATGCTCGCAACGCGATCCTTAAGCCGATTCTGTTCCTGTACTGTGTCCAGCAATAAATTCGTTTCTTGACCCAAATCACCGACTTCATCATGTGTTCGCACAACAATACGCTGTGTAAGATTGCCACCTTGAGATATATCGCTGATGGTTTGTTTGACTTCACGCAGGGTCTTCACAATATTGCCCGAAATCACCAGAGCTGCAGCAACAGATAGTCCGGCGACGACAGCCCATAAAGTATACATTATCGTCAGCAGTGTGGAACTTCGCTCTGCAAGCTCGCTTACCCGAATTTCTGTCAGGCCCATTTCCGTGTTGCGGAAGGTTTGGAACTGAGACCTCAACAAATCAATTTCGCTTTTCCCTGGATCGGACTGGAAAAATTCAATGACTTTCTCCTGATTCCCTTGTTTTTTCAGGGCTACCGAGGCTGCTCCGGCAACATCGATCCAGCGGTTAATATGTGTTTTGATGCTCTCCAGACTCTTCTGCTGGGATGGGTTATCGCTAACCAGCTCATAAAGTTCGATATAATTGGAATTCCACTGGGTCATTGCTTGCGTGTATGGCTCCAAATAACTTTCTTCACCAGTAAGCATGAATCCCCGTTGTCCTGTTTCCATATTCAGAACATTTTTCTCAATTGCGTTGGTCAGGTTATGCACTTCTAAGTCGTGGTGAGTGATAAAATCAATTTCCTTCTGCGAGGCATTAATTTGGGCGGACAGAATCATCAAAACAGCCCCAAACAACAGCACCACCACGAGATAGCCCAAAACGATTTTGGAGCGTATCGTAAATCTTCTCTTTTTCGACAACGCAGAAACCTCCAATAATAAACAATTCCGCTCGATTAAAAAAATAGTTGCATATGTAGTTTATATGTATACGTATAGACTGACAAGCATTAGTTCACGAACCTCCGAGCGAGAAAAACGACCTGCGGATGCAGGTCGCTTGATTATTCGAATGAAGTTCACTAAATAAGGTTTGATTAGGCTTTCGGGGCAATCATCTTCGCCGGATCAACATACTGATCGAATTGCTCTTCCGTAAGCAGACCTGTCTGCAATGTTGCTTCTTTCAGAGACAGTCCTTCCTTGTGTGCAAGCTTGGCAATTTTGGCTGCATTCTCATAACCGATATGCGGATTAAGCGCAGTAACCAGCATAAGCGAATTATTCAGATTGTGTTCAATCTGACCGAGGTTAGGCTCAATGCCCACCGCACATTTATCGTTGAACGCCACAATAGAATCAGCAAGAAGCTGAACAGATTGCAGAAAGTTATAGATAATAACCGGTTTGAACACATTCAACTCAAAGTTCCCCTGACTTGCCGCGAAGCCAATCGCCGCATCATTCCCCATTACTTGCGTAACCACCATGGTCATCGCTTCGCTCTGGGTCGGATTCACTTTACCTGGCATAATGGAACTGCCCGGTTCGTTCTCCGGAATGCGAATCTCTCCCAAACCACTGCGTGGGCCACTAGCCAGCCAGCGAACATCATTGGCAATTTTCATCAAGTCAGCTGCAAGCGCTTTAACTGCACCGTGAGCGTAGACCACTTCATCATGACTTGTAAGCGCGTGGAATTTGTTTGGTGCTGATACAAAATCCTTGCCGGTATGTTTGCCAATTTCCTTGGCTGTATAATCACCAAAGTCAGGATGTGCATTAATTCCGGTTCCCACAGCAGTACCACCAATGGCGAGTTCTTTCATATAATTAACACTATCACGAATCATGCGTTCACTCTTGTCCAGCATCGCTTCCCAGCCGCTGATCTCCTGACCGAGTGTAATTGGCGTTGCATCCTGAAGATGGGTACGTCCAATTTTGATAATGTCTTTGAATTTTTCCGATTTGTCTGCAAAAGTGGCTTTCAGCACTGCAATTGCCGGCAAAAGCTGATCTTCAACAGCAAGTACACCTGCAACATGCAGAGCCGTTGGGAATGTATCATTAGAGCTCTGGGACATGTTCACATCATCATTCGGATGCAGACGTTCTTCCTTGCCCTTCTGTTCAAGCAACTGATTGCCCAGATTGGCAATGACTTCGTTTACGTTCATGTTGGACTGCGTTCCACTACCCGTCTGCCACACCACGAGCGGGAAATGATCATCAATCCGTCCTGCAATAATTTCGTCAGCTGCATAAGCGATAGCATCCGATTTGGCAGCGGATAATTTACCTAATTTATGGTTACTTGCAGCAGCGCTTTTTTTCAAAATGGCCAGAGCACGTACGACTTCCATCGGCATATGCTCGCGACCAATCGGAAAGTTCTCCTTGCTGCGCTGCGTTTGAGCTCCCCACAGCCTGTCGGCTGGTACTTTCATTTCACCTAACGTATCTCTCTCAATGCGGTATTCCACTTGCTTTTCCTCCTCCAAAAAGATGGTTTTGGTCTCTACAACAATACGTATACATTCTTTTCTTCATCGCATCTTGCATCTGTTGATTCCAAAGTCATCTTTGGGATTTATGCAAAATGCTCTTTATGAGCAAAGCTTGTGTATCTTGTCATATTATACATGATTGCCTGTCCAATTTTCACCTTTTCGACAAAAATGTAAGCGTGCCGCAAAATGTGCGAACGTTTATTTTTACGGCTTGATTGGATACAGACGACTGGTTTGTTCGAATAATTCACCCGGCTCAAGACCGATAAGACCGATCTCTTCAGCAGGAATGCCTTGTACATTCGGAGCATTAACCAGGTTCATCTGTGGCTCAGGGCAGAAGAAGTCACCAGCCATGTTGTTATTCCAGATCATCCAGTGCTTGTAGGACGTCCCTACATCGTACACCAGCTTGTCACCGGTACGATGATCGGTAAGCTCCATATAGTTACGCCCATTCTGCGGTTGTGCCGTGTAGTGGTTGTCCATGGCTGCAAAAAACGGACTAACGCCTTCACCCTTTAATTGCTCTTCCTCCGGTGTAAGCGGTTGAAATTGTCCCGTAGGCAAAGAACGTTCATTCAATTCACGACGCTGACCAATCGTTACTTTGGCCGTGTAATCGGATGCTTGGCTTTCCGGTGCAAAAGGCACGCTAATGGCTGTATGGAATGCGAACAAATTCGGCATACGTTCCTTTCCGTTATTGCGGACATTTAATTGCTGCTGAAGTCCCAGGCTGCTCAGTGAGTAACGGAGCGTCACAGTGAAGGTGAATGGCAAGTATTTGTAGAACTCATGTCCATCCTTTACTTCCTGACTAAGCAGAACATAACTCTCCAACTCGTCAGATCCATAGCCCTCCACCTTCCACTCGGCATTATGCAGGAATCCGTGTAAATGGTTGCCTGTAGCCGGTTCGTTTATAGGTAGTTGATAGACTTTACCATTCCAGGGGAAGCGACCATCCTCATAACGATTGGGTGGGGAAAGAATCGGAATTCCGTATACAGCAGGTGCAGCCATAAACTCGTCCATACGTTCCAGGTCTGGCTCACGCAAATACCGGAATCCTTGCTCTGTATCACGAAACGCGACAAGGTTAGCACCCACGCTCGGAATGACAGCCGCTTCGAATTGATTAAAGCGAAGCCAGACGGCAGGTATACCTCCAAATTGTTCTTCGAAAGCTGCATTTTGCTGTGTCATCGTTATATGTACCTCCTGCATACTAAGGTTATATTATACGGCTCGACTATATCATGCCCGCGGACAAAATACCAATCTATGATAGAGAACAAATTCATAATGGAATGACAAAAAAGACAGCTACGAGCTCCGTGGCTGTCTCTATCCGTTTATGCTGCCATAATGCAATCATTCCGGATTCCATTGGAATGACATGTATGGCATCGGCTTTATTAATCCACATATTTGCCGTGATCCGGAACGGCGGTCTGTTCGAAATCCAGATCGAGTCTCTCCAGCGAATCCTTCAGCATTTCTCCGGTTAAGGAATGCCCATGCCCGGTAACGGCAACGATTGGCTCCAATCTTCGAATATGCTGAACCGATCGGTGGGCCGCTTGCCAATCCGTCGTGAAATATGCGGGTGGACCGTGCAACTGTTTGTCCTGAAGCAGCACACTCCAGAGCGATTCCTGTTTCACGGTGACAATTGCGTCTCCTGCAATCAGGATACGGTCTTCTTTCCGAAATAGTGAGATATGTCCCGGTGTATGACCGGGTGTATGCAGCCATTCCCATCCAGAGACACCTGGGATTGTATGGTCTTCCGGCAGACTGAATATCCGATCATCCAGGTTAATCGCTTCATTGGGATACACGAATGACAATCGTGCCATTAAACCGCCACCTACAGAAGGATCGGCAGGAGGATAATCCTTTGCACCTGTTAAATAAGGCAGTTCCAGCGGGTGTGCATACACCGGAACACCCCAGAATTGTTCCAGTTCAATGACGGTCCCCACGTGATCAAAGTGACCATGCGTCAAAATGATGGCTGACGGCGGACCTGGAAAACGCTCTGATGCCACATGAAGGATCTGATCCGTGAAACTCGCCATTCCAGTGTCCACGAGCACCCAGTTCCTGCTTCCCGGCTCACCGATGAACACAACATTAACGAACAGTGTACGCAGACTGAGGATATCGTGCCCGACTTCTTCAAGTCCCGTCATTCCTGCTGTAATCAAATTGTCAGATGCCATTCACGGTTACCTCCCATTCAGGCGGATTGTCTCTCTGGTTCTATTCATCTGTCGTAGACTTCCCTTTTCTGGAGCATCTATTCCTTCTTTTCAATAAAATAGACGGTGGACACCCTGTTTCAGGCATACACCGTCTAGTATAATCAGTTACATTCCACAATAGAACAAGAATATCACGGACAAATTACGCCGGATATGCTTCCAGTGCTGCATCAAGCAATTGATTGTACATATCGTCATCGTTTTCCAACAACTCGTCCATACGCAGCAACTCCTCTTCATCACCGGATTGTTCGGTGAAATGCAGACTATAATCCCAATCCTTGCCGTTCTTGCTCATGAACGTAATTTCATAAACTGACTTTTCGCCTTCCGCCCGAAAAACCGTATTCCCTACAAAATTCTTCTCATCCTCACGACGCATCTCTGCACGAATAATCTCAATATTCACAATCGTTCTCTCCTTTAAACTCTCATCTGTTGCAGGTCTCCACAATTTATGGTAAACCTAGTTTGGTAATTATTATTGGTTAATTGTACAATATATATCGTAGCAACGTATACCTTATTCAATGAAGGAACCATCTGACTCCTTACATACCTGTAATGAGGACTATAATAACAAACAGCTACGACATTATACCAAACGGGAGGAAAAAAAATAGCATGAACAATTTCGAAACGAATTTACAACAATATGCCGAACTGGCTGTCAAAGTCGGTGTGAATGTCCACCCTGGGCAGACTCTCGTCGTGAACGCACCAATCTCGGCAGCACATTTTGTGCGCCTGATCGTCAAAGCCGCTTATGGCACAGGTGCCAAGCTGGTCAAAGTGAACTGGAGCGATGAAGTCATCACACGTCTTCACTATGATCTTGCACCAGAGGAATCCTTCTCCATTGAACCAAAATGGTTTGCAGGTGAAATGACTGAACTCGTAGAAGAAGGTGCCGCCATTCTGCACGTTATCGCAGAAAATCCGGACCTGCTTGCGGGTGTTCCTCAGGAGCGGATCGTGACGACTCAGAAAGTTCGCGGTAAAGCGCTGGAGAAATATCGATCCTATCAGATGGCAGACAAATTCAGCTGGTCCATTGTGGCAGTTCCTTCCCCTGAATGGGCCGCCAAAGTATTCCCTGATCTTCCGGCAGAGCAGCAAATCGATAAATTGTGGGATGTTATCTTCAAAACCGTTCGTATTGGTGAGCAGGATGCTGTCGCCGAATGGAAAACACATTTGCTGAATCTGGACTCCCGCGCCGATCTGCTCAATGAGAAAAAATACAAAAAGCTTCACTATACTGCCCCTGGCACTGACCTAACCATTGAGCTTCCTGAAGGCCATCTGTGGGTATCCGGTGGCAGCATCAATGAGCAAGGACATGTGTTCGTCGCCAATATGCCTACAGAGGAAGTGTTCACCGCTCCACTGAAAACCGGAGTGAATGGCACCGTTCGCAGCACCAAGCCATTGAGCTATGGCGGCAACCTGATCGATGGCTTCTCCCTCACGTTCGAGAATGGCCGGATTGTCGATTATACTGCTGAACAGGGACTTGATTCACTGAAAAGCTTGATTGAAATGGATGAAGGCGCGCATTATCTGGGCGAAGTAGCTCTTGTTCCACATCAATCGCCGATTTCCGATACTAATATTTTGTTCTACAACACCCTTTTTGATGAAAATGCATCCAACCACTTGGCAATCGGTAACGCATATGCCTTCTGTCTGGAAGGCGGCAAAACGATGTCCAAGGAAGAATTGATCAATCATGGCATGAACTCTAGTCTCACTCATGTGGATTTCATGATTGGATCTGGAGAAATGAATATTCACGGTGTCACTTCCGAGGGTAACGAAGAGCCAATCTTCTTGCATGGAAATTGGGCTTTCTAATTTAAACAGTACAATTAAATAAACGGTGAATTGAGAGAGAGGATCACTCCTCTCTTTTCCTGCGTATGCGGGTCATTCATGATATGGAGGAACCTATGTTGAGTTTTGAACAAAAACTGGATCGTTATGCTGAACTGGCCGTAAAAGTAGGCGCTAATGTTCAACCCGGACAAATCTTTGTCATCAGCGCCATGATTGATACAGCTGAATTCGTGCGTTTGTTGGTACGCAAAGGTTACGAGGCCGGAGCAAAGAAAGTCATCGTCAAGTATGGAGACGAAACAGTCAATCGGCTGCGGTTTGAAATGGCGCCCGAGGATTCGTTCCAAGACCCGCCGAAATGGCATGCCGCTGAACTTGAGGAGCTGGCCGCGAACGATGCTGCGTTCTTGACCGTTTTGTCATCCGGCCCCGACCTCTTGAAAGGCATCGATCCGGAGCGTATTTCCACCCACCAGCGTACATATGGTCAGGCTATGTCCAAATACCGTCAGTATCAACAGGCCGACAAAATGAGCTGGACAGGAGTGGCCTGTCCTTCACTGGATTGGGCCGCAAAAGTCTTTCCTGATCTTCCCCCTGCCGAGCAGATGAAACAGCTCTGGGAAGCCATTTTTGCCGCTGTAAGAGCCGATCTGGAAGATCCTATTGCAGCTTGGGAGCAGCATATTGAACGTTTGGAGCACAAAGCAGTTGCCCTGAACAGCAAAAAATATAAAGCTCTGCATTTTGTCTCACCGGGAACGGATCTTACCGTTGAGCTTCCTGAAGGGCACATTTGGGCGCAGGCGGGAAGTATTAACGAACAAGGTACCCGTTTTGTGGCCAATATTCCGACAGAGGAAGTGTTCACTGCGCCAGCCAAATATGGAGTGAACGGCACAGTTTCCAGCACCAAACCCCTTAGTTACGGCGGAAGCATAATTGATCGCTTCTCCCTTACGTTTGAGAATGGACGCATCATTGATTTCCACGCCGAAGAAGGTCAGGATACACTAGAAAGACTCATCCATATGGATGAAGGCTCGCATTATCTCGGCGAGGTCGCTTTGGTGCCCTTCCATTCTCCAATCTCGGAAAGTGGTATTCTCTATTACACAACGCTGTATGATGAAAATGCTTCATGTCACCTCGCGATCGGCAGCTCCTATGCCTTCAATATCGATGGCGGTAAGACCATGTCTACTGAAGAGCTGGCAGCTCGCGGCATGAACTCCAGCATTACACACGTGGACTTCATGATGGGTTCACCGGAAACGAACATTTACGGGATAACGGCAAATGGTGAGCGTGAAGCCATCTTCCTGAACGGCGACTGGGCTTTCTAAGCCATTTCTGTTCTACTACGATTATTAGATAACACATAGAGGCTGCCCTTCTAACCAGGATTTATTGGTTAGTAGAGCAGCCTCTCTCTATTTTTGGTATATTTTTTCTTCTTCTGTCGGACTAACCTCCCATTGTATCGCTTCCATATAATGTTGTAAAATGAAATGATACCAATGTTTGTGGATTGTTCACCAGAAAGGAGAACATCATGGCCAATCGGCTCCAATTACTCTTAGCCTCGGATTTCCATAATTTGGGCCCTCAGCTTCAAGAAGAAGTGTACTACGAATACTATAATATGGTTCATGGTCTCATCGTTTACATCATCAAAGAACGTGCAGCAGCAGAAGATATCATCCAGGAAGCTTTTATCAAAATCATTAAAAACAAACCGATCTTCGACAACGAAGTCAAACTGAAAGCTTGGCTGAAGGTTGTCACACGGAATACCGCCATTAATTATCTGAGAAAAAATAAAAATAACCGTAACCAACTCGATACGGATAGTGTTTTTATAGATATGGAGACAATTAATCAGACGGCAGCTTCTGTGGAGAGCACGGTGGAAACTCAAATGATGCAGGAATCCATCGAGTTCTATCTGGAACAGCTTAAGCCGGAATATCGTGTTCTCGTAGAGCTGCGCTGGAAAGAAGGTCTTTCCTATAGGGAAATGGCCGATCTGCTTGATACATCCGAAGAAATTGTGAAGCAACGTTTGTTCAGAGCCCGCGGAAGTATCAAGAAGAAATTACATAAGGAATGGGGTGGAAGTATTGAGCAAAGGCAAGTCCGATAAGCATATTGATTCATTCGATTCAGAGCTGGAAGACGATTTTTTCGATGCCGCGTTTGATTTGGCTTTTGAAGAAGCCTTCCATCAGGCTGTATCTGCCACCCCGACTGTTTCCAACACCGAACCCATGCGTCAATCCTGGCTCCAAGTTCAAAAGGAAATCGCCCGAATTGGCGCGCGCAAGAAAAGAATGCGCACCGTACGATTATCTATCATTGTGGCTGCGTCCGTGACCATCGGCGCCGTCATCTTCAGTCTGCCTTCCGGGACACAAGCTGTTTCCCCCTTTGTTCAATCAGTTAAGGAGTGGGGTAATGGCGTAAAATCCATTGTTATCGAAGATCGTACGACTCAGTTGGGTGCTGATCCATCTACAGCCAAGACCCCCCCGCCTCCTGAACGGGGAATCAATGAAGCTCCCAGATTCTATTCCGGAGACATACCAGAAGATGAGATTGTACTCCCCTTCTATGAGGAGTCACACTTGCTTGAACCTATTGTAGTAACAAAGGATATCGCACGCTCAGGTTTTAAGGGTGACTTTTTGCTGTCAAAAGCCATACCCGAGCGGTTTACAAAGATTAAATATGAACTTATGCTGGACACCCTCAATCCCGTAAATCCGGAAGATTATTATGAATCTGAACGCATGAGAGTTCGTTATACTGGTGTAGGCAAAAATGGTGAAGAAGAAATCATTCAGTTTGATTATGCCTATGTTTTGCCGGGTCAGGTCATTGAGGGGCCCATGCTACGCGAAACAAGTATCGTCAAATTGGCAGATGGCAGCGATGCTTTTATGTACCTCGGGCCCCCCTATAATACCTTTCAATGGATGATGGGTTCTGTAAACATGAGCTTATTCGGAACCGTCTCGGAAGAGGAAATGACTGCTATTGCCAATGACCTGCAGGAACAAAAATTTCCGGGCAGTACCCAAAAATAAATTAAAATAACACGTTGCTTGAAATATGTGTTGTTGTCTCAGGTTTGACCCCGTCATCGGCCGTGTGAAGACTGACGACTCGATAGTAATATCCGGTTATAACGGTCCAGCTCGATTGGGCATTGAGGGACTGAGTTTGTGTTTTCTTCTTGGAACCGGATTGAAAAAGTATCCAGGCTGATCCCGTCCAGCGTTCAAGTCGATAATCGACTTGCAGTGATTTCATTTCCGAGAAGGTCGTTGTCGTTGTATTAACAATCGCAGTCAACCCGCCTCCAGGTGTAACAGTCCCCACTGCCTGATAGATATATTTTGGAGAAGACAGTGTATTAATACTTGGTTCCAAGGGCGGTGGTGGTGGAGTAAGTGCGTGAGGTTTGATACTTGGACTGGCGACAGCTACCCCGGTGGTGGTTGGTATGGCAAGGACCATAGGTGCTGATAGTGCTGCAACAATCATAACTTTCAGCATGGATGTTATTCTCATTTTTCGCATATGTATCCACCTTTCACTTCCAAATTTTGTTTTTGTGTAAATATTAAACGGATGAAGGGGTTTGAAGGTTTCAAAAAAATAAAAGACGCTCCGACATTCATGTTGGCAGCGTCTTTTGGTTCTTTAATGCATCTTTAGGTGAATACTTACAGAATGGATGAAACCTAAATAATTCCATTCCGTATCCACTTGATAACGTCTATATGAATTGATTTTCACGTGAATCGTCTCCATTTGTTAGGTCCTCATCAAAATAACGATAACGATGAATCAGACCAAATGACAGGCTACAAAGTGATCGGCACCTACGTTTCGATACGGAGGAACCTGCTGCTTGCAAACATCTTCTACCCATGGACAACGTGTATGGAACTTGCAGCCAGCTGGCGGATTCACCGGGCTGGGAATATCACCTTTGAGCACGATTCGTTCCCGTTTCAATTTGGGAATTGGTACGGGTACAGCTGATAGTAAGGCTTTCGTATACGGATGCAATGGATTGCCGAACAATTCATCTCTGGAAGCCGTCTCGACCATCGAGCCCAGATACATCACTCCGATGCGGTCACACAGATGTTCCACCACACTCAGATCATGCGAAATAAATAAGTAAGCAAGGCCGCGCTCTTGCTGAAGTCGTCTGAACAGGTTGATAATCTGGGCCTGAATAGATACGTCCAGTGCAGATACCGGTTCATCTGCGATGATCAGTTTCGGATTTAAGATCAAGGCTCGGGCAATCCCAATCCGCTGGCGCTGTCCTCCAGAGAACTCATGAGGAAAGCGATCAATATGATAAGATGACAACCCGCAGGCTGCGAGTACCTCTTTGACCAAATCACGCACCTCACTTGCTGTGGCTAACCCGTGATCCAGTACGGCCTCCCCGATCGCATCACCAATGCGTATGCGTGGATTCAGTGAACTGTAGGGGTCCTGGAAAATAAGCTGAAGCTGCGGACGGATCTTCCGCACTTCCTGCATGGACAACTGGTGCAAGTCTACACCTTGAAATCGAATCTGTCCCTCCGTTTTCTCTGTTAAACGCACGATCGTTCTTCCAACGGTGCTCTTGCCACTACCGGATTCACCGACTAATCCAAATGTCTCGCCTTCATGGATCGTGATGCTGATATCATCGACCGCTTTCACATGAGCTACTGTACGATTTAATAGACCTTTGCGCACCGGGAAATAGGTTTTGAGATGTTCAATTTCCAATAAGGGCTCAGACATGGCTCAAAGCCTCCTCATACAGCCAGCATGCAGCTTTCTGTCCGGGTCCAAGCTGTTTCAGCGTCGGCATTTGCGTAGTGCATATTGACATACAGTGTTCACAACGATCAGCAAAATGGCATGATTCCTTTAAAGATAATGGATCAGGTACATGGCCGGGTATAGAATACAATTCATCCTGCCTTTGATTAATAATGGGCTTGGAGCGAAGCAATCCCTGGGTATATGGATGTTTGGGAGACTCAAACAATTGCACAACTTCCCCTTCTTCCACCACTTTGCCCGCATACATCACAACGACGTAATCCGCCATTTCCGCTACAACTCCAAGGTCATGCGTAATCATCAGAATGGAGGTTCCTGACTGGGATTTAATATGCTGTAACATATCCAGTATCTGTGCTTGAATGGTCACATCCAGTGCGGTGGTTGGTTCATCCGCGATTAAAAGTTTCGGGTTACATGAGATGGCAATAGCAATCATAATGCGCTGTAACATGCCTCCACTCAGCTCATGCGGATAACTGTTCGCAATCTGTTCCGGGCGTGAAATACCCACTTCGGCGATCAGCTCAACTGCTCTGGCGCGAGCCTGCTTTTTGCTCATTTTCAAGTGTACAATCAGCGGTTCCATCAGTTGCTCACCGATTTTCAGGACGGGATTCAGCGAGGACATTGGTTCCTGGAAAATCATTGAGATGTCGTTGCCCCGGATGGCACGCAGTGAGGATTTACTTTCACGGAGCAGATCCCGTCCACCAAAACGGATTGCACCGCCTACCACCTTGCCTGCCGGTTCTTCAATCAATCCCATGATCGACATGGCGGTTACACTTTTGCCACAGCCCGATTCACCAACAATACACACCGTCTCCCCTTCGCGTACATTCAGACTTACACCATCCACCGCTTTAACATTGCCCTCTTCCGAATAAAAATGAGTTTCAAGTTGTTCAATTTCAATCATGTTTTGCATGGGAAGTGCTCACCTTCTCTTCTGTTTGGGATCTAATACGTCTCGAAGACCATCACCAAAAATGTTAATCGCAATAACGGTCACGAAAATGGACAGCCCTGGCGGAATCCATAACCACGGATGCTGCTGAAAATCAATCATGTTGTTGGCGGCATCGATCATATTGCCCCATGTAGGCGTTGGCGGCATGACACCCAGTCCAAAAAAGCTGAGTACCGACTCGCTGAGAATGGACCCTCCGATATTCAGGGTAGCCATGACGATGAGAAGAGGTACGATATTGGGCAAAAGATGATGAAACAGTTTGCGTCGGTCACGCAAGCCCAGAACAACAGCAGCCTGCATGAATTCCCGTTCCCGCAAGCTTAACATCTGACCTCGTACCATTCGGGCCATACCGGGCCAGTTAACAAAGCTTAGCATCAGCATGACGATATACATTCGGGAATCCGGCGGAACCTTCCAATCCGATAGCAGAGCGCCGAAAATGAACAGCAGCGGCAGTCCCGGAATCGTTAGCAGCAAGTCGGCAATCCGCATAATGACCTGATCTACAATGCCGCGATAATATCCGGCGATGGCTCCAAGCAAGGAACCGATAAATACCGATAGAACCATGGAGGCCAGACCAACGGTGAGCGAAATACGACCAGCCATCAGCACACGGGTCAGCACATCCCTGCCGAGTGCATCCGTACCAAGCCAGTGATGAATGCCTGGACCTTGTTTCATCGCTGCCATATTTATCTTGTTATCGGTATAAGGTGAGAACAGCGGTCCGATGAAACAAGCCACAAACATCAGCAGAACCACGATAAGTCCGCCAACAGCAAGCTTGTTTTTGAGTAGTCTTCGCATCGACAATTTCCATAAAGAAGACTTGGCAGGAACCTGTAAAGGTAAGGCTGCATCTGCGGAACTTCTCGTTACAGACGATGAGGAGGTTGTCATTTTCATACCCCCCTATTGCAAACGGACACGCGGATCTGCGATGTGATAGAGCACATCAGACAGCAGCGTTCCAATGACGGTCAGGATGGCGATAAACATGGTAAAGCCCATCAGCAGCGGATAATCCCGCAGTGAGAAGGACTGCATATATAACTGGCCGATCCCGGGCCAACTGAATATTTTCTCAATAATCAGTGATCCGCCGAATAAGGACGGCAGCTCGAATCCAATCAGTGTAATCGCAGGCAAAAGAGCGTTGCGCAAGGCATGGGTGTATAACACTTTGCTTTCTTTTAAACCTTTGGCTCGTGCTGTTCGAATATAATCCTGCTTGATAACATCAATCATGTTACTGCGGAAGTAACGGGTAAGCGAGCCTACCCCGAGCAGGGTCATGACAATTACAGGCAGGGTCATGTGCTGAATCACCTCTTTGACATAAGCCAGACCGGTGGCATTACTTCCTGTGGTCATCATGCCGCCTGGAGGCAACCATTTTAAGTCAACCGCCAACAGCTTAATCAAAAACAATCCGATAAAGAAAGATGGCACGGACATCGCAGCAAATATGCCTATCATCACGAAAGTGTCGAACCACGAGTACTGCTTGTAAGCAGCAATCACGCCGATAATAACCGCAATGAACCAGGTCAGAAACGTGGTCACCGCAGCCAGCAGGAATGAATTCCAGATATACTCGTTAAACAGCGCGAGCACGGGCTTCTGTTGTGCCAATGAATATCCAAAGTCCCCGTGTAAAGCATTTTTCATCCAGATGAGATACCGTTCGATCACTGGCTTGTCCAGTCCATACAATTCGCGCAGCTCGGCCTTGCGTTCTGGACTCAGCTTAATGTTGCTGGAGATGTAGTCTCCGGGAGTAAGTGCATACAGGCTGAAAATCAGAACGGAGGCGGCCAGCAAAATAAGAACCATGTATGTCATCCGTTTCACAATGTAAGTGCTCATATCAGGCTCCTTATCAATGCGTCCCCTGCATCTGCGACATCGCAAACACAAGGGACGTTTGTTTATTTCGGTATTTATGTTTTTGGATCTATGCCACCGCTTATTTCAGAGACCATTCCGGCAAGCTGGTTGCAATCCCGCGGTATGGACTGACAGAGAGCCCATCGATCCGACCGTTATAGGCATAGACTGTCTTTTTGTAACTGGTGAAGATGACAGGCAGCTCATCATTGAGCAGCTGATACAGCTCTTTGTATACCGCCTTGCGTTCCTCTATGTCTGTCGTAGCCAGACCTTTGTTATACAATTCTTTCACTTTGGGATTGTCGTATCCTTTAAGCTCACCATCCACAAATTGCATCACTCCGTCCGAAGGATCCGTTAGCATCGCTGTGGAGAAGGAAGCCACATCATAATCGCCGCCCTCCACTTTGGAAACAAGCGAGTTGAAATCGGCAAACACTTCAGGCTGGAACTGCACGCCAATCGCTTCGAAATTTTCTTTGGCTACAGCTATGAAGATATCCGTGGCCGGACTTTTGGTTCCGAGGAAATGAAGGGACAGCTTCTTCCCGTTCTTCTCACGGATACCATCGGCTCCAGGTGCCCAGCCTGCACCATCCAGCAATTGATTCGCTTTGTCCGGGTCGTAGGCGTATGGATTAATGCCCTCTTCCGTATAAGACCAGGAAATAGGCGAAGTCGGGATGTTGGCAACAGCACCTGCGCCCTGGTTGGCGTCCACATAGATGGACTGACGGTCCAGGCCATATGTGAGGGCTTGCCGCACCTCTTTTTCCTGAAGCTGTTCATGTTCCAGATTGAGCTGTAAATATCCGTATGTACTTGGTGTGTAAGGCAGAAGGTTAAGATATGGGATATTTTTCAGCTTATCAACATTCTCCTGGGTAGCCGTGAACGAAGTGAAGTCGATCTCTCCGGTCTCAATAAACTGCCAGGTATCTCCTTCCGATGTTTTATATATGAAATGCTCGGTCTTTGGTTTTCCCTTGTAGTAGAACTCGTTAGCAACGAATCGAACTTCCTGACCAGGGATGAACTTTTCAAGTTTGTAAGGGCCATTGCCTACAGGTGTTGCATGAAGATTTTTAATGTACTCGAGCTTCCCGAATTGATAATCTTTGCCGTAGTAGGCTTTGGACAACACTTCAGAGCCCAATATAAGTAAAGCAGTAGCGTTAGGCTTTTCCAGTGTGACCGAGATCGTTAACGGATCAACGACTTGAATACCCTCAATGTGATCTGCTTTTCCTTCCGTATACGCTTTGCCACCTTTAACCTTGGTCGAGAAAATATCAAATCCCCCGTCATAAGACTTATCATGCAGAATGGTCCATGTAAAAGCGACATCATCTGCGGTGAGCGGTGAACCGTCACTGAACTTGGAACCTTTTCTAAGATGAAACGTGTATGTACGCTGATCCTCGGACACATCCCAGCTTTCAGCGAGATCGGGAACCGGCAATCCTTTCTCATCTACGGTCACAAGCGAAGCAAAAAGCAATGAAGCAACGTTGCCATCATAACCGCTCTGATGGAAGTATGGTGTGAAAGCCCCACTGGGATCCGTAAGTCCCACAATAATCGTATCGGTTCTCTTTTTTGCCGTCTCAGGTAATTGATTCAGATCCGTCGCCTGAAATGGTGTATCCAGTGCTGCTGCAACTGGAGTCGCTTGTGTGGCCGAATTCGTTGTTCCGGTTCCAGAAGAAGTGGTCTCTGCTCCCCCACCTCCTGCACATGCAGATAACACAATCGCACTACTGATGATTAATGATGCCACGGATAAACCCTTCATTCTCATAAAATCCTCCCCAACTCATAAATAATCCATATTTTTCTCGCTCAGCCATTCCTAATTCCCGAAATAATCCAGAATATATATAATTCCTATGAAATTAGTAAGGTATAAGTTCGATAAGCCCTATTATAAGAATCGTATTCGGTTCTGTAAATAGAGAACCACAAAAAAATATTTATATTAAACCCATTAATATCCACTTTAAAGCGATAAAATAGCCGTATGTTTTGCGCGGATTTCCTGAATAAATTTCAGTTCGGCCACAACAAACATACGGCTGTATCGGAGGGATATTTTTTTCTAAAAACCACATTTTGATAAACGTTATTGCTCCAGATAATTCATGACATTCGGTAAAATTTGTTCCAGTGCATGAAGACGAAGTGAATACTCAACCAGGCTCTCTCCTTCAAAATGCGCATAGACAAGTCCAGCTCCACGAAGCTTGGAAAGATGGTCATGAGTAATTCCTTTGGAGAGCTTCAAGTGACGAACAATTTCTATGAACGAACGCGGTCCCTGATGCAGAAAACGCATGATTTTCAGTCTATTTTTCTCTCCCAGGCTGCGAATCACACGCAAATGATGGGTCGGGATATACTCGTCGTCTCCCGTATACAATCTGGCGGAATAATGACACAACAGGGTATCCCCAAAATGCAGAATGACATTTAGCGGCTGAAAATGAAATTGCGGCACCAACAGCAATGTTTCTAGCCCCTTCATATCCCGAAACATCAAACCATTGGTTGCTTCGTCCAATACATTCTCCTGAGGAGCTTGTCGCAATTGCTCCTTGCGGTTCAGCACCTCTTGTCTCAAATGCTGTAAGACCGCTGGATCAAGAAAGCGAAAATATTGCTCATTCCACTCTGTTAACACATAGGTCATTCGAGTCTGGAAAGCATCGATATCATCCGTATACGGGAAACTGTAACGGGCAAAAATGTCATGTAGCTCTGGCACGGTTTGCTTACTGAACCATTTAATAAAATCCTCTGGCTCCTCATCTTCCATTCTCAAACAGACTAGCAGATACATCCATTTCCAATCATCATCCACTTTCATATCTTGCAAAATGTCAGCAAGCTCCGAACTTAGCTGCCCTTCTGTTTCTTGCGCCCAGGCTATAGATAAATCCATTTTTTTATGTGATTTCCGGCAAATATATGTATGCAAGCTGGCCATGAATTCAAATACAGGCGTAAATCCAACCTCAATGCGATAGCTCAATCTTAACCTCTCCTATCTTGCAAAGTCGTTCCATTATACCCTGTTTGCAGCCGTGCATGCTACGATTAAAGGGCGAAACAAAAGCCGCACAGTGAAATCATCCACCGTACGGCTTCTCTATAGATCGGAATCTCCTGTCACCCAAAAATGATACCTTGATTAGGCTCCTTCGCCTTCAACCATCAGATCCAGCTTAATCACATTCACACGTGAAATCCGTTTATGCTCGGTCTCTTGAATAACAAAGACATATCCGCCATACTCTACCGACTGCCCCACTTCTGGAGGGATGGCCTCTACTCTGGAGTATAACCAGCCGCCAATTGTATCATAATCCGCCCGGTCCATATCCAGCCCAAAGCGCTCACTAACCTCTTCAATCAGCATAAGGCCGTCAATGGAGTACTCCATCTCATCCACTTTCTCAATGGAAGGACGCTCTTGGTCAAATTCGTCCTGAATCTCGCCCACGATCTCTTCCATGATATCTTCCAGCGTCACAAGGCCGGAGGTTCCTCCGTACTCATCAATCAGGATGGCAATCTGTGTCTTGCTGCGCTGCATCCGCTTGAGCAGGTCACTGATCGGGGTAGAATCGGGTACCGCTAGAATCGGTCGAATCACCGAGATGGTATCTGTAAGCTGCGACCGCATCAGGTCTTTAATGTGAATAAAACCGATAATATGGTCTTTGTCACCGTTATATACCGGATAACGGGTACGCATGCTTTCACTGGCGATTTCCAAGTTTTCAAGCATGGACTGATTGGCATTCAGACAGATCATTTCCGTCCGCGGAATCATAATTTCACGGGCGGTTGTTGCCGTAAAATCAAATATATTATCAACAAGCGCCAATTCAGTATTGTCAATTAAACCGCTCTTATTGCTTTCTTTCATGAGAATGCGTATTTCATCTTCACTATGCGCCGAGTCATGTTCCGAGGCCGGTGCCATGCGAAACACTCTCAGCAGGCTGTTCGCCATACCATTCAATGCCCATATAAAGGGATACATTAATTTGTAAAAGAACGTAAGCAGCGCCGCAGACCATAACGTGATCGTCTCTGATTTGCGGATTGCCATCGTCTTGGGAGCAAGTTCCCCGAGTACAATATGCAAAATTGTAATAATAACAAAAGCAATCGCAATGGAAATTCCGTGTACGTATACCGGACCCATTCCAAATGCAGTAAACATGGGCTCTAACAGGTGAGCAATCGCCGGCTCTCCCAGCCACCCGAGTCCAAGTGAAGCAAGCGTTATGCCCAATTGGCAAGCGGATAGGTAAGCATCCAGGTTGCGTACAATATTGGAAGCATACATCGCGTTTTTATTGCCTGTTTCCACCAAAGCTTCAATCCGGCTGCCACGAACTTTGACCATCGCGAATTCTGCCGAGACAAAGAAACCATTCATCAATACAAGCAAAGCAATTAAAAATAAATTTAATATACTCGGTAAGGGGTCACTCAAATTATCATCCTATTCGCCGTCATTCTTCGGCAAATAGGTCCACCTCCTTCGAAAATGTAGGATATTTGCCATTCTGCCGCTCATATGCAGTTTCAACTTCCCAATGCGTTCACCTCCACCTTCTTCTGTCGAATAACAAGGATATGCTTCTTTTATTATATAATTCTACACTACACAGTCAAACCGTGTCCTATGACAACGAAATGATACTTACGGGCTATTTCGTTAACAAATGTACCGAATGCGCAGTTTTTTTTACGTTTTACTAACAAACATATGCATCTTCTTGCTTATGGTTTAACCTTTCTCTTACGCTCAGATGATCATTCAGCTATATACTTCCAATTAGAACAACAATTTGATTTCGGAGGTATGCACATTGAAAATTAATCATGCAATGAAATGGAACGCGCTGCTGCTTAGTGCAGCTGTCGCAATTACAGCAGTGCCTTGGCAAGTCCATGCGGAACCCCTCTCCACGCAACAACAGACGGCACCTGCCGCATTTATCATTCTGCCTATTGACCGTGCTCAGATTCTGGCAGGACAAAAGCTGGATTTCCGGGTTGAGTTGAATGGGGCCAAGCTGAAATCCGGAGATATCAAAATCCAGATTAATGGTTTGTCACCTGACAAATACTTCGGTAAGTCCGGTACATGGACAAGCAGTAACGATCTGAGCACAGAGTACACCATTCGGGAGGTTACCTTTAAAGAGAGCGATTCCATCGTGGTAACCGCCGAAACGACTGCTACAGGCAAGCGTACATATTCACGGGTCGTATACCAAGTGTTCGATCCTTCCAAAGACACAGCCACACTGACAAACGGTGAGCAGGCCAAAAATGTCGTTCTGATGATTGGTGATGGCATGAGCGCTAATATTCGCACCGCTGCTCGCGTGGTATCCAAGGGCATTCACGAAGGCAAATTCAATGGCTGGCTGGAGATGGAACAGATGGATACCATGGGTATGGTCACCACGTCAGGTATGGATTCCATCGTCACCGATTCAGCCAATAGTGCTTCCGCTTATGCAACCGGTCACAAAACGGCTGTCAATGCCGAGGGTGTCTACCCGGACAATACGCCAGATCCTTTTGACGACCCAAAGGTGGAAAACATCGTTGAGTTGGTCAAACGGACACGCGGCATGGCTACCGGCCTTGTAACGACTGCGGATGTTACGGATGCCACACCGGCAGCGATGGCCGTACATACGCGTAAGCGCGGGGAACAAGAAGCGATCGCCAGCATGTATCTGAATGAAGCCAACCGACCGGATGTTATTCTGGGTGGTGGACTGGAATGGTTCCTTCCAGCGAATGATGGTGGAAAACGCAAAGATGGACGTAATATTGTGGAGGAGTTCAAAAAAGAAGGATATACCTACGTTACAGATGCAACGAATTTGGACAAGTCTGGCTCTACCAAATCATTGCTTGGCTTATTCCGCAAAGGCAACATGAACGTATATTATGACCGGGAATATACTAAGCCTAACAACGCAGAAATTGTGGGCAAGGATACGGATCAGCCAACGTTGATGGAAATGACCGACACTGCCCTTCAGGTGCTGGAGCAGAATAAAAACGGGTTTTTCCTGATGGTCGAAGGAGCATCCATTGATAAACAGGCTCACACCATGGATTTTGAACGCTCGATATGGGATGCGATTGAATTCGATCAAACGGTCGGTCGTGTTAAGGCCTACGCAAAGGAACATCCGGATACGCTCATTATCGTTACATCAGACCACGGTCATTCCCTTACGCTTAACGGAACGTATAACACGGAAGCCGCCAAAGGAAAATCTGGTGACGAACTCCGTGAATTGATCGGCACATATGCGGATTCCAAATTTCCGACGTATGTGGATGAAGACGGTGATGGCTTCCCGGACAACCCGGACTCGGAGTGGAAAATTGCTGTAGGCTGGGGCAATATGCCGGACAACAATGAGGATTATCTTGCCAATCCGGTGCCAATTAGTCCCACTATTCAAGACCCTAACGTGAAGGACAAATCCTGGTATATCGCCAACCCGGATAAGGACCCGGACGGTGTGCACTATACGGGTAACCTGCCTCATGATGAAGGCCAGGAAGTACACACATTCGACGATGTGCCAATCAATGCCTCGGGACCCGGGGCTCGTCTGTTTACCGGTTATCTCGATAATACGGATGTATTCCGCAAGATGGTAACCGCATTGAAGTTGGATGCATCCAAGTAAAAAAAAGGTTGAGTAAACAAAGAGTATCCTCGCTCATGTTCAGGCATGGCGGCGGATACTCTTTTTTCATGAAGATATGGACACTATGGATGACGACTGGACAGCACGCCTATCTGCCGCTCACCGGCTTCTTATTGCTTTTATTCTGCTTCTACTGCCATCTCACCTCTACAGAATCACTACGGTCTCATTAACGGTGTCCCAGCGCCAAGGCGTGTCATTGCCTTCACCAATCTGAAGACCACCAATCCAGGATTTATCTTTTCTTAATAGCGTCCAATCTGCTTCTCCATTCAGCACCTGAACACCCAGATCGGTCAGAGACAAGACACTGTGACGGAATTCGTCATGCTGCTGCTGAAAGTCAGGAAAGGCTTGTACACCGTTTAATTGAAGTAATGCATGAGGTTCCTCCGTCATTCTCTTCAGATGAGCCCAGTACTCCAGATCACCCATTCCCAGGATATGCAGGTGGTTTCCAACATGCTTGAACAATGGATAAGGGCTGTCTACGCCCTCTCTCACGGCCTCCAGTGTGGATTGCTCAATCACGCCCAGTCCGTTCGATACAGAAGGCAGACGAGACAGGTGAGCCTTGAATGCCGTGTGTGCAAAAGGGAGCACCGATGTGTTTTTCAGCAAGTAGTCCTTATGATCCTGAATGTCAGATGATGCATACGCTGTCCAAAACTCGCTGCCAGCCTGGATTTCCTCTGCCCCCATCACGTGCCAGGTACCTGATAAACGTCCGATCTGTGATGGTGTAAGTTGCCCCAGGCCCCGAAAATGTTCAATATCCGGATAGGCATCGATACATAACAGATTCAGCTTCGTATCCCGTAGATCCTGTTCCTTGAAATAGTGCAGCAAGTACGATAGCATCGCCTGATCATAGAGATCATACTCAAACCACAGAACGATCTCTTTATATTGATGGAATGCTTGTAACGTTTGCTCAAGTTCCTTAATTCTCAAATATTCAGTCTGTGGTATACCCAAGTGCTGCTCCAAATATTGTGCACGCTCGCTTCGAGCCTTCTCATTCCTCATTTCTCTCGTTAACGGTCCAAAAGTATAGAGCTCTCTCCAGACCAGAATCTCACCTTGAATCCCGCTTTGTCTTAATCGATCTGCCGCATGGTCACCATTCATAATGTGAAGCATCCCTTTTCCTCCTTCATATAGATCAGTAAATACTGAAATTACATCCGCCACAGGCAGTGAACGTCTGAGCCTGGACCTGGCATCATACAGCCGTTTTTTTAGCGCCGACACGTTGACCCCGAGGTATTCTGACATTTCCTTGAGTGAATAGCCCTGAAAATAAAACAGTTCAACCGCAAGCTGCATGGAAGATGGCAAAATCGAAATTGATTCTCGCAGGAGACGATGCACCTCTCCTTTCAAAGCCTGTTCTTCAGGATTATGAGCCTGATCCTCTTCCTGGAATAGATCCTGAATTTCCATAACCGGAACGGTGACATGCTGTTTACGCCTCATTTGACGATAACATTGTCTCTCCACAATGACTTTGAACCACCCGGGAAAAGCATCCGGATTGTCCAATTTGGACAGATTGGCAAAGGCCTCTGTGAACGCCTCTTGAACCGCATCTTCGGCCAGGAACATGTCCTCTAATTTTTGATAGGCGACAGCCAGTGCCATACCCCGGAATTTCGTCATCAGCTGTTCGTAAGCCTCGGCTTCCCCCTGAAGTGCTCCATCGATCCAGTTCTTCAATGTGTTTGCTCCTTCCTGTGTACTTGCTGCATGATGTATTTATCTTTAAGTGCCCTGATCTGAGAAAAAGGTTACTTTCGACTTGTTTTTATTTTATTTAAATTTATGTTCTATATCATAATATAGGAAAAGCCGTCCCGTTTGCGGAATAACATCCACATTAGAGACAGCCTGTGTAGGGTCATGTTATATTATGTTTTGTTTTTCGCTGCAGATTAGCGTCTGCTTGGTTGTTGCGGATAGTTCCCGATCACACCTGGATATTGGTACAACAACGGCTCATCAAATGTAGCGTAGTCGAAGTTGACCATCAAAAGCATAATCCGTTTACCATTGTTCGGGTCACTGATAATGATATGGTCACGACCAGCTGCTTCCAGTATGCCTTGGAAAATGCGGGCGTTCCACTCTTTGTTACCTTCGTAAGTCATGTAGAACGTTCCACATTTGCCCAGGTTGAGCCGCAGGATATTTTCGATGTAGGACTGTTCAAACTGCGGTGCAGTTGTTGTTACTACACCACCTGTAGTAGTCATTGGGGCACCGCTGGATACGAGCGGAGGTACGCCGCCTGTGGAGCTAGGTGAGACCATGCCTGGTGTTGGCGACATCATGGGCATACCGTTACCGATTTTATAAGACGTCCCTTGCACTTGCGAATTGGCCTGTTGGCCCATAACTTGCGAATTGGCCTGCTGACCCATAACCTGTGTTTGTTGATAAGGCTGGTTAATCATTGTGATTCCTCCCCAAATTTAATATACGGACGGACAGTCTTCGCCTGTTGGACTAAAGAAACAATGCGCCTTGAAGCGGCCTGTATTTTGCTGGTCATACCAAGTTGGTGGACATTCTCCCACAGGACGGAAAAACCACAGAGAGTTGCTGGCTGGCCAGAAGCGTTCGCCATTAATTACACGCTGCGCCAGGCGTATTTCCGATTGTCTTGCCCGTTGGTAGAAGTACCCTTTTTGCGTGGACTCGAAGCCACCCGGATTCTGAAATACCATTCGATTAATGTCCCGAATATCACCGAAATCCAAGCAATCACCCAGCACCCGGTTTACACCTACATTGCCTACAAGCAGCATGCCTTGTTCGCCGTCACCTTCAGCCTCCGCTCTCATCAGCCTAGCGAGCAGCTTGACGTCTTCCGAGTTGGCTTTAATAACAGCCATATCCAGTTTCCTCCCTTGTTGAACCTCTGCATCACCGTATATCGTATTGTGCAGACGCCCATTCGGTGACACAATTTCACATTTTGCCATAAAAAAAGCCCGGAACCTCACCCTATGTGAAGTCCCGAGACAAAACATTTCCTATATAACCCGCCTATTCAGGGCTTGGCTTGAATCCAGTAATCGTAAGCATGAACGATATTGCCTTTATAGGCTTTATACTCGCTCAACAGATCTGGAAGCAGAGCGAGCTGACGTTCCATTTCCGCTGCTCCCTTATCATAAAATGAAATATGTCTGCCTTCAAAATTCTCTTTCATCTCCACCGAGATCAACAGTGATTTACCCAGAAGGTCCGCGATTTTCATTTCCTGACTAACGACATCCGCAATTCCATTGGAGCCTTCAGCAATGTTACGGAATGCCATTAGAGATACGTGATCCAGTGTTGTGATCATGTATTCACTGACAGACATGTCTTTCCCCGGTAACGGTAACGTATCGAGCCAAACGGCCAGATCGGCACTCGTTTCCAGATCACTGTCCTTTTTCGTCTCATCATGGAAATAAGCAATATTGGCCGCCCATTCGGTCAGCAATGTATCCCGATCATATTCCCATTCAGGTAGGGTGTATGGCTCGATATCAAGATGGATGCCCTTAAAACGTTCATCCGGTTCAGATTCAGCATTATAATTTTTCACATAATCGATCAAGCGCTGTATCCGTGGCCGGTTCTCCTTTTTGCCCCAGATCGGATGGCCACCCATGGCATGGACCTCAATGCCTTGAGCCTGAGCACGTTTCACAAAACTGCGATAACTGGAATACGGTTGATCCAGATCAAGCCTCACGTATAACCAATTAATGTTTTGCGCTTTGGCGAACTCCAGAATGTGGTCTCCCCCGTCATTCGTAACCTGAGAAGCTTGCCAGATGTAGGTTCCCCGAATTTCCGGTTGATTGGTCGGTTTCTCGGGTTCAGGCTGTTCCTCTGGCTCCAGCTGCCCCCAGTACACGATGTCATGCACAGCCGAACCTGCGTAGGAAGCATGATCCGTGAATGCGGAGGCTACCTCCTTTACGACACTCTCCAATTGCGTCGCACCTTTGCCGGCAAACGTTGTGAACTCTTCCCCAGGCATCGGCTTGGTGTTTACCCCAACAGTAATAGAACCATTTCTGGCGTCGGCCCATATCATTTCCTGTTCTACCAAACGTATAATTCCATTGTTTCCTTGCGCACTATCACGATAAGCGAGCAGCGTAATATGATCAAATTGTCCGATAAACCAGTGTGACAATGACTCGTTATCCGCATCATCAGTCGTTCTGCTGCCCGTCACAGTGTAAGAATCCAGCCAAAAAGGCAAGTCAACATTCACTTCAACCGCCCCGGCCTGGTTCACGTTTTCCTGTAATAGCTTCATATTGGCAACCCAGGATTGCACCAGCGGCTTGGCATCTTCTTTCCACTGTGGCAGTACATAGGGCTTGATATCCAGGTGTATGGCGTCAAATCGCTCTTCCGGCTCTGCAGCCAGATTGTAATTGCTCACCCAGGACGCCAGCTTGAGCATCGGACCTTCACGACCACTCACTGCCCATGACGGATCTCCTCCAAGAGCTTCAACTGCAATTCCAGCCTTGCTGGCTTTGGATATAAACGTATGATAGACCTCCTGTGACAGATTCATATCCACATTCACATACAGTCTGTTAATCTTATGTTTAGCTGCATTCTCCAGCAGCTCATTTCCTCCATCACTGACAGACTTGGCCTGCCATACCCAGGCTGCTCGTATATCTGCGTCAGCATCAGCAGTAGATTCAAAGCCTGTCATTATAATCCCTCCAATCAGCAGTAATAGCCAAAACACTTTCCGGGATGAGTTCCCGAACATATTCTCCCTCCATTCCTGTACTGTGGTAAAATCACATTTATTATAGCAACCGAGTTATCAAAAACAAATAAGCCCAAGTGCTTAACTTGGGCTTATTTCTGCTATGTTTTCAAAAGTTTACAATCGACCGAAAAAATCCCGGTACTAGTCCTCATATATCATTTTTCGGGTCATGCCCCCGTCAATAATCAGGTTGGTCCCTGTGACAAAGGTATTGCTCGGATCGGACAAATATAAACAAGCGCGGGAGATATCCGAAGGAACGCCCACTCGTCCTGCCGGGTGTTGTTCATGGTCCTCTGGCTTCAATTTCTCAACATTGCCTGTCTCAATCCATCCCGGACTGATACAATTGACCCGAATTCGGTCCTTGCCCAATGAGACCGCCATCGCATGTGTCAACGCCACGATCGCACCCTTGGACGCAGCATAGGCCTCTGTTTCCGGCTCTGACATAAACGCACGTGTTGAGGCCATATTCACGATTGCCCCACCATTTTCGTTGTGCTTCATATGTTTGGCCGCTTCCCGGCTTGCGAGAAAGCAACTTCGCACATTCGTATTGAGTATATCGTCCCACTCTTCCAACGTTAGCTCATAGGGAGACTTCCATCTGGAAACACCTGCATTGTTGACGAGCACATCAATCTGTTTAAATTCGTCTATTGTAGTTTGAATGAGATTCGTTATATCCTTCTCTTGACGTACATCACACTGGACAAAAATGGCTTCTCCGCCTTCATTGCGAATAGAAGCTGCCGCTGCTGCCCCTTCCGCTTCCTGATAGTCGGCAAGTACGACTTTAGCCCCTGCAACCGCATAGGCCTCAGCCACGCTTCGCCCAATTCCCTGGGCTGCTCCCGTCACAACCACAACTTGATCTGTAAATGACATCATCATTTCCTCCTCTATTGAGATGGTGCTTTCATCATATAAGTTTACATACAACTGACTGATTATGGACCATAAATTGAACAAAGTCTCCTCTTATATAAATACACGTTAGCCCCATTAAGAAACGCTTGTCCGTAAAAGAAATTAAAAAAAGCTTACGCCACTGTGGCGCAAGCCAGCCGGTTTATCCGCGTACACGCTCTGAATACAAACGATTGTAGCGTTCAAAGCCTACATAACGCGTTCCCTTGAAAGAGAGTCGACCTTCATCTCCCTCGGCGCACAAGCCGTACTCATCACCATTCACCTTGAATTCGAGACGATCCCCGCTCTCCACTTCAAAAGTGATGTAATAAAGCGTACGGGCTGTACTTCCTGGTTCGGAGTGCGACTGACTCATCTGTATCCTCCTGCTGGTAATACGTGAAGGTACGGTCAGCAGAGGCTCTGAGTTATTGCGGCCCCATCTCCATACTTCTTTCCCTACCGACAGCAGAACGATACCTATAATCAGGACAAATACTACCGGAAAGACGGTTCCAAAAAAATCAAACATCCAGGATGATTCAATGCCCATGTCTCTCCCCTCCGTTCATCAAACCTAGGACAGCCGGAGTCTTGACCCGTCTTCTGTAATATATATGCGTATGAACAGGGAAATTGTTATCGAGATTGAAATTGACGTGAGATCTGATTAACCTGTAAGCCTTTGTTTAATCCAAATGAGCCAGGTATGTAGCACAGATCATCCCGTTCTACTTTCCTTAAAAATCCAATGTTGGCTCCAACTGAGGTAACAGCCCGATGAATGACCGCTATCTCAGTCAAAGGCTACTGGTGTCATCATTCTGATTGCAGATCTAAGTAGATCCCAGACAAGCAATAAGCTTTTGATTCAATTTAAGCTAATTGTGTGATGACAAGGTGTGCTGATACAGGTCGTGTTCCGCCTGCAAGAGGGGTAATCGTTAATGCCGTTGAATTACCAGCGGGGTTCCGTACGGTCAGGATTGAATTAATAACGGTCGTTTGTACTAAGGCTACCCCTACAATCTGAGACGTTCCTGTTGCTCTCCCAACTACCGTGGGAGCCAGATCAGCTCCATTGAGGGTCAGAATAAGTTGACCGGCTTCAGTTATGCTCACTTGAAACAGCACCTGATAAGTGCCTATTGCTGCTAGATTGAATGAGCTAGGTCCTGTTCGAGTAATTGTTGTTCCGCTCGTAGGGCCATCTTCAGGAAAGCTTACATCCGTACCTGGAGCAACGGTTGCTGCGTTATCTGGAGGCATCAGCGCAAAGAAATCAGCAAATCCCAGAACGCCTCCAGCTGCACCTGTAGCTCCCGCAGCACCCGTGGCTCCGGTGGCACCCGCTGGACCTGCCACTCCTGCAGTACCCGTGGCTCCGGTGGCACCCGCTGGACCTGCCACTCCTGCAGTACCCGTGGCTCCGGTGGCACCCACTGGACCCGCCACTCCTGCAGTACCGGTGACTCCGGTGGCACCCGCTGGACCTGCCACTCCTGCAGCACCCGTGGCTCCGGTGACACCTGCTGGACCTGCAACACCAGCTGTGCCCGTGGCCCCAGTCGCACCAGGAAAGCCTTGCGGTCCAATGGCGCCAACCGGGCCCGGCACACCCTGCGGCCCTTGTGGACCCACAACTCCTTGTTCCCCAGGAATACCCTGCACGCCCATCGGTCCAGCTGGACCCGCCAGCCCCTGTGGACCCATAGCTCCCGCTGGACCAGGTTGACCTCCAGGTCCTTGTGGACCTGGAGGGCCTCCGGCTGGCCCCTGAGCTCCGGTTGGTCCTTGTACCCCTTGCTGACCTTGATTTCCCTGTGCGCCCTGAATACCTTGTGGTCCTGTTGGACCAGTAACCGTAGGCGTAATAATATTTACTTTAGGCGGCGGACATTTTACCCGAACTATTTTTTTACCCACCTTCACTTTGCTTTCTTTTCTTTTAGTTTTACAAGGATATGCCGTTACCCTTTTTCTCTTAGACCGCTTTTTCTCTTCTGAACTGCTCATTGTGTGGACACCTCCCTATAGACATAGTTTAACGTACGTATGTGGTTAGTTTGGTGTATGGACGAAAAACCATATTCAACTAAACTACAACCTATATTTAGGAAAAAGAGGCTATTCACATGGTAGAGATACCCTTATTGCGAACTTCGAAAGCGTAACTCAATCACTGTGTTTATTTAAGATATCAAAAAAAGAAACGTCCCCGTTCGGAGCCGTTCCTTGATGATCTAACTTCAATATTTAGAACACTGCATACTTTACACTCTTCCTATAAGCCTAAGCGTACATCAGGTCCATGAAACCTCTAGTTACTTCTCCACCCTCAACCTGCTCCGTTTCGTTAGCCTGTGCATATTTTGCCATGCAGGCTTTGACTTCTTCCTCGGTTGTACAACGGTTGGCATCATCACATGTGTAGCATAATTGGAGCATGTATCTGGTTAACTCGTCCGCCTGCGTGAATTGAGCTTGTTCATTCGTTCTCATGTTCATCACTCCCATCTCTTCTTGAATTCAATATAACATCATTTGAAGGGATTTATTGTGATTTAATTCACAAAGTAAATAAAATGAAAAGAAACCCGCAGGTTCCTCTTCAATAGGCGTTAATTTCAACGCAATTATAGTACTTTCCAACGTACTCCACCGTCCATTGTTTGTAGCAACAGTGATCTTTTGGCATCCGTATTTTCGACCAAAATCCAGCCTAGTTTCGAAGAAACCATCTGAAGCTTGACGATCTCCGGATAGTCTTCGAGAATCTTTTCCAACACTTCACTTACAGGAAGCGCCTTCCAGTTTTTACCTGAATCTTTGGTGTGATATGTCTTGCCTTTCTGCATGACCCAGCCTTCCAAGGGATTCAGAAATGTAGGAGTGAGACCACGATTGATTCCGGTTTGTTTATTCAGACTGAAACTTGATAATTGCCAGCTCTCTCCGCCATTGGTGGTGAAAAATCCGTTGAATTTGGTGCTTTCCCCCTGAGAACAGGATATCGACATCCAGGCTGTCTGGGCTTCCCGTCCAAAAAATTGCGGCGAGCTAATGTTAAAATTACCACACCCGTTAAATTTGTTTCGGTCAAAGAACGACGGTCCCGCTTTCCAGTGTTGGCCACCGTCAGCTGTAACATACAATTTCGGTGTACCGAACTCCAGAGCAGTCAAGAACCCGTGATCCGAGTCCGAGAAAGTCATACCTGTCGTATAACCCCGTGTAGGAATCTCTGCAGATGCTGGTTTGCCGTCCTCGTCACTCGACGACATCTGATTCCAGGTAATACCGCCATCTTCGGTAACATACAATTTCTTGTCTTGCTTGCCAATGGAAGTATCCACAGTGGTCAGTATCCAGCCTTTTTCAGGAGATACAAATGTGATGGCAGTCACCTTATCTGTCTTCGACAAGGAGGAAAGGCTCCAGCTAGCTCCTCCGTTGTTGGTCCGAAGAACCATCGTATCTGTTCCGCCCATGCCTTCACGAACAATCCATCCATGTGTACTGTCTACAAAATAAATGCTTTGTCCATATTGCGGGTTAGCCGGAAACTGTACGTTTTCGGAAGGTGAGATGTTGGTCCAGGTACTTCCCTGATCCTGAGTATAATACAGACGCAGGGCGTTCCGTGTCACTCCCCATGCTAATCCACCATTCCCGTTAAGCAGCTGGAAATCGGTTAAACGGGTCTGAATTTGATATTTGGCTGTATCCGCAGATTGTGTACTGTTTGCGGGGGGAACAACAGTTAATGTCTGGCCCATATTCCCGTTATCCTCTTGCTCCTGCGGTGGCTCTGCCACTGGGGGCTGTCCCGAATCGGTGCAAGCAGCCAGCAGAGCAGCTATACCGATAGACAGCAGTGCTGTCTGCGCGATTTTGATCCATTGCGAACGCAAGTGGTTTCCACCTCTCTCAAACAATAAGCAGGCGCGCATGCCTGTCCATTCATGTTGTTTTTACGATTCATCTGAATCCACTGCTCCTATTCTACCACAAACGATGTCGAAAAGGCTCATCTCCACTCTCTCGAAGGTGAAAGCAATCTTTTGGCTGCACCTGCTTCTTCTGCGGAACGCTAACCAGGTTTTCGACGAAATCTTCCGCAAATAGACATGAAATGTGAGAAGGTTTATAGACACGGCTCGCTTTTCACACGCTTATCCCTTAATATGGATGGAAGTATACCCCAAAAAGGAGAGGATATGAAAATGGTAAACAGTGCAGCGCTCAAACCAAGTCGTGTCGTTATTGTAGGCATGGGTGCGGTGGGAACAACAACGGGATACACGCTGATGTTAAGACAGCGTTCGTCCGAGTTGGTATTTGTGGATGTGAATCATGATAAGGCGACCGGCGAAATGCTGGATATGAACCACGGACTCCCATTTACCGGAGGCGTAAAAGTATGGGCAGGCGATTACTCGGACTGCAAAGACGCAGACATCATTATTATTACTGCGGGTGCTTCCCAAAAACCAGGAGAAACTCGAATTGACCTGTTGAAGAAAAATGCAAGCATTTTCAAAGAGATCATTGAACGTATTACCGAGGTTAATTCCCATGGTATTCTGTTGATCGCAACGAATCCTGTAGACATTTTGTCCTATACCTCGTGGAAACAAAGCGGTTGGCCTGCTTCTCGCGTAATTGGTTCTGGTACGTTACTGGACAGTGCACGCTTCCGTTATCTGATTGGTAAAAACAAAGGCATTGATCCACGCAGCATTCACGCTCATATTATCGGGGAGCATGGCGATTCCGAAGTGCCGGTATGGAGCCTCGCTAACGTTGCAGGAACCGACCTGGAGCTGGATGAAGAAACACAGCAGGATATCTTTGACCGGACCAAAAATGCGGCGTATGAGATTATTAATGCCAAAGGAGCTACTTCCTATGCAATTGCGCTCGCTTTGGACCGTATCGTGGCTGCTATTCTGAGCAACGAAGGCTCCGTACTGAACGTTTCCACATTACTGGAAGATTATAATGGTGTATCCGATGTATATCTGGGCGTTCCATGTGTAGTTGATCGCAATGGCGTGCGTGAGATTCTGCCACTTCCATTAAATGAGACGGAGAAAGTCGCTTTCCAGGCCTCCGCGAACAAATTAAAGGAACAGATTGCCGGACTGGAATAAATCAGGCTTCTGACTGATCGCGTTATTGTATAATGAGCACCTAACATAAGGTGTATAACTAAAGAACCACTTGTATCTTCCTTGGCTTCCTTGTGAGGATTCGAGTGGTTCATTGGTCATGTAGTAACCTTGATTTCACATTTTAGTTTACATAATAATTATTCTGTTAATAAAAAAACAAATTCGTTTCGTAATTATTGTTCATTTCTCACACTTCCATTAAATGTATTATTACTTCTCTACACCAAAATGAAAAAAACCTGTCACGTGGACAGGCTTCTCTTGCTTCTTATAAACGAAGCATACCTTTTACATTTCAGCCACAAATGCAGGAAGTTTGACATCCAGCAAGGCCATCGCTTGCTCCTTCTCGCGGCTGGTTACATGAGTATATACCGTAGTGGTCTGAATGGAGGAATGTCCCAGCAGCTCCTGCACCGTTCGCAGGTCTGCTCCGCGTCTAAGCATCATGGTCGCGAATGAGTGACGCAGTTTGTGACTGGAATAGTTTATACGCTGATTGGAGGCGGATTCCTGCTGAAAACGTTCAAAGGTTTCAGTTGATATGAGCTGAATACTGCGAATCGACAACCGTTTCCCTTTTTGCGAGACGAACAATGCCTCTTCCTTCGCCCTCCACGGATCCAGACGCTCCTGAAGAGCTTGGGATAACAGTTCAGCAACCGTCTCAGGCACCGGGAGTGTACGCCATTTCCGGCCCTTACCGAACACATCCAGCGTACGCCGTTCCACATTATAGTCTTTGCAATTCAAGGCATGTACCTCTCCGACCCGCAATCCCATATATCCCATTAACAGAAAAATAGCCAGGTTTCGTGTACGGTACTTTCCCTCGACCGATTGCAAAAATCGTTCCAAACCGTTTTCGTCAAGAAAGACGGGGGCACGGTTTTGCTCGGTTTTGGACTTCTTGATCCCGAAAGCGGGGTTATTGGTCACCAATTCAAGTTCAATTAATGATTTATAAAAACAGTTCACAGCTGCGTGTTTCCGATTCCGCGTCGAATCACTCACCCCGCGTTCCCGTGCTCGGGACAAAAAGGATAACACATGAAGCTTTTTAACCTGTTCCAGTGACTTTCCATTAATAGAGACGAGAAATTCAGCAACGTCACCTGTGTATGATTTTACCGTATGTTCCGTGTAACCTGCATCTTTCATCCATATGTGAAAAGCTTCAAGCTCATCGGCGTATTGCTCCTGAATCTCTTCGGTCAACATCTATGTTCGTCACCACACTTCTATTTATTAGTCTACAATTACGACATCGATTAGTGGGATAATCGCCTCGGGCTGTCCTTTACTACGAGTGAGTACAAATGAAGGCAATGGATTTTCATGCAGTCCATTCACGGATTCACAGATCTGAACATACAGATCCATACGCAGCGTCTCTCCTTCACCCGCAACCTCGATTACAGGCCATTCTTTCTTTGAACAGGATGACCAATCAGCCAATTCGTTCACGGGCACGATGCTTAATTGTTTACTTTCGGGATGCACACGGTATATTCCCGTGGTCTGAGGTTCATCACCCAGCTTGTCTATCGAAAGTTTGGCTCTGGAATCTTCATCCGGGGCCGAAAAAATTGAATAACACCATGGCGTAACTCCCCAGACAATCGCCATTAGACCTTCTTCCAGCAAGGTGTCCGAAAGGTCGCCCTCACCGAATTGTTCAATCAGATTATGGTTTCCAGATCCGATCAGCTCTTCTACACGCTTCTCCATACGAGGCAGATCTGCGAGAATGAAGCCACCACTTCCGTAGGAGTCAAATATATGATTCTCCCGTGTCCATACAGCTTCCGGTGCTGTACTCATCTGCACAGCTTCAGCTGGAAACAGACAGATCGCTACGGTTACGACCTGAGCATATTTCACCATGACATGCTGTTCAGGCTCCAGTTCTCCCTCTGCAATACGTGGTGTTTTGATGTGCAAGGAAATTCGCAGTTCGTATTCTCCTTCTGCAAAATCAGCCCAATTCAATATGATCGGATGATCTATTCCTTCAATAGGAGCGAGTGAACATGTACTGTTTGGTCCCAAGACAACCGTATATTGTACAAACCCCAGCTCTTCTCCATATACGATAATGGCATCTTTTCGATCCAGCGGTGTATCCATATGTTGCGCTACAACCGACACTTTGCGTCCATCCTTCAAACGGCGCTGCGGATCAATTTCCAACTGAAATTCGTTCTTGTCTTCTGGATGTGAAATGATTAGCTTTGTTTCAGCAAGCACGGATGAGTCAGCCAAAGCAAAGCCGAAATTCGAATTTCGGTGATACTGATTGATATGTAATGGTGTGTCCATGATACATCCCCTCTCCTATGTCTGATGGCATGTCACACCCCCAAATATATGTCATATTTGCCCTGACCGCAACCCTGTTTCCGCTGACAATGACAGATCTATCACGTATTAGACACCCATAGCTCTCCCTATCCATCCCTGCTTTTTTTCGTAATGCATGAACTGCTCTTACAAAAAAAGCCCCATACCACGTCGCTTTGGCGACGCAGCATGAGACTAATTAGCTGACTACATTTAAATATAAACCTGGTTTTGTAAATAAATTTAATAACTCATCACGATGCCTCCCACGATGTTTCTACGATGTGGCTTAAGCTATGACTTCTACTTTCTTTTTGTTATTTTGAACGTGTCCGAAATTCGCCGTGCCGGATTCAAGTGACTGTGATGGCGACCATAGGCAAAGTAAATGATTAAACCAATCATTAACCAGCCAAAGAACGTAATCCAGGTCAGAGCCGCAAGACGTGTCATGAGATACATACAGCCAACAGCGCTCAGAATAGGGATCAGTGGAACGAGAGGCACACGGAATCCTCTTTTCAGTTCCGGGTTGTTTTTACGCAGCACGATAATGCCCAGACTCACAACCGCGAACGCAAACAGTGTTCCAATGTTGGTTAACTCCGCCAGGTGGCCAAGTGAGATGAAACCCGAGAATAAAGCGACGATGATCCCAGCAACCCAAGTTCCCATAGCAGGCGTTTGGCTTTTGCCACTGACTTTGGAGAATACCGGAGACAACAGACCGTCCCGTGACATGGAATAAAGCAAACGTGTCTGACCATACATCATAACAAGTAATACAGTGGTAATCCCTGTAATGGCCCCAAGTGAAACAATCCATGACAATCCTTTCAATTGTACAAATTCAAAGGCAAAGGCAACCGGATCACTCACATTCAGCATGTGATAAGGTACAATCCCTGTCAGAATCAAAGATACAACAATGTAGAGAACGGTACAGATCGCAAGGGACGCGATAATACCAATGGGCAAGTCCCGTTGTGGACGTTTCACTTCTTCAGCGGCTGTAGAGACAGCATCGAAACCGATATAAGCAAAAAATACCGTTGCCGCCCCTGCGGTTACCCCTGACATTCCAAACGGAAGGAACGGCTGCCAGTTATCCGGCTCCACATAGAATACACCCACACCAATAAAGATCAACACCACGATAATTTTAATCGCCACCATGATTCCATTGGCACGTGCAGCCTCTTTTACGCCTCGGGTGAGCAGGAATGTAATGATTAACGTAATCATCGCTGCGGTGATGTCAAAATAGGTTCCCTTTTCCGGATTAAATGCACTGGTGAGCGCATGGGGTAATTCCAATCCGAATCCGGACAATAACGTTTGAAAATATCCTGACCAACCGCTGGCCACAGCCGCACTCGCAAATCCATACTCCAGAATAAGATCCCATCCGAGAATCCAGGCAATGACTTCACCAAAAGCGGTGTAGCTATATGTATACGCACTTCCCGAAGCAGGCACACTGGATGCGAACTCGGAGTAACACAATGCAGCGAAGGCGCAGATTATACCTGCCAGCAGAAAAGACAGTACCAAACCAGGACCTGCATATGTTGCAGCAGCAACACCTGTTAATACAAAAATTCCCGTACCGATAATCGCACCTACCCCAAGAGTCATCAGATCTAAGGGGCCCAGTACCCTTTTCAACATGTTTCTTTCGTTATCACCGGTGGCAATCGGCTTTTTTCTAAATAGGGAAGATCGATTCTGGTTTTGATTCATACACAGTTTCCTCTCGTATTGAAAATGATAAAATGTGTCTCTTTACTTCAGATATTTTTGTTGGGTTCATCTGTTCTATGAAAAAGTCGTTTGTTCTATCTTAACGACCAACTATAAAAAACTATTGATTTCTACACTTTGTCGCGTTGCTTTGTTAAATTAATTTTAAATCATAGTATATTTTGTGCGTTACAGACGAAATTTATCATGATCTGTTGGACAGGGATGAATAGGAAAATCGATTTAAAAGAAAACTGCGTATAATTTATATTATACGCAGTTTTTTTAGGGTTCTTTTCTCAGTCTTATTATTGTTTGTTCGTTGTTAGATGTACTGATGCAAATGAAGGATCTTTTCGCCTTATTCCGCTGTCCTTTCCTAGCTAACTTTGCGTGGTTTACAATAAAACGCAAGTTAAAGAGCCGCATATTCCCTATGCGGCCCTTCGATTGAAACGCTATCAGATCTATTAGACAGATGAGAACATCTACTCTTTTCATTCCGTAAGAGAATTTCTCTTTCATTCACATGGGACACCAAACTTATGAAAATACAATTCGCTCTGCATCCGACATCCGATATTGAGATAGCAAATATTCCTTGCTTGCCAAAGCCTTTCGACGGACCTCATTCAGATCGACATACAGCAGCTTACCTTCGCGCTTCACCAACCGACCTGCTACAAACACAGTATCCACATTGGATGGATTGGCAAATTGAACGACGGCTCCAACCGGATCATGCACCGGGAACAGGTTAAGGTCTGTGGTTCGGATCATAATCAGATCGGCTTCTTTACCTGGAGTAAGCGTGCCAATCTTCCGCTCCAGTCCCAGAGCCTTCGCCCCGGCAGAAGTTGCAAATCTCAGAACCTGACTGGATTGCAGATTAAGCTCACCAGGCATTTCACCCTGCAGTAAAAGCTGTTCATTCCCCCTGGAACGCTCTGCTTGAAGAGCAAATTTCATCTGGGAGAACATATCCCCACCCGTTGATGTTACAACATCGACACCAAGCGTTGGCGTTCCTCCATTTTCAAGAAAGTAACCCGTTGCCGGATACCCATGCCCCATCATCATTTCCACTTCCGGTGTGACGGACAGTGAGGCACCGCTATCGGCCAGCATTTTATACTCATCCGTATCCATCGTATTTCCGTGTACAACGTTCAGACTCGGACTCAGTAAACCAGCTTCATACATTTTACTTATCGAACGATCTACAGATCCCCAGCTTCCAAAGCCAACATGCATCGAACATATCGCATCCAGCTCTTGGGCAAGCTGAATTTCCTTCACCGTGGTATCCCAATGGCTGAACTCTGGACCACGAATGGCAAGACCGAACGTCAGTAACTGATCCTGTGAAGAGAAATACTGTTCCTTGACCCTTCTCACATCATTCGAATAGGTTAGGTGGCTCTCTCTGTTCCAGTAGGGTGTCTCACCGGGTACGCCATGAGCGAAAACCGCCCGAATACCTGCATCCTGAAGTCCGTGAATCAGCTCATCCGTGTGCTCTGTTGAATAGGGCATACTCCAGTCAAGCAACGTGGTTACGCCTGCATTAAGCGCTTCCAAAGAACCCAACAAATTGGCGATATAGCCGTCTTGTGGGCGGAGTTTGCTTCCCATTGCCCCATAGTAGAGGTTTTGCAGATAGACCGGCAATGACCAGTTGGTTCCCGCTGTTTTTACGAGCGACTCCCACACATGCCGGTGCGTATCAACAAGTCCGGGAAGTATGATCATCTCCGATGCATCTATCACTTCCGCTTCCATACAACTCAGATCGGGCTGGATGGCAGTAATAAGAGAATCCTCAATTAGCACATCCGCCCTCTTATACTGCCCTACCGACGAATCCATAGACAATACACAACCGTTTTTCAGTAGATAACTTGTCCCCACAAGACACATCTCCAATCATTGTTTTTTGTTGGATATACGCTTGAATCCCGGATGTTGATCTCTGACTGAATGAATGACTAACTGAATAATCTACTAAATTATTTTAAGTACATATACATTATATAGCAGTAAATGGAAACATGCAATTTTGAATTCAAAGAAATCCCTTCGAATAATTCCCTGTCTACAGCAAAGTTCAGCAAATAACACATTCTATACATATACCTTACTCTTTCTGCTGATCCACCTTCCGTTTTGCCCGAAATCTTCTAACTTTCATCAGGTTACCGCACATCTTGTCATCACAATATCTCTGGGTCCGACTGCGCGTATCATCATAAAAAAACCATCGGCAGTCCGAATTATCACAGATTCGAATCCTTCCTGCATCCCCTTCAACCACTGTGACGGCAAAATCAGCTGCGACCTCAGCCATAACCTGCTGCCAATGAAATTTTACAGGAACCAGCGAAAGTTTCAGTCCCTCTTCTCCAGAGTACAGCTTTCTGGTAACCTCACCTTCTCCCATCACGGCATTAAGCCATTCCCGGTCCTTGTCCGATAATGGGTTTCCAGCAGATAAACGAGTTGCAAGAGCCTGCAATTCGCCTCTGAAGCTTCTCAGAGTCCCCTCTTCTTCGGAAGAAGCAGGTATAGGCGCGTTCAGTTGCCATTGTTTAATGAATGCTTCCTGCCATTCGGTTTTGCCAAGCCTGTCCTCCGAACGATCTCCGCCACGCCAGTCATGATAATCACTGTTCACAAAATCAGTCCATAGTCTATCCATAGTACCTCCGCTAAAATGTAACCATTTAAAATCAAAAAGATAGTTACATTCATTCAAGTTTAGGTTATATTAATTGTAACCACTTTTAAGAAGTTTAGCTAGTTACCATGAATTCATTTTAGGGAGGAAAAAATTAATGACTACCTCAGCAACAGAACTATTGCTTATTCAGAAAGATGACACCTGGGACCAATGTAATTGGATTGTGCCCTTATCCAAGGCGCTCGATGGACTGACTGCCGAACAGGCAGCCTGGGTTCCATCAACCGGTGGATCAAGCATCTGGCAGTTGGTTAACCATATGTATTATTACAATTTTCGTTTGTTGAGTCGCATTCAGGGCACACCTCCTTCCGCTACACCTGCCGAAAACAATGAATCTACCTTCGGAGACTCCGGGGACCCTTCCGACACCGCTGGCTGGAGTACGCTTATGCAAAATACAACACAATTAGCCGAGCAGCTTCGTGATCAGCTCGCTTCATTAGAGGATTCCGACCTCGAAGCCCCTTACATGGATACGAATGAAAAATGGGCACATGAACTTGCCCGCTGGATACTTCACGATGCCTATCATGCAGGTCAGATTGTATTACTACGCAGACAACAAGGAAGCTGGAATATCATATTCTAAAAAAACACTTGAACTGCTAGCGCTTACAGGAATAAGATGAACTTATTAATGTTACAGCTTGTTCAATACACATATAATTGAATAGGATCTTCGGGGTAGGGTGCAATTCCCAACCGGCGGTGATGTTCTTCGGAACCAGCCCGCGACTCGCTGTTTGACTCAACTTAGGTCATTCAGCGACTGACTTGGTGTGACTCCAAGGCCGACGGTACAGTCCGGATGAGAGAAGATCAACACATTGGCATGCCTTTACGGATAGGCTTCTTTCCGTATGACATGTCAATGATTGAGCCCCCGTTTATTTGGTGTATACCAAAACGGGGGCTTTTGTCGATTTTGCCAACTGAAGATTCCGTGTTCTGACGAAGGAGTCCTGAATATGGAAAAGACCCAAACTGCATCAACCGTTTATCGTAAGGAACGAAGCAATACCGGATTTTGGCTCGTCGTACTCGGAGCCGCCCTGTGGGGTGTAGATCCACTGTTTCGTATTATTTTGCTCAAAACGATGACCTCCACTCAGATTGTGCTGGTGGAACATATTATTGTCAGTCTTGTGGCGATTCCCGTCCTGTGGAAGTTCCGTGCTGATCTGAAAAACCTGCGTGCACGTCACTGGATTGCCGTAATCTTTATCTCCTGGGGAGGATCTGCTCTCGCTACGGTATTATTTACTCTTGCGCTTACACATAACGATCCCAATACCGTCTTGTTATTGCAAAAGATGCAGCCGTTATTTGCGATTGTTCTGGCTAAGTTACTCTTAAAAGAAACATTGCCACGCCGCTTCGGTGGACTATTTATTATAGCACTTGCAGGAACGTACCTGCTTACGTTCGGATTTACCCTTCCTCTTGGGAACTGGGACAACTGGGTTCATGCTGGCAGCCTGTTATCGCTGGGAGCCGCTGCATTGTGGGGCGGTTCAACGGTTATGGGGCGGCTGATGCTGGGGCAAACCCGTTATGAGACGGTTACCTCCCTTCGCTTTGTCGTCGCTTTGCCACTGCTGATCTTTATGACGTGGAACGAAGGGGCTGCCTGGACATTCCCATCGGCTACAGGTGAACAGGCAGCTGTGGCACTTAATATTCTAGGTCAGGCATTGCTGCCTGGACTGCTGAGTCTTCTGTTATATTACAAAGGCCTCTCTTCCACCAAAGCTTCTGTTGCCACGCTTGCGGAACTGAGCTTCCCGATGGCTGGTGTGCTGGTAAACTGGATTGCATTCCGTACGCTAATTACTTGGGAGCAGCTGGTTGGGTTCATCCTCATCTGGATTGCGTTGTTCGCCATCTCCAAGCAGCAGGAACGCTCAGCGAGTCCGGCTGACGCAGCACCCAAGATTCGTACGAATTGATTGAATTTCTTACAAAATAATTAGTCAAGGCACTGCACATCCATTGAGATGTACAGTGCCTTTTGTCTTTTCACTATTCCGGTGGTACGATGACATATGGAATAGTAGATCAAGTCAATTTAGAGAGGAACGATCATTATGTCTCCATCTTCATCATTTTCATATACATCCTACGATGCCATAGGTTTGGCTGAATTGGTTCGCGCCAGGGAGATATCTCCGGTCGAATTGCTGGAAGCGGCATATGCTCGCTTGGAAGAAGTGAATCCGCAGCTTAACGCGGTTATTCGTACATATGAAACACGTGCACGTCAGGAAGCGGGGATGGTTCGCCCGGGAGAACAGCCTTTTGCAGGCGTGCCTTTGCTCTTAAAAGATATATCCCAATCCATGGAGGGTGAAATTCTCACCTCGGGTTCACGTCTTCTCCGTGAGCATCGTGCACAACGGAATTCCAATTTCGTTTCCCGCCTGCGTGATGCAGGATTCATTATCATTGGTCATACCAACACGCCGGAATTCGGTCTGAAAAATATTACCGAGCCCCGTCTTCACGGCCCAAGTCGTAATCCATGGAATACCAATCACTCGCCAGGTGGTTCAAGTGGAGGTGCTGCTGCCGCAGTAGCCTCGGGTATTGTACCGCTTGCGGGAGCCAGTGATGGCGGCGGTTCAATCCGAATCCCTGCTTCATTCAGCGGATTGTTCGGACTCAAGCCTACACGTGGACGTACACCCGTAGGGCCGGGGGTCGGTCGTCAGTGGCAGGGTGCATCGATTGATTTTGCCCTATCCCGCTCTGTTCGCGACAGCGCTGCTTTACTGGATACACTGCAAGTCATTCAACCCGAGGCGGCATTTCATGCTCCCCTCTTTCCGGGAAGCTATTTGGCTGATATAAACTATCCTCATCAACGCAAACTGAAAATCGCTTACACGACAGCTTCACCTGTAGGTACACCTGTGAGTGATGAAGCCAAAGAAGCGGTATATAAGACGGTTCGCTGGCTGGAAGAACAAGGTCACGAAGTTGAAGAAAAACTGAGTCCGGTGAATGGTGTCAAATTGATGGAGAACTATTACATGATGAACAGCGGTGAAATGGCGGCGATGATCTCTTCCATGGAACGTTCTATGGGCAGAGTGCTTACATCGGATGATATGGAGATCGAGTCCTGGGTTTTGGCCGAAGCCGGCAAAAAAGTATCCGCTGCCGAATTCGTACATAGTCTGGCGGAGTGGGATGTTGCCGCAGCCCAAATGTCCACCTTGTTTGAACGTTATGATTTTTATGTCACACCTGTCAATGCTTTTCCAGCACCCAAGATCGGAGAACTGACGCCTCATGATGAACAGATTCAGTATCTGATGCGCATTAGCGATTTGGACAAGAGCCAGCAGCAGCAGTTGATTTACGAGATGTTTGAACCAAGTCTCACGTACACACCGTTCACTCAGCTCGCAAATCTGACGGGTCAACCTGCCATGAGTGTTCCTGTGCATCTGACTCCTGAAGGGCTGCCCATGGGTGTACAAATTATGGCAACAAAAGGCCGTGAAGATTGGTTACTTCATCTGGCTGGCCAGCTGGAATCATCCGAACTTTGGGTCGGAATGAAAGGTAATCCACTGTTTCCATTATAAAATTTAATTTTAGTTTTTAACATTTTTGCAATAAATTCAAGATACTCACACCCTTTAGAAGCATCGGCTACATCACTCATTAAGTGCATGAAAGTAACGTCATTTCCGCATACTGAGTTTAAAAACATCGGAGGAAATACGGATGAATTCTACCGGTTTTTATAAGCAGTCCATTCATATTCCTGCCAAAACAGGCTATGCGCTTAGAGTGAAAAAAGGGTCGCGGATTCGTATAACCGATTTGGAGGGACAGCAGGTGGTTGATTTTGTCGCTTATGATGCGCAAAATATCAATAATCGGCTCGATCCCGGCGTAACACTCGATGTGCTACGCACTTACAGGATTAAACCGGGGCAATGTCTGTATTCCAACCGGTATGAACCTCTCATTTCCATTGTCGAAGAAACTGTAGGTATTCATGATTTTTTCAACTCGGCCTGTCGTCCGGAAATGTATGAGGTCTTGTATGATAAAAAAAATCATCCCAGTTGTTATCATAATCTGAATACGGCCCTGGAACCGTTCGGCATCGTCCCCCCGGATCAACATTATCCTTTCAACCTGTTTATGAATTCTGTTGTAGACGGTGAGGGAAAAATTGATGTGATTGCCCCCGAATCCAGTGCCGGAGATTATGTTGAGATGGAAGCCTTAATGGATCTGATCATCGGTTTGTCTGCTTGTCCATGCGAAGAGAGTGTGTGCAACGGTTACCATTGCACTCCTGTTCAATTAGATGTGGAATCTCCGAGCGTTTAATGCAATAACATTACAATGTACGGACAGCTTGTTCTAATTGGCTCCAAACGGGAATACGATGACTTGTACCCATATGTGTGTGACTTACGGTACAAGTCGTCTAACCCGTTAAGGAGTGAACGCGTATATGTCTGTACTGTTCAGTTATATTATTCTGGGAATTTCGCTATCAGCTCCGATTGGTCCGATTAATGCTGCTCAGCTGGATCGAGGGGCCCGCCATGGATTCATGCATGCCTGGATTTTGGGTCTCGGAGCCATGTTTGCCGATCTGGTGTACATGCTCCTGATTTATTTTGGAGTTGCCCATTTTCTGGACACGCCGTTCATGCGCTCTTTTCTTTGGTCTTTTGGCAGCTTTATTCTGGTGTATACCGGTGTGGAAACACTGTCCAAGATAAAAGACGGCATTCAGACCTCTTCTACAGCAGAAGCGAAAGTTGGAAAATCCTTTGTCTCTGGCTTCCTGATGGCCTTATCCAATCCGCTGAATATTTTATTCTGGCTCGGAATTTACGGCTCTATTCTTGCTACAACCGTGAAGCATACCGATACGGCTCATCTGCTACTATACAGCTCTGGTATATTCATAGGAATTCTTGTATGGGACGTTATCATGGCTGGCATGGCCAGTCGATTTCATAAACACAGCAACGAAGCCGTGTTGCGCTGGATCTCCATCATCTCAGGCATCTGCCTGATCGGATTTGGCCTGTACTTCGGATATGAAGCTGTACGCTCCATCTTTTTCTGACATAAAAAAGACACTGGACAGTCACCCAACGCCATCCGCATTAATACGTTAACGGTATCATGTGGAATGGAGTTGGGGAATTCATGGCAGAGCTGTACAGTGCCGATGAAATAAAACCATTATTTAAAGATCTGCCCGAATGGCAGCAGGACGCTTATTCACAATTCGCCAATATGATAGCAGATGAGGGGAATACGTATCCATGTGTACCCGGACGGATGGGTTTTCTCTCCGGCCATCTGAGATACGGATTCACATGTGATCCGCGTACACAAGCCGCTGCCAAGGACATGGCAGAATTACTTAGTCAATATGGACCGGTTTCCCGAAACACGGGACAATATGCTTCCTTGGTGGTCATTTGCGAGACACCGGATGATTTGAAAAACAACACAACGGTGGAGCAGTATCAGTCGTTGTTCTGGGAAATGCTTAACCGGGTGAGCACACTCGATGAAGCTGCTTGGCCTGATCATATTTCGACGGATCCGCATGAAGCCACGTGGGAATTTTGCTTTGGCGGGGAACCTTATTTTTGTTTCTGTGCGACTCCCGCGCACGAGCTCAGAGCCAGCCGGCACTTCCCTTATCTGATGTTTGCATTTCAACCACGGTGGGTGTTTGAATCGATTAATGACAACACACCTCTTGGTCGTAAAATGAAAACCTTGATTCGTAAACGCCTGGCAGCTTATGATGCCGTTCCGGCTCACCCATCACTCATGTGGTATGGACAGCAGGATAATCTGGAATGGAAACAATATTTCCTGCCTGATGACGAGCAGACCCCTTCCAAATGCCCGTTCTTGCGCATGAAGCAAGCCATTGGCAAGTTGACGAAATAGCTGAAACAAGGCACCTCAGTAAAGCCATTCAAGAACCTCTATCACTTAGCAGATTGGCTAAGACGCATGGAAAAGCTGTACCCAAGAAATCAAAACGTTGACGGTTAAGTGGATGTTGATGGTCGTGGTTTCCGTACTTTGTTTACAAAGTAGGTAATCAAGGCAATCAATATAACAAGACCTATACTTGCCAGCAGACCTGTTCTGCTGGCCTTTTCCATGGCGGTCCCAGCTACTGCTGCAACAATAAGAATCATGGCAATCCACACTTTGACACGATTCCATTTCGTCGGTTTCATTTTCTTGATATACGTGATGCAAATCAGAAGCCAGGTATACATTAATACCAAGCTGCCTGCGGTAGTTATATATTCAAACAGGCTCTTAGGCATCCATAATGCCAATAGGGTAGAAAGTATTAATCCGGCCGCAGTGCATCCCAATGCATGAAGAGGCATGTTCTTTTTTCCCCATGTCTTCGTAAACATCTTCGGTGCATCTCCGTCTTCACCCAGTTTAACCAACATGGACGTTATCGCATAGATTGAAGCAACCATCGTGGAGAACCCGGCTATAATCAAAATTCCGTTGAGAATATGAACCACGACCGTAAATCCAATCGATGACATCGCTTTAACGAGTGGACTCTCGTCTGGTGTTAACTTCGCGGCTGGCACCAGCAGCAGAATTAAAGCAATCGCTACAACATATAGCGCACTGACGGTTAACAGCATGACTCGGCCTGACTTGACTGCATCCTTTGGTTCCTTCAGCTTGGCTGCCATCAAACCCATGATCTCAATCCCGGCAAAAGCAAAAAAGGCATAAATAAATCCGGTCCACACCCCTTTTATTTTGTGAGGAAACCATTCATTAGTTATTTTCTGCGGGGTAATCTTCACATCTAACCAGCCCAGGCAAGCCGCTGCCGCAATCACAATAAAAGCAACCGTTGCAGCCAGCTTGATCACTGCGAGCACATTCTCGGTTTGGGTTAACCCTTTGGCTCCCAATGCGGCGATGAACAATCCAATGCATGCATATACCGCTACAAACGCCCATAATGGAAACTTGGGAAACCAAAATTGAGAGAACAACCCGAGTGCCGTTAATGAACTCCCCATAATCAGCATTTCGGAAGACCAATACATCCAGCCGCTACCGAAACCGGCCCATGGCCCGAAGGCTTCTCCGGCATAGGTTCGAAAAGCCCCTTCCTTCGGATCTTCTGCTGTCATTTGAGCCAATGCGCCAAATACAAAGTAAGTCCCGGCAGCAGCCAGCACCAAAAGGATAAGCACCGATAAACCGGCCCAATGAATAGCCAGACTTGTCCCAAGGAAAAAACCCGTTCCCAGCGTACATCCCGCTCCAAATAATGAAAGACTAATCCAGCTCAGTTTCTCTCCTTCTTTTCGATGCACGTGACTTTTCATATGTATCCTCCTTCGTGCGTTCACCATTACGATTTACATATGATGGAGGTTTTATGTCATTTTGGGAAAAAGAAATGAAAGTGATTGCAATTAGTTTACATAACAATAATTTCGTCAACTTATTTAAGCGTCTGAAATTAAGGAAAACCCTTCAAACTGAAAAAACAGCTTGAAGGGTTTTAATGTTAGTTCGTTAGAACAGACTTTCGTTGGTTATGGTGAATCTGATCGGTGTATGTGCTTTTCGTTATTAACGTGCTTTAAGCATATTTCTATTTTTTGCCCAACAACCGCTGAAGCTCTTCCAGCCCTAACTTGGCTTTCGGATTAAACTCTTCACTTTTCACATATTGTGCTAGGCTGTAAAGTAATTGCCGCCCTTCCGCCTTGTTAATCAATTCATCATAATTTAGCGCCCCAACCAGCAGCTTCCCTTTTCCAACCTGGCATTCAAACAACAGACCCAGCTTATGATTACGTTCAAAATTATCGATGGTTTGAACGAAAGGCTGAACATTCGTGGATACCTCATCCAGAATTAGAGAACGTGAGTTCATGACGATATGCCACCACGGGTAAGTGGAATGGGTCTCACTTGGAAAGTGCTTCAATGCCGGGTGCGAATTATCAATAAGCAAGCCTAGCGTACCGACGGGAACGGGCTTGTTCATGCTTTCCGAGATGGATCGGAACATCGGATAACACCAGAAATCGGTACAATATGTACCTTCGACTGAACTATCGTTATCTTCCAGTGTTGGAAGCAGCAGTACGCTCTCGCCTTTTTCCAGTAAGTTAATAACTTCTTCGGACAATTCCTTATAAATAGGGTCATGTTCCATAGCTGTCTCATCATGATCAGGGTATACCCAAAGTTCATATTGTTTCCGGATATCGGTACCCGGAATATACAGGGATAGAACGATAGACGTCATCTTTTTCACAGCAGGGAGCTTGAGCTTTATTGGGCTTTTCTCAAACCAAGTTTCTCCAGCAATAAAGGGAATCTCTTCTGTTCCTGATGTAATCAGATGATCCAAATCACGTATCTCCCACTCCACGGTATGACCTTTCAATGATTGTGATCGGAAGTACCTTAATTGAATGTGGGCATTAAAATCTTCTCCCGAAGTGTAGTTGTATTTCTCGAATCGAGCCAGAAGTACGGCATCGGAGCAAAATGTTCTCCACTCCTCGGGCGTAACCAATCCTTTGGAATCCATGAAGGCATCCAAAATGCCTACCAGTGCTGTCCCCTGTCCACTGAAGTCCTGAAGATCTAGCAATTGGAACCCTGCCAGATGATTGGATCGAAATGCCGCTTCAAGCTCTTCCTTATAACAGGCTACGGCAAGCTTGCCAGAGCTTTGGAAAAATGGTTCAGCCAGATGTGCCATTCCTTTGGCTTGCAATCGCTCACGAAACACCTCGAAGTTTTTTGCCTTCAGCGACCCAGTGTACTTCTCAATCTCTTCGTAGTTAGGGTACATGGCATATTGTCCAATTTCATGGGATATGACGGGTAGTTGTGGAATAAGCTGTTGTTCAGCCGACTCGGCTTTCACGGTCTTGGCTTCCTTACCATATTGAATCTGAATTTCCGATTCAGCTGCTTGAATTCCCTCTTTTTCCGAAACCATCCCATCCGGCAAGATCATGTCGTCGTAGTCCTTTAGGGTACCAGGCACATCCGTTTGCACATGACCCAACGGGGCATCACACATGGCATAGGACCCGCGGAAAAGTCTATCTTTGGAGAATCGTACGCCACAGTAAAAGTCTTCTTCCTCCAGAATAAGCGGAGTGAACTGAAAATTGTTTGAACCCTGGGTGTACAAATGGCGTGGATCAAATGCTTTATACGCTTTTAGAATGGCATTGAGTCTTTCTTTACTGCCCCAAAGTTCATTACCGAGCGACATCATTACAAAAGAAGGATGATTCCCATACGCCCTCAGCATGGCAAAGCCTTCACGAATGAGATAGTCCTGTTCAGCCTGATTGTGCTGTGGATCAAGTTCATCCGTAATCGTACCCCAGAATGGAAGCTCAGGCTCCATGTAGATACCAAGCATATCTGCAGCAGTAAACGCCGCCTCAGGCGGACAACAGGTATGGAAACGATAATGATTTATGCCATATGATTTGGAAATGCTCAGGATTCGTAGCCACTCTTCCACATCGGTTGGCGCGTAACCCGTAAGCGGGAATATGAGACCATCATGTTTTCCACGAAGGAAGGTCTTTTGGCCGTTAATGGTAAAAGCGTCTCCCTTGGCTTCAAAATCTCGTAGTCCTGTTACAACTTCGGTTGTATCCAGCACATCTCCTTGTTCCCCTAGCAGAGTGAGGGTCAGCACATAGAGATTGGGGTCCGAATCACTCCAGAGCAATGCGTCGTTACCCATCTTGTAGAGCACATTAACCTCGTTCTGGTTGCATGGATAGGTTTGCTCAATCACCACATGATTTCTGTCGGAAGGCACATATCCATGAGCCTCTTTTAAAAGGGGATTGAAGGTTTGCGCAGTAACGAACAGTACCGTACCTGGTATGGATTGAGACAATGTACTTGTGATTCTGAATGTTCGCTCTTTAGCATTAGGATAGATCTGTACCTCACCAAAGTGCAGCTCGTGGTAAAAATGAAGCTCCAGCTTTCCGGTAATTCCGTTCCAGTTGGTTTGATATTGACGGATGTAAGATGACCGCCTTTCGTTGGATAGTCCGTATTATCGACCCGGATGGTGAGGGTGTGTTTCCCCTCGGAAAGCCCTTCAGGCAAGCTATACACATGAGGGGCGTTGAGACTATCCTGTGCTCCATACTCTTCAGCATCAACCCACAACTTGGTTATACGCGTGCGTTCCAGATACAAATCGCATTTCTTGCCAGCAAGCGCTGCGGGGATATCAATCTCCCGTTTCAGCCAAATCCAGCCTTCATAGGAATATTCATCGGTCAAAGACCCGATGTGAGCCGCATCACTCTTTCTTCCTTTGCGTGCATGAGAGGTCGTATTCGGCAGTGTTATGGTGTCGCCAAATGGGCCTTGAACGCCTTCTTTATGTTCATCCAGTTGAAGCTCCCAGCTTCCCTGCAAGTTAATACTGGTTAACATGATTTCAACTCCTATGAATTGATGTATGTAATCTTTACCTTCTGGCTCTATGTTTCGATAAATAGTAGTCCCAAAATTAATAGTACGTATCCCTATTATATAACTGTAATCTTAGTCCACCCATATAATAATAATTATGCTGAGTATAACAATACGGAAATAATTCAAAGAAAGACGCTAACCAAATTTCACCTCTACAATGACTTAGAAATGAAAAAAAGTCGCCTGAAAGGCGACTCGTGTGCTTCTTTATTGGGATACCTCCGTCAATGCCGACATGTTTATTTCGATGTATGGGAGTTCCATTCCTCATACAAATCCGCTGGCAATGCCTGCACGAAAGGCGACCAATCACCCGTCGTGTACAGATGAAGTCGATGCATAGCCCGCGTGCAAGCCGTATAAAGAAGCTTGCGTTCATTTTCTTGACCATACATCTCAGAGGAAGCATCGTAGATTAAGACTGCATCGAACTCAACACCCTTGGCGAGATACACAGGAATGACCATTACGCCTTTTTCGAAGTTGAACGTCTCTTTTGTAATGAGCTGCAAATCTTCACCTCCTTGACTCCCTAACGATTCATGGGCCTTCTGGCTTTCGGCGGCAGTCTTCGTAATGACGGCAATGGAATCAAAGCCCTCTGCCTTTAGAGCAGCGATATTTGCCACCATTTGTGCAATTAGCTCATCTTTGTCGTTGAGCTTCGTCAACAGTGGCTTCTGGCCTTTTCTTTCAAATGGTACAATTTCATCTCCGTCTGGAAGCATCACTCTTGTAAATTCAACGATTTCTCTGGTTGAGCGATAACTGCGTACAAGGGAGATCAGATTGGTTTCGGCTTCGCCAAAGAGGCGGATCAGGGGTGAATCGGCTGCGGCCAAATTTGTAGCCTGTGTGAAGATCGCTTGCCCGAAATCGCCAAGCACCGTCATACGGGCACGTGGAAACAGCTTTTTGAGATATTCATATTGAAACGATGAATAATCCTGACCCTCATCAACGAAGACATACCGAATTTCCGTGTTTGTCCGGACGCCTTCAATCATTTCTTTTACATACAAATAGGGAGTCGCATCCTCATGAAACAACTCGTTCCGGTGCATGCTTTCCCTCGTTTGCTTGCATATCTCAGGCCACAGCGTGGGGGTAACAGCCCCATTTGTTTTCTCCCGATAAGCAGCTTCGTCTACAAACAATTGTTCATATATGCCTTTCACATCTACAAATGAGAATTTCCTCACACTTTTCCTTAGCGGTTTAAAGCTTTCTTTCACGATCTTCCGGCGGAGCATATCTTCTTCCTTCCCGGCAAAGCCAAAGTCCCCTTCATCTTGCCGGCGCGTCTTGCTCATTATCTCACGAACTTTGGCATATTGCTCCGCAACGTCGAATACTTCCCTATCCTTATGCAGCATTCCGAACACTTCTGCATATTGCTCGGTGTCGAGATAATTCATTTCTTCCTGTACCCAAGGCGCCTCCCGTTCCATGCGTTCCAACATAGTCAGTTCATTTTGCAACCATTCCTGCAAGAGAACGACACGATTGGACAGCGGCAAGCAAAGATCATAACCGTAAAATTTCGCACTGAGCTGCTCTGCGGTAATTAAATCGTGGTCCCGAAACCGAATACTGTTGAATTGCATGCCTTCCCGACCCAGCCATATTCCATAGTTCTGTAAAGCGTGCAGGTAAGCATCTGAAGCTTTATACTCGATTCCCTGAAGACGAGCTTCATACCCTGGCGTTCCTTTTGCAGTCAGTACATACTCAATCTGATCAAAGGCATCCTCTGGCCGTAACGAAGATCCTAGCCAATAGTCGAGATACTCTTGAAATGTGGTCTGCTGCATATTCTCTTCACCGAGCTCCGGAAGGACGGTGGAGATATAACTCGCAAACATCGGATTCGGTGAGAAAAGAACAATCTGATCAGCACTGATCGTCTGACGGTGTTTGTACAGCAAGTACGCCACCCGCTGCAGGGCTGCGGAAGTTTTACCGCTGCCAGCCGCCCCCTGTACGATAAGCATCCGGCTTTTATCATCACGAATGATGGTATTTTGTTCCTTCTGGATGGTTGCGACGATACTCTTCATTTGCGAGTCGGCTCCTTTGCCAAGCACCTGCTGAAGCAAGTTGTCTCCAATCGTTTCGCTCGCATCAAACATGTTCCGAATCTGGCCGTATTGAATTTGAAATTGCCGTTTGAGCTCCATCGTTCCGTCGATTCGTCCGATCGGCGTCATATAAGACGCCAGACCAGGGGAGGAGTCATAATACATGCTTGCAATCGGCGTGCGCCAGTCATAGATCAGAAAGCTCAAGCCGTCTTCGTCGACGAAAGAGGATACCCGGATATAGATCTGCTCGCTGAAGCCAAGCCCCTTCTCCTGAAAATCGATTCGTCCGAAATAAGGAGACGGGAGCAGACGTTTCATGTTATTCCATTGCTGCGTCAACCGCTTGTGACCTCTTTCCCGCTCGGCCAATACCGCTGACTGCTGGTTAATCGTGTAAAAAGTCTCTTCGAAATCTTCATGGGTGCTTGTGTTAATCGTAACTTCTTCCCAAAACCGCTTGCGGATGTCCGAAGCCTGATCGTGCATTCCCGCAACCTCAGGCTCCAATTCGGTAATTCTCGCCTGAAGTTTCTCTCTTACCCATTCCAACCGTTCCTGTTCCAATCGCCAATCCTTCGTTTCCATCTCTCCCAACACACTCCTTATTCCTTTTTTTGGGATGAAAAAGAGCATTGACAAATCAAAGTTCCAGATGTATAATTAATTTAGGAATTAGAATGTATACACCTTTTATGTTGAATTGCCGATGACGCTAATGATTATATCATAGCGTTATTTCTTGTTCAATTTTATTTTTGTATCCCCCGCCAGTTAGAAACAAAGAAAGGCAAGCGATCGCTTATGATCACTTGCCTTTTTGTCTTTTAATTGGGCCGAAGATTACTAGTCTTCATTGCGCTGCAGAAACAATGAAGCTAGAGCTGATAGTCCGCTAATTACGCCGCATGCCAGGAAAGCAGCATGATATCCGGCCAGCTGTGAAGCTGCAGTTATATCGCCTTGATTCGTTTGTCCCCCTGCCGCTATATGCGTCACCGTGACAAGTACCGCAATTCCGAGCGCGCCGCCGAGCTGGCGGGCTGTGTTTTGAAGTCCTGCGGCGATGCCGGAGTCTTGCGATGGAATGCCTGCAAGTACGGCATGAGTAGCTGTCATCAACATCAACCCCAAGCCACCACCAATGAGCAAGCTCGGAAGAAGTAATTGAGTAACATAGTTCGGATGCATTGGCAGCTCATTTAACCAGATGAATCCAGCCGCAGCCAGAAGACCACCAAAGAATGGAAGCTTATGAAAGCCTGCATCTTCCAAACGCCGGGAAAGAATGGCGGCAACAGCTAGTATACTAGCCATCGGCAGCAAAGCAAGACCTGTTTCAAACGGAGTGTAGCCTTCAATCTTTTGCAAGGTAAGTGAGAGAAAGTACATATTAGCCGTTAATGTTGCGCCAAGTCCAAGAACCATAATCATCCCTAAAGGTACATTGCGATGCCGGAAAATGTGCAGACGAATCAAGGGCTGCTTGGAACGAAGCTCTATCCAGACGAATGCAGCCATTAGGACCAGCGATGCTCCAAGGGCTTCAAGAACAATCGGTGATGTCCAGCCTTGATCGACCGTCTGCGCGATGCCATAGATAAATGCAGCCACGGAGAGTGTAATGGCGGCTGCACCGGGAAGGTCGAGTTTATCCTGTTTTCTATCGTTTGACTTCTGCCGGAGGCTGAACGCAATGATGATGCTAAGTGCAATGCCAATTGGCACATTTACGAACATTACCCACCTCCAACTGGCGAAGCTTGTTAACATCCCCCCGATGATGACACCAAAAGCGGAGGCCAACGATGAAGAGGCTGCCCACAGCGAAATAGCCCGTTTTTGCTTCGACCCTTTGGGATAAGCGGCAACGATGACCGCAAGGGTGGATGTCGCCAGTGCCGCACCTCCGAAGCCTTGAATGGCACGTGCCGTCAACAGTACGGCACCGTTTGTGGCAAGACCGCCCAGCAGACTGGCACCGGTAAACAGGACCAAAGCCGTCTGCAGAATAACTTTTCTCCCATAAATATCGCTGGCTCGGGAAGCCAGCAGCATAAAGCCGCCGAGGACTAGCAAATAAATATCCACCACCCATTGTTGATCTGTCGCCGAGAGACCAAGGTCAGCGCTCATTGCTGATAATGCGACGTTTACGATAGAGCTGTCCATGACAACCATAAATGCGCAAACGCAAGCGACAGTGGATGCAATCCAGGTAGGGACACCGGGCCGCAGCAGAGATGTTGAGCCTACAGTTGTGTTTACAGAAGATGCCGGATTCATAATAATTCTCCTCTCATAATGTGTTACGCCACATAATAGACATTTGGCATTTATTATCTTACAATAGCAATGGAATGGCATGATAACGCTATTAGGACAAAATATATTGAGAAATGGCCATGGAGGAATCGAGTGGCATGAAACACGAAGCTATTGATTATAGTGACCGACTGGACGGCCCTTCTCTAATTGCCTTCTGGGGTGATGAAGATCCAGCGAATGATTTTCAGTTGGGCACTCGTGAATACGACTGGCACAGTCATAAGCGCGGACAGATTTTTTGCGTGGAGAACGGCCTTATACACGTTCGGACCGCGCAGGGATCATGGCTACTCCCTCCACATCGGGCGGGCTGGATACCACCAAATGTACGACATAAGGTTAGTATCAGCGGCGCGATGAGTGGATGGTGCGTGCTTGTACTCCCTGAGACTAGTCGCGATTTGCCACCCAATCCTTGTGTAATCAGTACGTCGGAACTGATGTATGCATTGGTGCGTCGGACAGTGTCTTGGTATGACCAGGACTTCTTAGAGCCTCAGCAGGAACGAATAGTCGCTGTACTATTGGATGAAATTGTGCGGGCACCGTTGGAGCCTTTGCACTTGCCTATGCCTTCCGAATCCCGCCTCTTGCGAATTGCGCATGAAATCCTGAAGTATCCTGAGGACAATCGAACGCTGGATGATTGGGCTGCTTGGGCAGCCCTTTCCCCTCGCACCTTGCGGCGTTTGATTCTGGCTGACACCGGATTAACCTTTGCCCAATGGCGGCAACAGGCCCGTTTGACACATGCTTTGGAGATGTTGGCACAAGGGGATTCCGTCGGAATGATTGCTGATGCACTTGGGTACGCCTCACCAAGTAATTTTATTGCTATGTTTCGACGTGCTTTCGGAGATTCTCCGGCTCATTATTTAGCGACAAAACAAGAGAAATAAAATTGCCCCTGGAATATTTCCAGGGGCATTTCGTAACAGGCTGAGCACTGCTGGACGCAGTGTGGCACTATGTTGCATCTTTATTTAATCGGAATCCAGATTTGCGGAGGATGACCCGGACCTGGATATACTTCTAGTTCGGGTATGCCCGCATGCTCATATGGATTCGAAGGGAACCATTCGGAAATAATTTGTTTCCATAGGCTCTGCATGCTCTCCGGCATCGGTCCTTGCACTTCAAATACACTCCATTTGCAAGGAGGGATCGTGAATGAGGCAAGTCCTTCCGGTACTTTACCTTCATAGGCTGTAGCAATCCAGTATTCCATTTGTTTCTCCTGGATTTCGCTCTGATCCACACAGACACCAAGTAATCCTTTGATCCCATCATTGTTCAATTCAAATAAACGATCTTCCATACCACTCGTATATGCTTCTTGCCACATCTGCCCGATTCCTCGTAAATGTTCACCCTCTACATAGGAGAAAGTTTGCTTTATTCCAACTAACATCATTCCGGGATGTTCAACAATTTTGTAATTCATAGGCTCTGCTCCTTTCAGACTGACTTGAATAACCAGACGATTATACGCTTTGACGGAGGTACTATTTTTACGTGCTTCACTAGGTGAAATTCCATGTAGTCTCCGAAAAGCTTTGGAAAAAGATTCAGGAGTGTCATAGCCATATTTGTACGCCAGATCAATGATTTTTTGATCGGTCAACAGAAGATCATTTGCTGCCAAAGTCAATCGTCTCCGCTTTATATATTCGCCGACAGTAACATCCGTTAACAACGCAAACGTACGTTGAAAATGAAAAGGAGAGATATGCGCTTGAGCCGATATCTGCTCGATAGTCATATTTTCCAGTAAGTGATCTTCCATGTATTGAATAGCCTGTTGTAACGATTCGATCCAGTTCATACGGTTAATCACTCCTTAATTTCTATAATAGACGAAGAGGTATGCAAGAGCCTGTCAGGATGTGCTTTGATTTGTCCGGTTAGGGTCTATGGATGAGAAGAACTTCACTTTATTATAACTTTATGGATATTCCTTTTGGAATCCATGGTGGAGATCTAAAATTCAGGACAAAAAACAAACAAAGAAAGCCGCTGTTTTAGCGACTTTCCATTGAAGTTGATAGATAAAATTAAATATTCTGGTGAGTTCTGTACAATCGTGTTCTGAGCAATGGAAACTATCAACGTTGCCCCTGTTACGAATTGCTAAATAGTTTTGAAGCTTCTTTGGTACAAACCTTACTTCACCGAAAGAAGGCTGTCCGAAATAAACTTCAACTGGCCTTCCAGTGATACAGGGTCGTTGTATGTGTCGGATGTCGGATCAAGCTGGAACACATTGCCTGCCTTGACTGCAGGTAGATTTTTCCACAGAGCATTATCGTAAACAATCTGCGAATCGCTTGTATCTCCCGACCACGGGCTGGTGAAGATGATGTCACCGGCATAATCCGTTAACACTTCCATCGAAATGGAGGCCCAACCTGTACCACTGTCAATCGCCTCTGTCTGAGCTTTGGCTGGGGCTTTAAGGCCAAATTCACCATAGATGATCTCGCCGCCACGACCGAAATTATGACCGAAAACATACAGTCCCTTGGTATATGGATTCAAGATCGAGACTGTGCGGTCGCCTACGACCTCCTGCACCTTCGGCTTCAGCTCGTTAATCTGTGCTTCCCATTTCGTTATCCAGCCTTTCGCTGCATCTTCTCTATTCGTCAGCTTACCCAGTTCCAGCATGAGGTCTTTATAGTTGCGCTCGCCATACTTGATTTGTACTACAGGTGCAATTTGCGACAACTGATCGATTCCCTCTGTACCAGTATAAACGATGATCAGGTCAGGCTTTAAGCTAACCAGTTGCTCGGCTGTTGGCTTCTCACCCAGATCTGTTGCACCTTCATTAGTCAACTGTTCCTTAATGTACTTGTTGTCCATCGCACCTGACAGCGCCCCGACTACCGGAGCGTCCAGAGCAACAAAATATCCTGTCGAAAATGCAGTTAGATCGATAATGCGCTTGGGGTTTTTAGGTACTTGTACTTCTCCTGCATCCGATTGATACGCAATGGTTTCTCCTGCTTCATCAGCTGACGCTGCATCAGTCGTTGTACCTGTCTCCGCAACTGCACTTGTGTTGGTCCCAGTCGTCTTACCCGTCGTTGCAGACTGGCTGCACGCACTCACTATGAGAAGGGCCATCAGTGCAAGCACAAGAAATATCGAATTAGTTCGTTTCAGCAAAATAAACCCATCCTCTTCATTGATATTGATAATCGTTATCAACGATATCACGATACGGATGATTTGACAAGATTATTTTACTAGGAACGCACCACCTTTAATAATTCCTCTGCTTCCCTGTAAATAACACAATAACGGGTTCACTTCGTCAAGCTTCCCTTTATTTCATTCCAAATTGGATTATCTGCCTTACTGCGGGCAGGCTGCTCCCCTTTTTCAATCGCATCCCAATACTTCCAGTTTGGCTTCTCACTGCCTAATTCATAGTCCATCCCGTCCCACGTATCTTCACGAAATGCGTAGAAAGCCCAATGCCATCCATACTCATTAAAGATAGAAATCAGGTCTGCCATGTAGCGATCTGCACCTTGAACCATTCGGTTCGTTCCGAATTCCGAAGCAATAATCCGGTTCGCAGGTATGTCATGATCTGATGCCCACTTGGCAACTAGCTCGACAAATTGTTTGAGAGCCTGGCGGTTAAACTCTTTTTCCGTCTGGTCATTCCCGACCTTTACACTTCCCGGATAAGAGTACGTAAATCCTTTTTTCTTGTTTTGGCTTGTCATTTCGTAAGGCTCGTACATATGAAAAGCATACAGCACGTTCGGATCATCAATCGGCTTCAAATACGTAAAGGCCCAAGGCGTTGCATAGAGTCCAGAATCTACAATAATGGGGGTCGTTTGGTCGACCGTCCGGATCTCTTTTACGATTGTGTCATAGAGTGAATTCAGATCCGCTGCGGTATGTTCCACTTTGGTATACCACTCCGAATAATCCTGTGTCCAGAAGTCGTGGAAGCCCGTTGCCGTTTCCGGATGAGGCTCATTAATCAGGTTATAGCCGATGACGGCAGGATGATTCTTCAATCGTGTCGCAAGATCCTTCCAGAACTGAGCAGCTTGCTTGTGATATTCAACATCATTCCAGATCCGATCATCATTTTTGGCTCCGTTGAACTGTCGCCAACGGTCTCCAGGCAAACTAAGCACTGTAACCACAACTTTCATCCCTTTAGCCTCCGCGGCATCCAGATCCGCTTTGAGTCGGGCAAAATCCGCTTCCACGATACCTTCGTACTTATCTGAGCTCCCGATCAAAAAATCTGCATTCATATGTTTATCCGGCTGATCGTTAAACAAAAAATCCCGATCTTTGCTCCACTTATCCGGCGCGAGCCGCACGAACGCTATGCCTTCATCCTTTGCCGCTTCATAGTTTTCCGGAAGAGACGTGGAATTCATAAAATTTGTCCCTTTCCGCTGTTCATTCCAATAGCTCATTTTCTCTGAAGGAACTGCGGCCTTCTCCTCCTGATGGCTGTTCATCCCTGAAACCTCCAATGGTTTTGGAGAGGCTGTATTGGAACTGCAACCAGCCAATACAACCATAATGACCGCCGAGAGTAAAACATTTTTTCCGATTGGCCAACTCGATTTCGTTGATATTTTCTTCATAATTAATCACCTCGATAGCCATCTTACCCGTTGTCTGTTACGCCAATATGACAAAAAACGCTCTGTTAACCAATCGGTGTCCCATCGGGCAGTTCGATATCTGGTTTTAATAGAACAACATCACCTTTTTGGGGTATTCCTCCCAGAACCAATACTTCTGAATTGAAACCGGCGATTCGACGAGGCACGGATTTTGCCCAAAAATACACTGCCATGCCAACTGCTATTACTTAAAACCAACATTAAGTCCATATACCGGATGAGGTACATAATGCTCTTCCAAACATGCAATTTCTTCAGAAGTTAACGTAATCGCCAGAGCCTCAGCTGCATTTTCGAGATGGGATATCTTCGTAGCGCCAATAATCGGAGCTGTAACCGGATCCTTGTGCAGCAACCAGGCAAGGGCGATTTGGACCCGGGGAACGCCGCGTTTTTCTGCGATATCTGCAACCTGCTCTACCACCAACCGATCGGTACTGGCTGTTGCATCGTATTTTGCCTTTTGCACCTGATCTGTCTCAGAACGCTTTGTCGTTTCCTCCCAATCTCTGGTCAGTCGACCAGAAGCAAGCGGACTATATGGAATCACACCGATTTTTTCTTCCTGACAAAGAGGCATCATTTCCCTTTCCTCTTCACGGTAGATCAGATTATAGTGATTTTGCATCGATACAAATCGGGTCCATCCATTTTTCTCGGCGACATATAAAGCCTTTTGGAATTGCCATGCTGACATGGCTGAAGCGCCAATATATCTTGCCTTCCCTGCCTTCACCACATCATGTAATGCTTCCATAGTCTCTTCGATCGGGGTATGGTTGTCCCAACGGTGAATTTGATACAGATCCACATAATCGGTACCCAGTCTCTTGAGGCTCTTGTCGATCTCACTCATAATTGCTTTTCGAGAAAGTCCAGCGCCATTCGGACCATCATGCATGCGGGAAAACACTTTTGTCGCAAGGACAATTTCATCCCGATTTGCATAGTCCTTGAGAGCCCGACCGAGGATCTCCTCACTTGTCCCACCTGCATATACATTTGCTGTATCAAAGAAATTAATGCCAATCTCCAAGGCTTTTTGAATAACGGGACGACTATTCTCCTCATCCAATACCCATTTATGAAATCCACGCCCTGGTTCACCAAAACCCATGCAGCCAAGACAAAGCCGAGATACATCCATACCTGTATTTCCTAATTTAACATATTCCATTAGTTAATCCTCTCCTCAGTCTTTTTGATTGCTACAACGTCGTACCCATAAGTCAAGAATAACAAGAAAAGAGATACGTTTCTTTGCTGTTAAGTTCATCTGATTTGTTTATTTAGCCCATTTGTCTCTATAGATAAACAAAAAAGCGCTTCACGACATTTTATCGCGAAGCGTTTTACACAAGAACGTTATATAACGATAACTATCTTTTCTAAAGGCTGAAGAGGTCCAGATGAGCTTATTTTATCTTTTCCTCACTGTGCTTGCATTGCAGCCTGTACTCCGACGGTGGAAGCCCGAACTGAAGTTTGAATACTTTGGAAAAATGGGCAACGTTTTCGAAACCTGTTGAGAAACAGACATCCGTGACAGACAGAGACGTCTCTGCCAGCAGTTTTTTGGCTTTATCCAGTCTCTGATTACGAATATATTTCAGAGGTGAAGTATGGTATACAGCCTGAAAGTCCCTTTTGAAGGTAGATAGGCTTCTGCCGGACAAATAAGCCAGATCACTTATGGATATGGGATTGGTGATATTCTCCTCTATCATTTTGCCGAAGTTACTGTTTTTATCATGATTCGGCTGCAGGAGTTGCTGTAAGAAATGCTCATTGGCATTCGCCAGATGAAACAGGAGTTCCATGAATTTGATCCGTACCAGCCCGTCATTTACCTCTTCCGGTGTTTCAAAATAGGGTTTCAATGACGTTATATAAGAGCGAGTGAGCTCATTGACCGGAATAACGGATACTGGAATGAACTCATTTACGATTTCTGTCGGTTTGAAACCAGAGAACTGAACAAATTCCTCAAGCATATTTTCGTTCAGGAAAAACATCATGTAGTCCAGCATGAATTCAGAGCCGGGTTCTCCCGACTTTATGTAATCAATTCGAATGGATTTGTGAAGAAAAACCATTTCATTACTGCGCACGGTGTATTCCTGATCCTTGAATCGAACCGTATACACGCCAGATATGACGAACAGCAACATGTGATCTTTCAGAAAATAGGAACCTGTTGTCCCTTGTGTGTGCAAACAAAATTTAATGACGGATAACCCGTTCTGCTTTAAACTTCCTTGCTTGTCTGGTGCACGTTCCAGCTCTTGTGGTGCCTTGATTACTTTTTTGCTTCTCACGGACATGAGCAGACCCGCCTTTTTAGCTTTTCATTATAGAATAACAGGAAACAGAGTCACGTTCGACACACTGTATATTGACCTTATAAGTCGATTCTACAGCCTCACCTTTTAACATTTGAAATAATACGTGTCCGGCAAGGGATCCGGCATCTGTTTTGGGTTGTCGAAAAGTGGTAAGCGGTGGATTCAGGTATTCGGATAAATGTATGTTGTCAAAACCGATAATGGATAGATCTTCGGGTATGGAGACCTGATTTTCTTTAAATGCCTGCAAGCCTCCAATGGCCATTTCATCATTTGCAAAAAAGACCGCGGTTGGAAGTTCTCCTTCCATTAACATCTTGGCTGCGTTGTAGCCGCCTGTTTTTATAAATTGTCCACCTAATCTCCAATTCTTATTCTCTTCCATTCCTGCTTCATGCATAGCTCTCAAATAACCCTGATATCGCATTAAATTGCACTCCGAACTTAAAGGTCCGCTGATATACGCTATTGCACGGTGGCCTTTATCCAGCAGGAAACGGGTTGCCATATAACCACCCTGCTCATCATCCATCAGAACATTTACTATATGTTCACTGTGCAGTTCACGATCCATCACAACAATAGGAAACTCCGTGTCAGCAGCCTGCAGCAACAATTCATCTTCAATATTTTCAGCGATTACAATCACGCCGTCCAGCCTTCTCTCCCTGATGAAGCGTGCGGCTGTCGATCGCTCTCCACCTAAAGAACTGCATACGATCAGGTCATATCCCTGACTTATGGCGACGGATTCAATCGCACTGACCAATTCAGAAAAATAGGGGACGGACATATCATGAACAATAATACCGATGGTTTGTGTCTTTTTTCGCTTTAATTCGGATGCGGCTCCATGCTTGATATAATTAAGCTCATTTGCCGCTGCAAGTACTTTCTGTCTTGTGTGCTCACTTACATATTTCTTGCCGTTAAGTACACAGGATACGGTTGAACTTGCGACACCCGCTAACCTTGCTACATCTTTAATCGTTATCATTAAATACTCCCCAAGAAGACTGTTATTGGTTCACTGGTAAATGCATTTTATCTCATTCACCGCATTTTAACACGTCATCTTGGGAAATGCACAAAAAGATACAATCGATCAAAAATTTCTAGGATATATTATAGATCAGGTCCAAATACAAGATTCGCGGACTGTTTGGCTTGTTCAATAACCTCCATCACCTTCTCACTATGCTTAAGCATAGCGGTAACCTTCTCCAGATCTTGCTCACGGATTATACGCTCGAATTCAACAAACTCGTCATACATCCGATGAGGGTGATCCTTATGATCTACTCGACCCGGTGTTTCCATATGAAGCGCTACATCAAAGGACTCGCATTTATTCGCCGAGCTCGTCATGTGGATATATCCTTTATTCCCTTGTATGTTCATTGCATTGGGAGCTGAGCTGTCTTTAGAGCCTATACAAACGCACTTGAATTCACCATAGTCCAGAAGCAACATGCCTGAAGTATCAATCCCGCGTTCCATATTAGCCCAGTAATCGACCTTCTTCGGGCTCCCGAAAAGCCCCACGACCAGATGAATATTATATAAATTAATGTCCATTATGGCTCCACCAGACATTTCTGGATTAAATACCGGCAGCACTTCTCCTGACTGGAAAGCCGCATAACGGGATGAATATTGGGAATAGTTGCACTCCACGATTTTGATGTCACCCAGCTTGGGCAAGTACTCCTTCATGGACAAATAATTCTTCAAGTATTGGTTTGAGATGGCTTCAACCAACACAAGCTCATTTTGCTGTGCAATCTCTTTGAGTTCAAGGAATTCTTGCAGATTGGAAGTGAACGGCTTCTCACAGATGACATGTTTGCCGCCCAGTAACGCTTCTTTGGCATAGGCATAATGAAGATGATTTGGAAGTCCGATATAGATCGTATCTACTTCGTCATTTGCAATCATATCGCCATATTCCGAATATATACGCGTAATACCATACTGCTCTTGCAGAGACAGCAATTGTTTCAAATGACCAGGTCTAGAGCATATGGCCTCCAACGTAATTGCAGGAATTTCATGAATAAAGCTTAATAGATCCCTTACAATCATTCCGGCTCCGACAATTCCTAATTTCATGTTAATTACACTCCTTCATACCTTTTTCCAATATTTCAATAACTGCTATGTTTTCTTTGTATTGAATCACTAACCGATGGTCAACATATGAATTCCCCCTGAGCCTCTTTTTCAATTATTATAGAAGAAGAAAACCCTCCATAGGAGCTTTGAAGAAATTACGGTACTTTTGTCCACTCTTATGTATTCCTATTGCCCTTTTTTCAAACAAAATGTTTACTGAACGCTCTACATCAACGTTATTTTAATGAATCAGGGGTGAACCTGTTGAAAATATTGACTCAATTAACAGACATGAACAACTTTACACCAAATGAAAAAAGCATTGCTTCTTATATTTTGACGCATAAGGAGCTCATGCTTCAATTCAATATTCAAGAGCTTGCCAAAGCTACATACACATCACATTCTGCCATTAACCGCTTGACTCATAAGCTTGGACTGACGGGATTCAAGGAGTTCAGTATTAAGCTTGCTCGAGAATTTCAGCAGGATGCTCAGAACATCTCCAATATCGATCCCAATTATCCATTCTCTCTTGGTGAATCCTCACTTCAGGTAGCAAAAGATATTGCTGAATTAATGAAAGAAACGATTGAGAAAAACTTTGCCTTTATGGATGAAACCTCTCTATCAGAAGCAGCCCATTTGCTGGATCAGGCAAAACGAATTTTCATCTATGCATTGGGTGATTCTCAAATTCGCGCGAAGAGCTTTCAAAATAAACTGATTAAAATCAATAAATACGTCGTGATCACAACAGAGTTATCCGAATGGGCCTACCACACCATCAATCTGACGACACAGGATTGCGCCATTTTTTTGACCTACCATGAAAAATCGCCCATTTTCCTAAAAGCAGCTCAACATTTCTCGCGAGAAAAAATTCCATTCATCACGATTACCGCTAATCATCAAAGTGAGTTGGCCAAAATGAGTACGATCTGTATTCAGGTGCCGAATGATGAAACAAAACACGCAAAGATCGGTACATTTTCATCACAAATTGCCTTCGATTACGTATTAAACGTGATTTACTCCTGTATTTTCCAAATCGACTACGCTAAAAACATGCAAATGACTGCACATTCGTTGGAAAATTTCCATTTGGAAGAGTGATCCGCATTCATTTCTCGTACGTTGATTATTTTATTCCCTATTGCAAAATGAACCTCGTGTCATTATTATAATAATGACACGAGGTTCATTTTGATTAAACGGAAAGGAAGTGGTGAAATGTCACCTAGATTAACAGATACGCAAAAAGAACTCAGAAACCTGCAAATACTTGAAGCTGCCAAGCGGGTGTTTGCCGAAAAGGGTTATGGAGCAGCAACGCTAAAGGATATTATTCAGGAAACCGGAATGAGCCGGGGATGGATTTACTTGTATTATCAGACCAAAGAAGATATTTTCGAGGCTTTACTCGATTATCAGGACGCGGATTATGAACAGTATATAGAGCAGCTTATGGATTCCTCTTCCTCCATATGGGAAATGGTGACTACGCTATACTCCCAACAGTTGCAAGAACTCCATCGTTCTCCCCATGGCGGATTAATGCCTGCGTTCTATGAGTACTTTCTGGTGGGATGGCGTGATGATTCACGCCGTGAGCTGCTTCTTGAACGTTATGAAAAGGGAATCGCACAATTTGCGGACCTTCTTCGGTTCGGTGTGGAACGTGAAGAATTCTCACCTGTCATGGATGTTATGGACATCTCCAGAATTGCTGCTTCCTTTCAGGAGGGAATTATGACCCACTACATCACAATCGGTCCTGATAACGCGAACACCCGAATGCAATATGATGCCCTTATGCTTTATTTGAAAAGTCTGCTCCATCCAGTATCGATGAAAGAGATGTAGTGTTAGGGGGAGAAGGAATGAAGACGCTTTTTCGTAATCCGACATTCTGCAAGCTGTTCATTGCCGCTTTTGCGTCGCAGCTAGGCACCGTGATTGGAAATATGGCATTCGCCTTTTATTTGGTAGACAGGTACAGTGAGCGCCCGTCGCTCGCTACGATGGCGGAGCTGATGTACTCGTTGCCCACCTTGACTGTATTCTGGATCGTCGGTGTCATCGCAGACCGGTTCGACCGCAAACATATTGCTGCCTACAGCGACTGGATCAGGGCAGGGCTCACCCTGCTGCTGCTGTTATTTGTTCATTATGACATGCTTTTCTTCTGCTTTTTGATGCTTTTTTTACGAAGTTCAATATCCAAATTTTTTGGTCCTGCGGAAATGGGATTACTGCAAGGCAGCATTGATCAGGATCAGTATGTTCAGGCCTCCGGTCTCAATCAGATGATCATGGGAATGTTTATGCTCTTTGGCATGAGCTTGGGCGCAGCGACCTATCATTTTATCGGCATTAAAGGTGCCTTTATCATAGACGGCATCAGTTTCCTGATTTCCGGTCTTCTGCTGGCCTGGGGCGATTTTCCCGAACATGCCCGTACCCCCAACGGAAGAACCTCTGTTCGTGAACTGCGGCTATCACTTCTGTTCAACGATTTTTGGCAAGGCCTCCGATATATTGCCGGGAATCGATTACTTCTCGTACTAATTAGTGGATTTCTGTTTTTCGGTATTGTAAACGGTGTCTTTTCCGTGCTCCCCATCTTTACCATGAAATACAAGCTAAGCCCCGAAAATTACGTCGTCTATTCTTCGCTCATTACTGTCTTTTTGGGAATTGGCTTTCTGATCGGCAGCATCATCGCTCCTCACTTCATCCGGCGATTCACAAGAACTCCGATCTTAATATCCGGTCTGTTTATTTCGAGCCTGCTCATCGGAGGACTTGGAACAACCGTGCGGATTGAAGTCTATCTCTTTATCATCCTGTTGGCTGGAATTGCCATAGCTCCTATTAACATCGCACTTGGCAGCTGGATGCCGGAGCTTGTTCCCCCGCAGAATATAGGTCGAGTCAATTCATTAATCGAGCCGATCATGATGCTTGGCCACTCACTCGCTTTAGGAGGCATCGCCCTCGCCTTTCCAGTCTGGTTATCGGTCACCTGGCTGCATTACATGTTGGCATTCTGCACGATAGCTGTCAGCTTTTTCTATCTGAAATTTCTCCCCTCTCTTGTCCGCAACGGATTGGTTTATGCGACGGCCGAAAAGGCCATCGCAAATGGAAAAGAAGGATAAATACACCCCTCAGAACTTCACCGGTAACCTGACGGTTTATCCAATGTCTATTCTAAGGGGTGCACTTCACTGATCTTAAAAAGGGTTTTAATTTGATTTTTTTAGAGTACTTTTTCTAGGAAGCTGATCGTGCGCTCATTCTTCGGATTTCCGAATATCTCTTCGGGAGTCCCTTGTTCTACGATAAATCCACCGTCCATGAAGATAACACGATCCGCAACTTCACGGGCGAATCCCATCTCATGGGTAACGATCATCATCGTCATGCCTTCGCTCGCAAGGTCTTTCATTACACCGAGTACTTCGCCTACCATTTCGGGGTCAAGCGCCGATGTTGGTTCGTCGAATAACATAACATCCGGGTTCATGGCAAGCGCCCTTGCGATAGCTACACGTTGTTTTTGTCCGCCTGATAGTTGATTTGGATAGCTGTCTGCTTTATCCGACAAACCAACACGATCAAGCAAACGAAGTGCGGTATCGCGGGCTTCTTTTTCATTTAATATCCCCAGTTCTCTGGGTGCAAACATGATATTTTTAAGCACGCTGAAATGGGGAAACAGGTTAAAATGCTGAAATACCATGCCAATATTCTCCCGTGCTTTGTTAATGTTCGTTTTGGGATCATTCAGATCCCGATCATCCACAATAACCCGTCCAGCTGTAATCTCATCTAATTGGTTAATGCAACGCAAAAACGTACTTTTACCCGAACCTGAAGGTCCGATGACACAGACAACCTCACCCTCGAGGACGGACATATCGATTCCCTTTAGAACCTGATTCGAACCGAAACTTTTCTTTAATCCTTCAACCATAATTTTACCCACGACGAACCTTCACCTCCAGATAATCAGCGATTTTAGTCAATGTGATAATGACAATCAGGTACATGATCGCAACAGTCAACCAAATGTCAAAAGAGGCGAACGTTCTTGCGATGACAATTTTACCGGATTGCGTCAACTCCACAAGGCCAATGACGGATAAGATCGACGTATCTTTCAGTGTAATGACCATCTGATTAATAAATGAAGGGATCATAACCCGTATCGCCTGAGGAATTACGATCTTTATCATTGCTTTACGATAAGGAAGACCCAGTGAGCGGGCGGCTTCCATCTGTCCACGGTCAATCGATTGAATCCCGCCACGAATAATTTCGGTTACGTATGCCCCTGCATTCAAACTTAGTGTCAGAATGGCGGCCAGAAACAGCGGCATCGTAAAGCCCATAGCCTGCGGAATCCCAAAATAGATAAAGAACGCGAGGACAATCAAGGGAATTCCGCGGAAGATGTCTACAAAGACCGTTGCAACCCCACGAAGGAATTTATTTTGTCCCACTTTCATAAAGCCAAATATCAAGCCGATGATAAAGGCAAAAAACAGAGATACAATCGTATATAAAAGTGTGTTTCCCAAACCTTTGAACAGCGAAGGGAGCGATTTCCGAATCAATTCCCAACGACTTTGGGTTGCCACTAGGGCATTTTCACCAAGGTACTTCTCTTTAATACGTTCATACTCGCCGCTTACCTTAATATTCGTTAAACCCTCGTTAAACATCTTAAGTAGTTCTTGATTCTTACCCTTACTTACCGCAAATCCGTAGGAAGCCCCATCTTCTCTATCAGTAACGATTTTCAAACCGTTATTCTGATTTACCCCAAATCTTAAAACAGGTTCATCTTCAAAACATGCAACCGAATTACCGGTTTTCACATCATCATACATCTGCGAAGAATCATCAAACGGAACGATGGTAAAGCCATATTTAGAGGAAATGGATTCAGCAAAGCTGTACCCTTCTGTGCCCGTTTTCACAGCGACCTTTTTACCGCGAAGATCTTCGTAGCTTTTTACAGTATCATTATTGGCACTTATCCCCATCATTACGCCTGATTGATAATAAGGCTCTGAGAAATCAAACTTTTGTTTACGTTCATCCGTAATACTCATTCCCGCGATGACGCCATCTACCTGATTGGACTCAAGCGCTTGCACTGCTGCATTAAATCCCAGGGCTTTGATTTCATAGTTGAAATTCTGGTTTTTGGCGATGGCATCCAGCAAATCCATATCAATGCCTACATAATCCCCATTTTCATCTTGATATTCAAACGGTGCAAATGTAATGTCCGTGCCGATCACATACGTTTTTCCTGAATTGGAGTTTGCATTGGCATACCCCGACCATCCGGATAACCCCGCTACTAGGAGCAGAATTAGTGATAGTACAAAAAATGAGACCTTGGTTTTTTTCATATGTCCTCCTCATCTCGGTGTTCTCCGAATTCTGATCATTTTCTTGTCGTTCATGTTACTCTCGTACATTTTCAGGTGTCTTCACACATTATATTGTTATTATTTGCAGGATATTAACAAATTAACAATCAATGCTCTCCCTTACACTCTTCACTTTCCTCCGCAACGTTATATTTTACATCCATTTAAAGATCCACGTTATATTTACCCTTTAGACCAGCTTTTAAAAACCTAAATTCAACTAAAATAAAAAAGTCGCCATATAGGCGACTCTATAACAGACGATATTATGATCTTCCCATGACAATTGCCAAAGGATTTTAATCTTTCTTTATTAGATTGAACACTTCGAATTATTCTTCAGCAAAAAATTTTGAAAGAGGATTTTCCACTTTTTTATCCAGTGTTACCTTGCCGGTCTTATCAAGTACATAGTACTGATAATAAGCATTCGTGAATCCAATGGATTCCTGAATTTTCATCATAAACGATTCAAGACTGCCACCGCTCAGAAGATCTTCATTCCAGAAATAGTGCAGCATTAAGCGATTCTGATTATAAGGATGTTTGATTATATACGCTCCCGCTGCAGACGGTTGATTCATGGTCATCTTCCATTGAAAGCCGATACGGGTGGCACGGTCCATGATGCTGGGTTTCAAAGCTTGTACAAAACCATTGGATTTGGCATTACCAATTACAATCATATTGCTGGTGGCCAGCTCCTTTTTCATTTTTTGCTTCAATACCGAACGGTCCCGAATTACGTCATACTTCACTCCGCTCAAATCCAGAAGAGTTGTCAATTGGTTAACCATAGCTTCCTGTTGTTTGCTCGCTGACTTGCTCACCTGATCACTCAGCACAATGGCTAATGGCTCACCTTGAAGGGTTTTATCCATCACGCGGCTCATGGTTTCAAAAGGCAAATTCGGAACCTGAGTTAAGGCTGATTCATACAGCAATTGAAATTGATCATGCAGATATGCAGCTTTTTCCTCCTTGGACAGTTGATATTCAGGCTTCAGCACAAAATTGGGCTCATACAAAGCCGTCTTCATTTCCTTTCTCACCTCTTCCCCCAGTACATCTTCTATAGTTTGGAGAAATCCGTCAATCGTAGCGTTTTGATACACATAGCGTTTAAAATACACTTTCATAAATGCATCAAATTTCTCTTCCCCGACAGAGCGGTACAATTGGTATATCGCTTGGCGGCCTTTATCGTAATAGACAGGACTTGCCCAATCTCCCACTTCATCATTGGTTGAAGCAATGGCCTTATCCACCGTGGAATCGTCAAATTGGATGGATTTGAAACCATTCAGCTTATCCCCCTGCTCCTCAGCAAAATATACTTTGGAAAAATCCGCAAAACCTTCATCCAGGAAGGACTCCGTCTCTGAATCATTTCCGATTAACGAATGGAACCACTGATGTGCAATTTCGTGGACAAATACCGTGTCCTGTTCAGGAGCCGCGTTTATTCCGATTTGTCCCATTTGAATGGCCCTAGAATACTCGATAGCCACACCTTCCACATACGACTCAACAATGCGGAATTCAGGATAAGGGTATTTACCGTATTTGTCGCTGAAAAAATCAATGGCTTTGAATGCTTGGTCAATATATCCATCAACGATCTTTTTCTTATCTGGCTGGTTATCAAAATAATAATACTCTACGGTGAGGCCATTGCGGGTTACGCTGTCCACTTTGAAGTTTGGGCTGGCAAAGAAAACAAACTCCCTTGTATTTTTTGCCACGGTGGATACCACTTTCCGTCCTTGCTCCACGTCATCTTGTGTTGTTAACGCACCAGGCATCATTACCTGATATTGATCGGGAACATTGAACTGAACTTCATAATCCGCGGACGTATAATAATCCGTTTCAAAGGTTTGACTATATGGTTTGCTATCCCATTCATGCTTGGCCTCGTTATAAACTGACATTACAGGGAACCAGTGAGCCCCATTAATAATATCTTTGTAATACGACAAGCGCTGTGAGCCATAGGGAATCTTCAGGTTGAAATGGACTTGAACCGAAACGGATTTTCCGGGCTGAAGAGGCTGCTCCAGTTTCACCGTCAAGGCTTGGTTTTTATTACTGAAATCAAGGGCTTGCCCACCGGTCGCCACCTTCTCAATATCAATGCCTCCAAGAAAATCTTCCGGCTTCTTATCAGGATTATTTTTGCTGATTTCTTCATTTGAACGTGTGAACATGCTCGTCTGGGTTGATTTTGAAAGGTTGGCATCTGCGTAAGTATGAAGAACCAGCTGATTCAATGTATCTTTGCTTGTATTTCGGTAAGTAATGGTTTCATTCCCCTGAATCGTCATCTTCTTCTCATCCAGCCGGGCTTGAATTCGGTATTGAATAGGCGCCTGAGCATTAACGTCGTCTGTGGCTTGTGAAATAGCAGATACAGGAGATGCTTGAGCAGCAGCACTACCCGTACTTATTAATGGGCATGCGGTCAGAATCAAAGCGAGTGCGGTGACTGCTGTTATTTTGACTCGATTGGATGTTAAGGAACGTGAATGATTGATATAAATCTCTCCCTCGAATGATTTTTGAAGCACAAATGCAAGTATAGGAGACCAACCTTACACTGGTTTAATGCGTATCTTAAATTTCGTTTAAAAAAAGTGGCTATTTGTATTAAATGAGAATAATAATCAAAAAGTACCCCGTTTCCCTTCCTAATCAATGATCGATTATCCGATATTTATTAAATTCTGAAAATAAAAAAGCCGCCATGCAGGCGACTTCTAACCACTATGATCTTATCCTCAATCAATGGTATAACAAGCAAGTTTCATAAATCAGGTACGAAGCCAAACATTCATTTCTCCCGCTTGTCGATTACCCCATAAATAATAAGGGATTGCTTTGAGTTTTACGGGTTTCAAGTTATTGTGTAACGGCTGTTAAGGTTGATTCTCCATCCACACAGATTCATCCACAAGTAGCCCATCAACATCTATAGTAATGCAGCCACCAAGTAGTTCAGGCGTTTCGTGTTCTCTCAACTCCGGCTCCTCGGCTAATGAAAATGAAGACAGTGGAGATCCATTATCCACTTGCTCAAGACAATAAACGAGAGGACCGCGTTGGATGGCAGCTTTGCCTGCATCTGACCGAATCTGAGGATGTGCAGCGATCAATTGGGTCTCCAGCGGCAGTATCCACTCTACGATATCACCATCAGACCAATCGCGTTCCATTTTTGCATAACCATTTTGCTTACGATAATGTTGTGGTTCACCATTGATTTTTAACATGGGGTCTTTACTTTGAAACCAAAGAGGAATTCGCAGTGCAAGTTCAAACGGAACATCTTTAGCTTGATTGCCAGTAAAAGAAATCGAAAAGTCCACTTTTCCATGCCACGGCAATTCAGAACGTTGGTGTAAGGTCACTTGCAGGCCGTCTCCTGCCCAAAATTGAAGCTCACTGCCAATAAACAAATGTACGTACACCGCTTTCCCGCTATCGGATACATCATAAATATAATCATGAAGTGAACTTAATAAACGAGCCACATTAGGCGGACAGCATGAACAACCAAACCATTTCTGACGTACAGGCTTCACGTGATGTTTGTCTGGATTTTTTTCACTCGAATCCGGATGCACCTCTAGTGGATTTACATAGAAGAAATGTTGACCATCTTTGGACATGCTGCCAAGCACATTATTGTACAAGGCCCTTTCCATGACGTCAGCGTAGTCGCTTTTGGCTTCCAATTGCAGCATCCGACGTGCCCAGAAAATCAGACCAATGGAGGCACACGTCTCCGCATATACCGTATCGTTGGGCAAATCATAGTCGAACGTGAATGCTTCCCCCAGATGTGTCGCACCTATGCCACCGGTAATATACATTTGCTTGCGCGTTGTATTGATCCAGAGCCGCTCACACGCTTCACGCAAACTCGTATCATTCGTGAGGCGTGCCAAATCGGCCATTGCGGTGTACATATATACAGCACGAACAGAGTGACCCACGGCCACTGATTGTTCTCTCACAGGCAGATGAGACTGATAGACCTCAAGATTGGGAGTTTCTTGCGACCAAATATTCTTTCTACCTCCACGTTCCCATTCTTCCACGAAATAACTCGGCTTGTTGCCGCGTTCATTAATAAAATAACTGCTTAGGTCAAGATAACGTTGTTCTCCTGTAACGTTGTACAGTTTAACAAGCGCTAACTCAATCTCCTGATGTCCACAATATGCCTGAATTTGACCTGGTTCGGTTCCAAACATACTATCGATGAGATCAGCAAATCGGCATGAGATGTCAAGCAATCTGCGCTTCCCTGTCGCTCGGTAATAGGCAACTGCTGCCTCAATCATATGACCAGCACAATATAACTCATGAGCTTCATACAGATTGGTCCATTGTCTTCCAGGCGCTTGAATGGTGAAGTAGGTATTTACATAGCCATTTTCGTGTTGAGCTTTACCAATCAGGTCAATCACTTCGTCAGCGATGTTCTCCAGCTTTGGATCAGGTTGACTGCCAATCGAATAAGCAACCGCTTCCAACCATTTGTAAAGATCACTATCCTGAAATACCCATCCCCCGAATTCACCTTTTTCCAGGCCCGCAGCAATTCGAAAATTACGGATGGCATAGCTCGGCTCCGCACCTTCGATTCGGTCATTTAACGCTTCCCATTGATAAGGAATGACTGTCTGACGGACTAATTCTGAATATTCTTCCCAGAAGTTGTCTTGAATAGTGACTTTGTTCTTAGGCATATGGAATTCCTCCTATAAAATTGACTCTTCTGGTTTTCAATTATATGCTGTGATTAAGAAGGAAAATAGAACTGAATTGAACTTTTTTCTATAAAATTTAACACGAAAAGTGAGGGGAATTTGCTTTGAATGGAGAGGCAATTATTGAGCTTAACGTTCCCCAACTCCCCTATTATTTAGGAGCAGGACGTTCTGAATATGAAATTGGGGATCATCATCCGAACCGAAAAAATCTTGGAATCTATGATTTACTAATTGTGGTGAAGGGAGAGTTATATATCGGAGAGAACAATCAGCAATGGACTTTGAAAAAAGGAGAAACACTGCTCTTGTTGCCTGAGGGAGAACACTTTTCGAACGGGCCATGTACGGAGAAAACTGTGTTTTACTGGCTGCACTTTGAACATGCTGCGAGATATGAAAGCTTCCCAACCTCTGGTAACCATGAACCGGAGGTGCAAGATTCTTCCCGACCGTTTGGTAACTCATATACGTTAAGTCTTCCTAAACATTCAAAATTAGCTGACCCTCAAGCGGCTTTCAACCTCCTGGAGCAATTGTTGTCACTGCAAATCGAACATTCCTTTTGGCACGAGCAACGCTTGCTCGGTGAATTACTTTCCATGTTGGAAGAAGGTAGCTTGCGGGTTATGGACTCCGTACAGACTCGATTAGCAGAACAAGCATCCAATTACATTCAACAGAATTACAAGACAAAGGTCACAAATGAAACCTTGGCGGCAGCTCTCCATTTTCATCCCAACTATGTTATCCGTTGCATGAAAATGAAGTATGGTAAAACGCCAATTGAATATTTAAATGAACTTCGTTTAGAACGTGCGAAGCGGCTTCTGGTAACTACAGACTGGCAGATCGACCGTATCGCTGAAGAAGTGGGTTTTCGTTATGCTCCCTACTTCTCATCTTGTTTCAAACGGTATATCGGATTGTCTCCGCTTCAGTTTCGAAAGCAATATATGGCTAAGTAATTCTTTGTATCAGCCGAACCACTGTCCTTATCAGCATTGGGTTTCCTTGTCTATTCTCTGACGTCTTAAGGTCATCATGATTAAAGATGCAGCTAATACCGTCAGGATGATTCCGAGCGTTTGGAATCCCATAAAACTGAAAGTATCCCCCATGACAATACCAATCAACAATGACGACAGAATAGTACCTAGATATCTCGATGTATTAAAAATACCCGATGCGACACCAATCATTTCTTTGGGTGTACTCTTAAACAAAGCCGCCTGCATACCGACGCTGTTCAACCCGTTACTTATACCAAATACAGCTAGGGGCAAGATTACATTCACAACTGGCGAAGCTTTATCCAATACCACAATCATGATGGACCCGAGCGTCATTAACACGGCAGAAACGATCAAGGCTGGTCGTGTCCCTGATTTGTCAATCCAGCGGCCTGCTAGAGGAGAACTGATGAGTGAACATAAACCGAGGGTGAGCATGATTATTCCTGTATGAACTTCGTTGAGATGGCGAACCTGCTGCAAATAAGACGGTATACCAAAAAACAGAGCGTAAAACAACGTGTTAACCACCATAAATTGTACATTCACCCATGTCATCTCGGGATGTTTGGCAAATACCCGCAGCGGAATAAAGGGGGACGGCGTTTTCCATTCATGCCGTATAAAAGTCGCTAATGCAATCAAACCGACTCCCCCTGCCATAAGGTGCCATGTTGAAAGATGTCCGGTTGAATTAACTGAAAGCAAGCTCATTAGCAGAGTTACCAAAGCGATTGTGAACAAAAGTATGCCTGGCGCATCGATCAGCAGGAACCATTTCTTGATGGACATGTCACCATGGTTGGGTTTGAGTGCCCCATCTTTGGGAATCGTTTTCCAGGCGAAGATAAAGCTTGCGATTACAAATGGAATATTTACAAGGAATATGCTTGGCCAGTCCCACCAATGAATCAATACACCACCAATAAAAGGGCCTACCGCTGCTGCACCAGAAAGGAACATTGCGAGGACTGACAAGGCAGCTGCCTGTTTCTCAGTAACATGGATTTTCACAATCGCCATCCCAACGGCTACCATCATGCTTGTACCAACAGATTGAATGATTCGGAACACGATGAGCCACGAAAAACTTGGAGATAACGGAGCTAACACGGAGGAAACGAAAACAACAACAAGACCAGTAAGGAATATCTTTCTGCGGCCGAACAGATCACTGCACTTGCCCATGACGGGTTGAGCCACAGCACTGGCAATGTAAAAGGAAAAAATGATCCACGAAACTGCCGTAACATCAAGTAGATATACCTGTTGCAGTCTTGCAATCGCTATAGATATCATGGAGGAATTTAACGGATTCAGCATGATTCCCAAACCGACAGCGATCATTAACCATATATTTCGAACGTTCATTATGAATATCCCCTCCTTCTGTTGTCATCTTAATGGAATCCCTTTATTTATTCCAACGCATTTTATGTTATGATTTGATGAACTAAAAGGAATAAGAAAGTGGTGCGAAATGGAGCTTCTTCAGCTACGCTATTTTTTGACGTTAGCCCGGTGTGAACATGTTACGGAGGCAGCGGGTAAGTTGCATGTCACTCAATCTTCATTGAGTAAAACGATACAACGATTGGAAGAGGACTTGGGTGCACCGTTATTTGATCGATTGGGCAGAAAGCTGCGTTTAAACGAATTCGGAAGAACATTCCTTCGACGGACCGAAAAAGCCTTATTCGAATTGGAACAGGGAAAACAGGAAATTGCAGATCTCTCCAACCCGGATCACGGCACACTTCAGTTGGCGGTCACTACAGCAAGCACATTACCAGGGATCTTGCGGGAATTCCGAAAAAATAAGCCGAATGTTCAGTTTCATGTACAAATGGTTACTTTGGAAGACATGTCCACACTTCTTCAACGAGGCGAAATCGATTTTTGCCTGTCCTCCCCTCCAATTCAAGGTGATGATATCCAATGTCAGATGCTGTTCCAGGACCCTATTGTCGTAGCTGTGCCTCTTAGTCATCGATATGCGGATCGAAGCAGCATAACATTAGCAGAGCTTAAGGATGAGTGGTTTGTGGGGGTGAAAAAAGGATATGGTATTCGTGATCTGGTGGACTCCAAATGCCTGTCGGCCGGGTATGTACCGAAGTATGTTTACGAAGGAGATGAGCCTGCAAGATTAACTGCACTTGTGGAAGCCGAGATTGGGCTTGCCTTTATACCAGGTACAGCAAGAAATCCACAGGAAAGCATTGTATATCTTCCGATCGAGGATCAGAACCTTGTGCGGGAAATTGCTTTATTGTCGCATAAAAACAGATATATCTCAAAAGCAGCTATCGCATTTCGCAGCGTTGTTATAGATTATTTCGGATCAATGTCCAAACTAATGGACAAATGAACAATAGAAGACCCCGCTCACCGTCTGTATGTGAGAGCGAGGTCTTATCTTATAGAATAGTATTCCCATGCTATTTCCGCCAAAAGGTTGAACAGTCTGCCTTTTCCGTAATATTGAATTCAATCATTTTCTCCAGTAATGAGAAATCAACCGGGCCATCCCACCGAATACGTACCAATTCTTTGGTATGATCATAGCCAGCTTTTACAATTTCGTCGGAAAAATGATTAATACCAGCCTTTTCGGGCGCCACAGCCAAATGATGTTTCGCTACGCTAAAACCAATAATAAATGTGCCATGATCGGTAAACATAGGCTGATTCCACGCTATCTTTGGCACTAAATTTGGGTACTCCTTGGTAATCCATTCTAGAATTTCCTCCGTTCGATCCCGATGTCCAAGGTTATCAATTCGTGCTAAATATTCTGCAAAAACTTCCATCATATCTTCTCCTAACCCAGATTTATTTCTCATACTTCATCTCATATTATCATGAAAATAATATTGAAAAGCCCTTTGGCCCACATTCACCAAAGGGTTGAAATGCATTAATCATTTAAACCTTTTCCTTCCAGAATTTGCTGCGTATATTTCTCAACCCTTGAGACCCGGGTTTTGGATTGCTTGGGTTGGGAAAAATAATATAGGTATGCTCGTTGACGTCCAGGCGTCAATGCTTCAAAAGCCTCTTTCAAAGCAGGATTTTCATCCAATTGATGTTGAAACTCTTCTGGAACATCATATTCTGTATGCTCTTTAAGAGTTACTTTCAAGCCGGCCTTTTCAACCTCAATGGCTTCTTGAATATACTCTTTCAAGATGTTTTCCATATCAACGATCTGTTGAATATTGGTGAACCGAATTTGCCGGGCGGACTGTACATTCTCTGTTTGTTGGACTAGGATGCCCTGCTTGTCCTTTAATAAGGCACCTTTGTGAAACAGCAGCGCACAATATTCTTTAAATCCATGAATGATCACGACGTTTTTATTCTCCAATGTGTAACAGGGATGCATCCACTTAAAGTCTTCGGTCAGACCGCAGTCAAGGATAATCTCTCTTAACTTTACCGATTCTTCCTTCCACTTCTTTGCTTTGTTTAAATATCCATCAACTTTGGGGTTTGTTTTATTCGTTGTCATCAGGGACCATCCTTCATCATTCTAATCATATGGCGACAAACACATCCAGCGAATGGTTATTCTCGTTCGTAACCTGCTCTCTACATATGATTGCCAAGAAAAAGCCGTTCATTTCATTCAACACCATGTAGCGTCGTTTAAATATTATGACACCATTCGCTGTCTGGTCAAGACTAGCTGTGATTCATTTTATATACAAAGTGTCCTTTTCCCTCCGCATGGAGCTAAGCCCTAAGCTATCTAGGCTTTTGCATATTGCAAAATTGCCGTCGCTGCACGAATTCGCAGGTCTTCTTCTTCGCTCTGCAATGCCTTTTTCAGAACATCGAGTGCTTCTTGAATTGTGCCTTCATCTATTCTAACTGAAGAATGATTATCTCCTTCAGTCGTTGCGGAGGGGAGGGAAATCCAGGGGTCCAGTTGCGCCTGAGTAATTGCATGTTCGAATTTCGCAATGATTGAATCATGACTAACTAGTGCCAATACTTTATCATTTAACTCTGATAAGGGAAGACGACCTAGCCAGGTAACTCCTCGCCGGTGGCATATGTATTCCTCTCCGGTACCATTGGAATCATCGTAAAAATAATCGCCCAAATCTCCAACGTATGCCCATTCATCATCGTTTACCAAAACGTTGTCTCCATCCTGCATGATATACACAAAAGTATGGAGCGTTCCCAGGACATCACTAAGTTCCGTCTCTTCTATTCTGTAGTGTTGAACCAGTTGTTCTTTCCATTCTTCAGCAGGCTTATGCTCCAAATCTCCTGTTGCAGGCCAACCAATGCCGATAAAGTTATTCTCCAGGAACGACGCGGTCCAGTCGATCTCTTGCAGTGTAGATTGTATATGAAACAGATTCATATGATTTCTCCTCTATGTTGGTTTCAGGATTTAAGACTAAGTATATACTCCAGACATTCGTCTCTGCATTAAAATCATTCAAAGATTGAGTTTACTATATATGTTCAACTAAACATTTACACAAGAACAGAGAGGACAGAAATAACCTGAAGAAGCGAAACATTCACCTAAAAGCTTTCTGAAAGAAAGCTACATCGGAGTATCAGTGTAAATATTCATTAGTTGAACTTATATAGATAGTAAAAACCTGCCTTTGGTTTCGAAAAATCCATTCGACACTTGACTATCTACTACGTGATGTAGTAAATTTATCGTACTACGTAGTGTAGTAATACCATTCGTTATGGACGCATAGCGATGTAAGGAGTGTTCACCGTGAACCAACTTCAGAAATTATCAGATACTGAAATGGAGCTGATGGAAGTCATCTGGGAGTGTGAGCCACCTGTCACCTCCACCGAACTGCTGCACATGTTTTCTCAAAGAGGTAAAGCATGGAAAGCACAAACGATCTCCACGTTTCTATCTCGGCTGGTAGACAAAGGGGCGCTAACTGCTACAAGGCATGGACGTACCAATAAGTATGTCCCCCGTATATCCCCCGAAGATTACAAGCTATTGGAGACACAACAAGTCCTGGATGGATTATACCAAGGCTCGGTAAAAAATTTGATTTCAGCTTTGTATGATGGCGACAAGCTCTCTGACCAAGACATTGCAGAGCTGAGACAATGGTTTTCGGAAAAGTAGGTGTAGTCTATGAATACCCTTCTTGTATTACTGTCTACTCTAACTGTTGCCGGAAGTGTCATCGTCGCTTTCATTTTGTTATTACGCCTTGTTCCCTTTCAAGTCTTCCCTGCAAAATGGCGTTTTGGAATTGGGAAAATGGCTTTAGGTCTATATCTATTGCCCGTCTTTCTTGTTTTCAACTGGATTTTTTCATTATTCACATCTAGTACTACAGTAAACGAGGTACCCTTAAATATTGAACATGTATTGCCTGGAGCATTGAATCCGGCTCCTGCCATTCAGGTACAGACCATTTCGGCAAACGTTGCTCTCGCTTTTATATGCTTATGGGTAATCGGAGCCATAGCTTTTATAGCATGGCAAACCTATTGTTATTGCAGGTTTCTCAAGAAATTAAAACTTACGCGAACCACTGTTCCGAATAACAGTGAAGTGGCTATGCTGCTCCCGGTAATCAAGGGCAATCTGGGTCTCAAGAGCGAGGTTCGGCTTGCTTACAGCGCTATGATTCGCAGTCCTTTTCTAATTGGGCTGAGAAAACCAACTATTTATCTGCCTGTGAAGAATTCTGCAAATGTGGATATCGGTATGGTGTTCCATCATGAACTGATCCACCTGAAAAGGAAAGACCTATGGATCAAGGCGCTCATATTAATAGCTCGTGCATTGCATTGGTTCAATCCATTGGTTCATATGCTTTCCAAAGATATTCACACATGGAGTGAACTGTCCTGCGACGAAGAAGTTGTAAAGGGAATGTCCTATGCGGATCGTAAACGCTATGGAGAAACGATTCTTAACGTAGTGGCCGGATCAAGGAGTTTACCTTTACAATTCTGCTCCTCTTTATCCGGGGATGGGAAACAACTAAAAAGGAGGTTAACTATGATGCTTAACGTAAAGAATGTGAATAAGAAAACCTTTGTTATCGCGATATCAGCACTATTTCTAGTAGCTGCAATTAGTACGGTGTCCACGGCTTGGGCTTCCAGCAATACTCCCAGGGTGGTTGCGAGTGAGGAAGCTTCCCAGGTAACACGTCCATCACAACAAGCGGCTGTCCGTGAAGAGGCTCCTGTAGTAATACGTTCATCGGAACAGGCGGTTGTCCGCGAAGAAACTCCTGTGGTAACTCGTTCGGCAGCACCAGCGGCAGTGCGCGAAGAAACTTCTGTGGTAGCACGTCCATCGGCAGAAAGGACTGCTCGTGAAGAAACTCCTGTAGTAACACGTCCATCTGCACAGGCGGTGGCCCGTACGGAATCTTCTGTGGTGTCACGTCCATCGGAGCAAACGACGGTCCGTGAGGAACCTTCTGTAGTCCGTAGTCCTGCGACAGAAGCTTCTAATAGACATTAAAATCATTTTCCACCGAATTGCAAATAACTAGGCACTGTATACAAAATTGAAGCAGCCTTCGTTCAACAATTGAACGAAGGCTGCTTCATTATTTTAAGAAGAGAGAGACTATTTGAATTGAATGGCTTCCCTTCTCAAACAGTAACAGTTATGGTGAATAGCCTTAACACGACCGCATCTTGGAGACATCTGTCTTATTACTGTGCTTTATACACACGTACATAATCCACTTGCATCGTTGCCGGGATATCGGACGCGTTTGGCGTACGGCCACCGTCGAAGTTTCCGCCGATTGCCAAGTTCATAATAAGGTAGAACGGCTCATCGAAAGGTGCGTTCGGATTATTCGGTGCAGCTGCGGAATACCACTGCTGGTTGGTGACTTTATAGAAAAACTTGCCGTCGACATACCATTTAATGCTGTCCTCTTCCCAGACTACCGAGTATACATGATAATCATTGGCAAAAGTTTGGCCTTCTGGGAAGTGATAATCGCCGCCCGAAGACTGGTTCACAGGCCATTGTCCACCAAAATGTACGGTACCGCTTACAGAGCCAGGCAGACGTCCTCTCGCTTCCATGACATCGATTTCACCCGATGCTGCCCATGTGCCATATACAGAATCTTTAGGAAGCATCCATAGTGCCGGCCAAACTCCATCGCCCGTAGGCAGCTTGGCACGAAAATCTACTCTGCCGTACTTCAAGGAGAGCTTATCCTTGGTGTTAATCTTACCGGAGGAATACTGTGCATACCGATTCGGATCCTGCGGGAAAGATTTGCTGTCGTTCATGGCTTTGATATTCAGCTTTCCGTCCTGTACAAATACATTTTGGGTGCTGTTCGTGTAGTGCTGCAGTTCTGCGTTGCCCCAACCCCAGGTAGCAGGATCGTTATTGAGATAATAGCCTGTTTCATAGTTCCATTTACTTGTATCGAGCGTAGTTCCGGTGAATTCATCCTGCCAGATGAGATTCATACCCGAGATAGCCGGGTCGGTTGGTGTTCCGATGGAGATATCCTCTTGATCCGATACATCCGGGCGAGGAGCATTTGGATTACCGATGAAGGTATAGTTCACGAAGTTGTTGCCGATATTTCCACCCACCTGTCCGTTCAACGGATAGCCGATACGGATTTGCATATTTTCCTGGATTGGCTGGAACCAAAGGCCATAGATATAATCAGCCCAGTATCCCCACTGATTGGCATCAGACATATTGTTGTAGCCATTACCGGAGTATGCAAATTTGCTCTGACTGGAGTTGCTCAAATCCACCCATTGACCATTAATGTTAATCTGGTATACGAAATTGCCCAGTTCCTTGGCGATTGCCGCACCCCCGTCAATTTTGGGAAGCGGTAACCCAATGGAACCATTTGCATCTGCTGTAAAAGTTGTTCCTTCGTATGGCGTAATGACATATGAATTTCTTGTCGGTTCATTAAAGGTAATCGTATAAATGAGGTTAGCCGAAGAAGTCTTCGATTCCAATTTTACATTGATCGACTCCGTTACGGTAAACCAGTATCCGCCCCCACCATCGGTGAATTGGCCGAAGTTGTGATCATAGATCCAGCCACTGGCTGCGTTATTGTCAATATCAATCCATGTGCTGCTGTTTACAGGTTTTACATACACCTTCAGATCATCAGCTACGGCTTCATAGGTTACCGCAGAATCATTGTTGAACGTTGGATATGTAAAGCCTGCACCGCCTGTGAAACTTGCTGTAATCTGCGGCCCTTGTGTTGGGCTCATAGCCGTAATGGTTGTTTTGTTTATGTTTTGGAATACAAGTTGATATTCAAGCTTGACACCATTGGCTTTGGAGTACAGTTGAATTTCAGTAGTTGCGGAAAGCGTGAACCAATAGCCATTGAAGCCGCCATCGCTCCAGTGCCCCCAGTTTTGGTTATAGATATAACCGCCTGCCTGGTCAATATCAACCCAGTTGTTACCCACTTTCACATTGACACCCACGTCACTGTAAACATCGTTCCACGTAGCGGAGCCTCCATTGAACTTAGGCATAACAAATCCGTAGCTGGCTTTGCCAACTCCAGATTTTGAAATAACAGGTCCATCTGCTGGTGAGAAGTACTCCATTGAAGTAACTGTGGTTCCAGCTGCTTGAACTTTCGAAGTTGGCAAAATGCCAACACTAGCCAGCATCACAACCACTAAGAACAAACCAAATACCTTCTTCATCAACCGTTTCTCCGCAAAGTGAGATGGTTTCATAATTGCCCTCCTTTGATAGAATCATAGTTTCTCCCAATCTATGCGTATAAAGGAAACCGCTTACATCGGGGAATATCTTTATTCTATCGAATAGGATAATCTGCTGAAAAGGTACATTTATTTTTGTTGTATCCCATTTTTTTGGGTTTTGATGCATATGCATACTCACCCCATGGTATTTCCCAAGTAAGCATGCTGCCTCAGGGTGTTGAGCTGTGGTACTTCACTTCACGTTCTGCCTTTTGCCTCATCATTTGTCGGTACTCTGAGGGTTGAATCTGCATCACGAGGCGAAAAGCCCGTGTAAAGCTTTTGTAGCTTTCGTAGCCTACCATAGAAGCTACCTCAACAATTTTATAATCGGTTTCGGCTAGGAGCCGCCGCGCTTTATCCAGACGCACATCTCGCAAGTATTCGGCAAAGCCTTTGCCAACATTCTTCTTGAACAGATTTGAGAAATAGGCATAATTAAGTGACACATGATTGGATACCATTGCGAGGTCCAGCGGCTTATGGTAGCTCTCATGTATAAAACGTATGGCTTCATTTAAGTCCTGCGAATTGCGATAGCTGCATTTATATTCAAAATAGAACTGATTTAACCGAAGCAGCTGCTGCTGCAATGCTTGAATATAATCGCGCATCCCCGGATAATCAAAGAGATTACGCAAAGACTCAAGATCCAGCGCCTCCTCCCCCATATAGGGGCGAATAACACGCTCGTATTCTTCCATCATCTGCACGGTAGCGCCGCAGAGCTGCTGCGTATAGCGAATATGATAGCGTTGCAGCACATTTTTGTGAAATATTATGGAAATGCCCTGAGCGATTTTACCACTGTTGTCGGTCCCAACGGATTGGAACAGATCATAGAGCTCCTCATAGGGAAGCTGCCACTGCTGCTCCATATGCTCAATATGTGCTGGCAGGATGCTGTACTGATCTGGAAACAGGTAACTATGGCGGCATAGCTCAAGCACTTGTGTATAGCTGCCTGGCAACACCTTTAATCCCTGCTGAGGGTCAGTCATAACGGTTACGGCATCGATCATTCCTTCCTTAAGCGCCGCTGACAAAGCATCCGGGTCTATGGCTGCATCCACTGCGAGTATCAGATAAGGGCTGTGTTGCAGACAAATACAACCTTGTCTACCGAACACACCATAGGCAATAGCTTCCATGCTATGGACGTTGCTCGCCCCGGGCTGATTAATCCAACATTTCTCCCGCAGCAGGCATAGACGATAATTGCACCATAAGGAAGGATTTTGTTCCTGGATTTGCAGAATCCAAGCCTCCTCGTTTAATGCTCCCTGCATAAACATTCGTAATTCTTTACGATCTGTCTCTCGGGCGAGACGGGATACATGCTGCATGTTGTGCGTAAGTGCTTGCCGTGTTTGGATTTCTTGCCATATATGCTCTAACGAAGTTTGCAGATCCTCCCGCTTCAGTGGTTTTAGCAAGTAGCCCTTTGCCCCAAGCTCGATAGCTTTTTGGGCATATGTAAAATCACTATAACCGCTAATAATGAGGTACTCCACCTCGATGCGCTCCTCTTTGGTTTGTGCCATGAGTGCCAACCCATCCATATCCGGCATCCTAATGTCGGTAATAACGATGCGGATGCTATGCTGACGCAGAAGGCTTAGCGCCTCAATTCCGCTCGCGGCACAGTAAATGTTGTTCAGTTCCAGAGGAAATTGTTGCAGCATCGCCTGCAGACCATCACGTATATGCTTTTGATCGTCCACAATCAGAATATTCATCATTTCCTACCACCCTCCAAGATTTACATTTTCCCAAGGCAGACGTATTGTTACACACGTATTATTGCCCTGCATGCTATCAATCCAAAGACCGCAATGTTTGCCGTAATGAAGCTGCAGTCGTTTGTTCACATTTTCCAAACCAAGTCCGTTCTTGCTGGTAACAATAGGCGTATCCAAATCTCCCCGCAGTGCCGCTTGCAGTCGGACTAACATCTCAGGGTCTAGCCCCACTCCATCATCTTGTATCTTAATAAGGAGTACGTGGTCATTCTCCACTGAAACCGTAATCTGAATACACACCTTACCGCCCGAAGGCGCGGCGTGATGAACTGCATTTTCAACGATGGGCTGCATGCACATCTTCGGAATCGCATAGCGGAGCACTTCCTGTGGGAGATCTGCCGTCAATAGGATGCTGCCGCCTTCCATTAGATTGATGAATTGAATGTAGCTTTGGATATTAGCAAGCTCCTCACGAAGGGCAACTGTATCGCTGCGCCATTGCATACTGTAGCGAAGTTGCGAACCTAACGATACCAAAGAGTTGGCAATAGCGGGTTGCTGTTGAACCTCAGCGAGCATACGAATAGATTCCAGTGCGTTATACAAAAAATGAGAGTTGATCTGGGAATGAAGAGAGTGCAGCTGAGCGTTTTTGGCGATTAACTGTTTATCCACGACCTGGGTCATCAGATGTTTGACCTCATATAACATTTTGTTGTAGCTCACAGCCACCTCGTCGATTTCATCCCCTCTTTCGTTCTCATCAAGGCCTGTATCAATCATTGCATCCAGCTCACCTTTCCGTACCTGGCGCATTGAAGCCAGTACGCTGTCCAACCGTCGGAAAATGCGCCGAGTTGTATGGGATACGAGCAGCATGAGCAGCAGCAGTACACACAATGTAATCGTTACCACAAATGCATACCAGCTACGGGGCCCCTTCATCAACGCCTGATGGGAGGCAATATCAACCACATAAGTGTTCAGCGGAGCAATGTAGCGGTACAGTGCATAGTAGCTCTGATCTCCAACCTTAACCTTGACGGGACTTTCCTGCGGCAGTACATCCAGTTGAAGATGAATACTGCCAAGGATTTTGTCCAGCTCCTCTCCTGCCTTTTGAGAAAACTCATGCTGGGGATTGTATACATACTGTGGATGGTCGCTTTCGTTCATCAAAACAGAGAAAAAGTCTCCCTTGCTCTCCTGGAGCAAGTCGCTGAAAAACATACTGTGCGGGACACGTATTTCCATAATACTGGGACGTTTTTGTTCTTGCCCCTGAAGGCGAACCAGACGGTAGTAGGATAACGTATGTTCACCATCCTTAAAGGAAAATAAACGATAAGCCGCCCCACCTTCATCCCGAAGTTTTGCCCAGTAATCCTGCGGCCAAAATTTCTTGTAATGATAGATTTCAGGCCAAATTTCATATAAGTTCGGATTATCCACGTAAAAGCTGAGCTCACTAATCATCGCATTGCTTTGAATGATATTTTGCATCTGCTCAAATTGGTTTTGTTTGAATTTCACCAGTCGCAGTCCATCCACAATCATGTTGGAATGAATAAAATCCACAAATGCCTTTTGAGTAAGTGCAGTTGTGGAAGCGTTCTCAATGATGTCCATTCTGCTGCGTAATTGTTCGTTTAGCCATGAAACATGGCTGTTGCCCGTCGCCATAGCGTCCTTGTATAACTGGGTTTCCTGCATCCGAATATATAAAAAGGATACCAAAATAACAGGTATGGCAATCATCAGGCTAAACGCAAGAAACAGCTTTTGGGAAATACGGGAATTACGGTAAAGCTTCCTCAGTCTAGTCCGTAAATATTTCATTCTGATGCCCTCCCCACCTTTGTTATACCATATATTACAAGTTGTCTGATAGGTAACGAGGCTGATAGGGAATGGTTATTCCGACATCTTGGCTTTTCGCGCATCCAGCTCAGCCTGACGGTATTCCATCACCTGATTAAATCCGTAATTCACACGGCGGGCTAGGAAATTTTCGAATATCTTATCAAAAGCAGCTTCATCCTTGGCGGTTATCAATTCAGGCAGTACTTCCTCCCAATTCTGTGAAATACGGGACCAGGCTAACGCTATATCGGAATCCCCTACAGGATCTAATCCCTTATAGATGCCGCTGTCCATATCAGCCTGTTTGTTGGCGAACTCCTCCATCTGCTTAATGGACGGAGCCTTCTCCGGTCTCCACGGGTTAACGAAAGCAGGGTTTCGCAGCATCCAGTAGGTATCCATGATGCCGTATTCCTTTTCCAGCCTCTCTCTGTCCGTATCAAGCAATTGGACCATATCGGCTTTCAACTGCGGCTTACCATTACTCATCACCCATGTTTCGCCTTCTTTGCCCAGAAATACATCCCTTTGGCCTTCTTCACTGGCGAGATAGGTCAAGAAGCGGATGGCTCGTTCAGGGTTTTTAGTGGATTTGCTAATCATCGTAACCATCCAGCCATCCATGCTGCCGGGGAACAGTCTGGCGGATTCTCCCCTGCTGTTCCGGGGTCCATCCACAGCAATATAGTATGAACTCTGATTCGTACGGACTGCCAATTTCGAATTGAGATCCGAGATGTCTGTCCATTCCCGAATCATCATAAAATATTGAGCATGGTTGGTTTTTTCCTGCACCTGTGCACTGGAGTCGACCAGAAAATCAACATTAATCAGGCCTTGCTCGTAAGCGGTACGAAATGTTTTCAGCCACTGAATATAATCGGGATCTGTAATACGGTCGTATACCTTACCGTTCTGTTCATGGGGGATCGCGAGCAGATTTTGTAGATATTCGGTCATCCCGTAGGATGCATTCCCCTGTGCCCAAAAAGGACTAATCAGTTGGCCTTTATAGACAGAATATTGATTCTTCAGCAATTGCAGTGCATTTAGAAAACCTTTCGGTGTGCTGAGGTCCGGTTTGCCCATCGACTCATACAGATCCTTACGTACGAGAAAGGTTTGATTCGCTCCCGTCAAGCCAGTTGCACGCATCTGTTCGGGATTGTACGCATCATTGGGAATGACGTAGGTATGGCTGTCTTCCTGCCGATACCATTGTAGAGCACCATCACCTGCTACCTTGTAAAAGTACGGATCATACTGGTTGGCTAGCTCATCCAGGGCATAGATGAGGTTGCTCTCCCGAAGCTTGTTAACCGCACTTTCCCAGGAGCCGATGGTCATCAAATCCGGCAGATTACCGGACGTCAACATTCGTGATAACATCTCGCTTGGTTCACCGGTTGGTACTTCAAATTCGATATTGACCCCTGTTTTTTGGGTGACATATTTGGAAGTCAGGCTCTCACCCCAAGTGTGCCCGTACCATTCGGCTCCAACGAACCACGTTAGGTTCACGGGTGTGGTATCCAGCTTCCACGCCGGTTTTTCCGGATTCAGCCTAAAGCTCTGCACCTGCTCCGTTGAGTCCCCCTCTGTCGAAGCAGCCTTATCTTCCGCTTGCTCTGTATCGGAACAAGCAGCCAATCCTGACATCAGAAACATCATCATCAAGGCTAAGATGAAAGGGCTACGAAACATGAACATCTGAGCGTCTCCTTTCTATACTGGTCATCTACAATCCCCATCTGCATCAGCATCAGCATCCATATTACTGGTGGTACAACCGATTTTACTATCCTTGGATTAAAATGGAAACGGTTTAGTGATCGATCTTCAGATGATCCGCATCATTCCCCCTAACGAAACATAACTTGTAATAAACCAATGGAAGGGAGACCAATTCTTGTATCTAATCTGGGTACTCATTGTCGGTGGGCTTATTGGCTGGTTAAGCGGCAATCTGATAGGGCGGGACGTACCGGGAGGCGTGCTTGGAAATATCATTGCTGGCTTTATTGGATCCTGGTTAGGGTCTGAACTGTTGGGGCCGAGGGGCCCAGTGGTGGGTGGATTTCACATTATACCCGCGATCGTTGGCTCAATCATTGCCCTGCTGATTTTCTTTGCTCTGGCGCGCGGTGGAGCGTTCCGAAGACGTTAACAGGCAGAGACGCAAACCTGTTGTATATTGGATAATCCTGATAAGAGAAGCTGCGACATCAGCGACTTTCACGGGGTTATTTTTTTGCAGTAAAGGTACGTTCTTATATTCTTATGTATAGGATAAAAAAAGGCCCGAACCCGTAATCTTAGATAGATTAACGATTCGAGCCAGGCTTCTTTTTGGTATACATCCTCTTCATTCGGGTTCCGTTCGGTTGCTGCTTATGCTAATGAACGATGATTCAGGCTTTAGGCATTCAGAACGTTAAGCAGTTCTTCAAAAGACTGGATGTTAGTGTCAAACTGCGGTAAGGTCTGTGCCTCTTCTGCGGCTTGCACCAACTGAACCACCAAATCATTGTACGGTGTCGCAATCCCCGTTCCTTTCGCCTTGCTTGAAACCACTCCGTTGATAAAATTAATTTCCGTTTTGCGTTTTTTCTCCAAATCCTGCAGCATGCTCGCTTTGAGCAATCTCGATGGCTCCATCACATAACGCAAGGTTTGAATGCGTTCAGGAATGTCTGATTCATTGTGAAGCTCCAGTGAGGCGATATCAAATCCGTTCATTTTCACAAAAGTAACCCCGCTCGCTTGTCCGACCTTGATCGTTTCGTCTGCAATATGAACAGCACTTCGAATGCCCGCTTCATGATCCAGAATGTCACCATACGTACCGTTCAGTGCTGCCGACAAACCGCTGAATGCGTTGTTGATCAGCAGTTTGGACCATTTGGTTCCCACAAGATTATCGGAGATATGTGTACCCCCGACAAGATCCAGAACTTCTTTTACACGCTGAATCCGATCGGTATGCTCTCCGTTCAATTCGCCAATCTGGAATGCATACTGCTTGAATGAATTGTACGCTGTGGTCAGGCTTGAAACACCGGCTTCAATAAACGTAGCACCGAATTCAACGGAGCCGGCTATGACCCGTTTTGCCCCAACAATGGACGCGACGTTGTCCTCCGGAATTCCGTTTTGCAGGGAGCATACCATGCTATCCTCGTGCAAGAATGGAAGCAGTTCCTGAAGCACCGACTCATTATACACCTGTTTGGTCAACAGCAGCACGAGATCATATTGCCCTGACTTTTGCTCAGGGGTAATCGCTTTTACTTTCGCCCGAAACTCCGTTGTTCCGGTCACTTTGGCACCCGTCTGATTAAGGGCATTCACATGCTCCTGATAAGCATCAATTAACTCAACATCCATTCCGCCATCCGCCAGATATGCACCAACGATGGTTCCCAAAGAACCTGCTCCTACAATTGCAATTCTCATCTTTGTTGCCTCCTTATTTTTTCTCCAGGTAGTTATATACAGGCTGTGCCGCATTTAAGGTTAAGTTGGTGAGAATATGTGAAGCTGACACAACTTCGAGTACCGGCAGATCCGCCAGAGGCGCCAGTGCATGTTCAAACAGTTGCAAGCGGGCAGGTCCTGTCCATGCTTCCTTCACCTCGATATCCGTAATTTGAGTTCGGATCAGATCACAGATTCGCAGATTGCCGGTATAATCCGTAGCGATTTTAATCATAAAATTCGGACGGCAGATTTCATTTTTCGCAAGTTCCTTGTCCATCTCTACATGTTTGAAGCCCATCGTCGCGGTTGCTACGCGCAGTGTTCCATAATCCAGCGTGCCAACGAGGGTATCGGAATCCGTGTATAATTTCGGAGCACCGAGCTTTTTCGGATATGCGGTCAGCTCCCTCCCGCTTGCTATCGCCGGAAAATTGTCCACGTACATGGAATGCACATAATCGCCGTCTTCGCCGTTAAATTGCACGGGGATCACTTGCCCTGCCTCGGTGTATGCACCAAGCCCGGAAACATCCGGCATCCACATCACTTCGAATTTCACCAAAGGCTCGGTGATCTCCAGCGGTTCGGGAACTGCCGCGCGTAAAGCCTGTTCATCTGTCCGATAGATGATATTCAGGTATTCACGGTTGACAAATTTATAGGGTGGCATCGGATATGCCGGGGCAGTTAAAGGAGTATTCAGGTTTTTGGCTATGTTGTTCACATCCATTTTCATCAAAAAACACCTGCCTTGAAATAGGGTTAGTTTAACTGCAAGAATACGGTTCGTAGTACGCGCATGGCAGTGTGTAATGCCGTCAGTGTCCCGTACCTTATAAAAAAATTCTACATTAATATTCAAATTTAATATAATACATAATAAGAACTATATATATTTATTCGAATAAATAAGGAGAGCAAACAAATGGAACTGCTCCAGCTTAAATACTTCCAAACCGTTGCGTATACGGAACATATCTCCAAAGCGGCCGCACAGTTGAATATTGCCCAACCTTCACTTAGTCTGACAATCAAGAGATTGGAGGATGAATTGGGAACCCCCCTTTTTCACAGGAAAGGAAGAAATATCGAATTGAATGCGTCGGGAGAAATCCTGCTGAAACATGTGAACCGGATTTTTGTTGAACTTGAGAATGCAAAGCTTGCGATGCAGGAGAAGGAACATGAGCTTTCCAAGTTGATCCGAATCTCGATCTCGAATTCCAGATTTCTCTCTGGTCTGATTAGTGAATATATTCAAGGTTTTTCCGAGTCTCAGATTCATCAAGGGATTGCAAGCCGGAGTGACATCATCACCCAGTTGAAAAAAGGAGACGTAGATCTCGGCATCACCGGTCACCACCCGATTCAGGATGAAGAGATTGAATGCCGTGTGCTGGTTGAGGAAGACATCGTTTTGGTTGTGCCATCCAAACATACTTACGGCGGAGACGAGAACATTTCTCTAAGTGCTGTCGCAAGCGCACCCTTCATTTCCCTTGCCAATAATGAAGAATATAGCCGGTTTACTACGATGTTATGCGAGAAGGCCGGCTTTGTTCCCCATCACGCTTTTGAAGTTGATTCCCCTACACTGGTCGAGATTATCAAGCTGGATCAGGGCGTTGCGCTGCTTCCCGTTTCCGTCTGCCGTAATCTGGGGTTGCATTTTGTATCCATTGCTGACCAAGCAGCGATATATCCGATCAGCTTGTCATGGGTAAAACATCGGATGTTATCTCCGTCCATTCAGCAGTTTCGTGCATTTATTACCTCGTACTATGAGTCGAACGCCGCCCTGTATAAGGTACATCATGATATCCGCTGAAAGAAAGGCCAAAAGACCACGAGTTTCCCGGTAAGGGAAGCTGTGGTCTCTGTGTTGTATAAAAGTGGTCTGCTCACAACATGAACGGAGTATATTCTGGTTCACACGTCCATGTGCCGCCTTCCAAATTGAATAGCTTGCCGAAAGCCAAACAAAGAGGCCATCGGTACATACCGACGGCCTCTCCATTTTGATTAAATTACCTGGTTATTCATGGCTTGCAAGTGAATTTCCCTACCGTTCCCCATATGCAAAAGGAGCTTCCGTGGAATACATCTCATGGAAAAATCCTTTGTACGGGATGGCTTCTTCCATACATTTGATCAGATATAACAGTTCCTCGTCATCGCCTTCCGTTTCCTCTCCGCTACGTTGCAAGACTTCAAAACGGTCCAGAATATTCTCCAAAAGGGTAACTTGAATAAATAAAGGCAGCTTTTCCAGCATGTCATCCGCAATGGCGGTTTCGGAGGCATATCCTTCAAGTACGACTCGGAAATAGTCATTCATGAATTGCTTGCGTTTCTCTGCATCCGATTCGAATTGAATCCAGCCGACTCCGTTTGTCCACAGCGCTGCGAGGTCGCACATATACCAACCGAAACAGGAATTGTCGAAATCATACACCGTAATTTGGCCTGTATCATAATCAATCGAATAATTCCCGTCGTTATAATCGAAATGGAGCATGCCATAGGTCTCCTGGCTCGTATCCAATTCTTTTACCACTAGAAGAAGTTCAATCATCTTGTCTCTGAGTAAAGGGAAAGAGTCAGGGATCACTCTCTCGATATACGCCAAATTGTAGGTGTTCGAAAAATGCGGCCTGCGATGAACGGGGGCATAGCTTTTCGATAGCTGATGCATTTGGCCTAGGACTTTGCCACAATTATAGTAGTACTCGGTAACAGGAACCCCTTCCCGGTACTGATAATGGTTTTCTACCAACAACTTTCCTTTGGCCTTCACGAACATACAGACATAGAACGTATGATCATCATAGACGATCTCTTCGAGCAGATGACCCATTTTCGAGGGTACGACATTGGAGACGCTGGCTCCATGTTCATACAAATAGCGGACATATTCGAGCTCTGCCAGATAATCTTCACGGTTTCGGTCAGGTAAAAATGAAATTCGGAGGATTCGTGTTTCATGATCCTCTCGATCACAGGTGTACACGATATTCCGCCCGCCCTCATGTGGCGGGATAAGCTGAACTTGGTAATCCTCCAGGTCAAATAACTTGGATGCGCTTGCAATTAAGTGAGTATTGCTAATGTGAACCGCTTCGTTAAAATGAATAATGATCTCCTCCAGTAAACATTGATGGGACGGTTTCCCGCATTGCAATGTCCACAAAAGAAATCCCTAAACCGCAAATATCCTTTCGTGGACCTAAAGCACAATCACCTTGTTAGACATTTAAAATTCACTCCTTTTGCTTGAATGTATACAATATAACCTATAATTCCATATTATTCTAGTTTTTTATTTATAACTCTACATCGTTGAATGGGCTGACATATGCCGACATATGTAGAGAAAAAGAACACATCGCGTTCAGGCGCAATGTGTTCTTCCTTCGTTCACCGCGATTCAATGATGTACTTGATATTGTCCAGATGCTTCATTCATTTGTTGAGCAACTGTAATGGACTCTTCAAAATGTAGTTCATTTACGGTAATCCATTTATTGTACGTGTTTTTCTTCTGCATAATATCTTTCATACTCTTTAACCAGCATATAACGCTGGACACCGTTCGTGGCATTCACTGCTTCTTCAGCATGCTTAATGGCCATTTCACGATGACCTAATTTACGTTCAATTTCGGCAAGCAGTGCAGATTGCATCCATCGTCTTTTAATGGATTTCAGGTGCTCCCTGGCTTGCTCGCTCATCCCTTCTTCTATAAGCAAAAAAGTTTCGTAATATGTACGATAATCCGATCTGCGCATCTTGGGCACCGCTTGCCGAACGGACAATATATCCATGCGGTAAACACCGTAAGCTGCCTGATATATCGCTTGCATAGATTTTTTCGTTGAATTGTTTCTGAGCTTCTCCATCGTGATTTCGACTTCATCATCCAGTCTGTTGGCAATCACATAACAAATATAGATATAGGGCCTATACTGATTTCTTCGCAAAAAATTCTCAACACGATCCATTCGATTCTCACAAGCCATAGGATAAAACTCATGAATGGTATACGCGATAAGAGTGGCGATGAGCACCGGGCCTATAATCCAAAAAATTGATTGGTCATTTAACAGCATCACAAGCACAAAGACAAAGACAGCAGTATAAAACACAACTTCCCGCCTACCCATTTCTATCTTCACCTCCTTCCAGCATCCTTATTAATGAAGTATCTATTATATCAGAATAAACTCCACTATTGTATAAATTTAGGATGCCAATATATTAGCGTGAACACTGGGACAAATAGGTTCGTTCTACCAGGATCATTGGCCCCTGAGAGCGATATCCCTTTCTCTTCGGCGTAGGCGTAGAAATACTGAATATGTGCAGCCAAATGCTCTTTATTTTGGACAAACAGGTGACGGATACTTGCATGAGCTTGATCAGCTCGCTAATTGTAAGTTCAGCCCTCATCATGCTCTTTATCTTGGATGTCAAGAGTGAGTTTGATTTGGTTTAGTTCTAATCCATTTTGATTCACTGATACACAAAAAAAACGAGCAGGCCACATAGGTGACCTGCCCGTTAACTTAATGAGTCAGCGGACAAAATGGATCAGTTCGTCATATGAGTCGGTAGTGATCGAACAAGTTTTGTCCATCACGGATACTTGTATCTTCCCATTCGTTCGATTATAGGTCTTACTCGTAAGCTCCGATATTTACAGCAGCTCCCTGTACTCTTGGTTTCCCCTCAATATCCAGTGTTCCGATGATCGCAGTGTCCGTGTTCCCGGTATCAATCGCTGGAGATGAAGATTGGAGATGGAAATCGTATCCTGAAGCATTCACAAATTTGGGATCGATGAACAAGGAATGTGCATCATTGCCGGTTCCCGCTTTGTAAGCGGAGAAACCGGTGTAGTCTTTATTTTTCCATGTCCAGCTCGCTTCACTGCTACCTGCAGGAGCGAAATAGAGATTATAATCCACAACGTTTCCAGAATTCTTGGTGTATTCATTGTAGATCAGCACATCTGTGGAACTGGCTACAAAAATGTTGTTCTTAATTACATTATTTTGTGTATCGAATTGAACGTAAAGCTGGCCGCTGCCATCGCCAAGCGTGTCATTTTTGTAAACCGTATTGTTGACAATCTTGCAGTTTACTGTGGAGCCACGTTTGGTATCATAGCCACCCATAGCAATGCCGGTGAGTCGGTTGTTGTAGACTGCATTGCTGCGCACTGTAATATTGCTGGTGGATTTACCGGCATGCTCGGACGCAATCTCGATACCGATATCATTGTTATAGCTATAGTTCTGCTCAATAATACTGTCCTTGCCACCATCGACATAAATCCCATCGGCTGCATTGCTGTTATTCGGAAGTGATTTCCCGTACGAAGGATTATTATTGGAAGAAATATTGTATACCCGGTTACCCTTCACGAGTCCGTTCCGTACCTGATCGTAAGCCGTATTCGGCGCTTTACCCTCATAACCGATAAGATCAATGCCAATGTTATCGTTATCGTGAATGACATTGTTAGTTACCGAGAAGGTATCTACGTTACCGTTCAAAACCAGCGATTCGCTGGAGCCGAGGACGAGATTGTACAGTTCGTTACCGTTAATTGTAATATCGTGAATGGAGTCAGGGGCTTTTGTGCCATATACGGCAATTCCATGCGCATCCCGGCCCAGCAGGTCACTGCCGGTTGGTGTAGCCGTATTTTTGATATCATGAACTTTGTTGCCGGACAAATTGATAAAGCTGCCTGATCCGTGAACATAGATGCCTACGGGCATAACGTCCTTGGTTGCCGTGGTATAATTGCGAATCTCAAAACCCTGAATGGTAACGTAATTTACATCGGTCAGGTCAATCAACCCTTCAATTCCGCTAACGGAAAGTCCAGTGCCATCAATAATTGGAGCCTCTGTGCCATCGTTAGTGAATACAATCGGTCCCTGTGAAGCCGAGCCGGAGCGGGTGATCTTCAGCTTCTGGTTGTATACACCGCCGCGAACATGCACTGTACTGCCTGCAGGAACAGCATCCGCTGCGTGCTGAAGCGTCTTCCACGGTGCGCTGCTCGTTCCCGCATTGGAGTCATTTCCACTTGTCGCCACATAGTAATCCGTGCCTGCTGCGGCAGCGGATGAGGACCATTCAATCCCTGAAACAAGTCCTATCCCTACCGCCATACTTAATCCCACCAGCAATGTTTTACCGAATTTCAACATACCTTCAACTCCCTTTTTTCAATTGGTTGCGCAGAGTAAAGCCAGACTCAACTATTCAAGCCCTTCTTGCAAATGAAGTACAGCCTCCATCGTTGGCAGGCTACCTGTGCCACCGATGCCAAGCGTGGACAATGCACCACATGCATTGGCGAATCGCAGCAGTTCGTCGCCCCGCTTTCCGAGCAAATATCCGTATATGATTCCAGCGTTGAAACAGTCGCCTGCTCCCGTCGTATCGACAGGAGTCAAAGTGTAAGATCCGCGCGATATTGTACTTCCGTCCAGCGCTCGCAATGTAGCACCTTTTGACCCTTGTTTGACTGCTACAATTCCCCCCACGACAGGAAGCATGGAATCAAGCACATGGGCTACCCCGTCGGCAGGGAAAATGTGCAGTAGTTCATCCTCGCTGGGAATAAACAAATCAGTCTCCGCCAGTAGTGTACATATTCCTTCGCGGTCCCATTGATTGGATACATCCCAGCCTGTATCAAAAGATGTGCTGATCCCGTTTGCCCGCAACTTTGTAAAAAGCCCCGTCCAATAGGGTCTCATTCCATCCTGTAAATAATAAGAACCAAAATGAAGATGCGTGGCCTGCTGTAACAGTGACCCTGGAATATAATCCGGAGTCAACAACGGGATGCTGCCAGCGTACGTTAATAGTCCGCGGTCAACGGGTGTGGAAAGGGATAGGGTCACACCTGTCTTGATGCCCGACAATCGGGTTACATGCTCTGTATTCACGCCCATTCGTTGCAACTCAGCGATACAGAACTTTCCGAAATCGTCATCCCCTACGACGCTGACGAATCTCACATCCGCTCCCAAGCTTGCCAGCGCACAGGCCGTGATTGCCGATGAAGAACCAAGTACAATCTCGAAGCCATCGACCATTTTCTCCCGATTCCATTCCGGCATCACATCCGTTCCGGATACAATGACGTCTACATTTAGCTCGCCAGCGATGACAACTACGGGACTTGTTTCCTGTCTCTTCATCATTTCAATGCCGGAACAAATCCTTGTTCCGCCTCGTACAGTTCATCGAACATGCTTCCGATCTCCTCCAGGGAGCACACGGCAGCAGTTAGCGGGTCCAACATCAGTGCATGGCGTGCCATTTCCTTGTCATTTCTCCGTACAGCTTCCACAGCCAGGTCAAAAAAAGCCATATTCGAGCGGCACAATGCGGCCAAATGCTCAGGCAGTCTTCCGAAGCGGCAAGGCTGAACGCCTTTCCCGTCAACGAGGCAGGCCACTTCCACCACACCGTCAGGCTGCAAATTTTCAATCAATCCCCGGTTTGGAACGTTACCGTAAATGACCTTCGGCTCATTTTTCAATACCGCTTCGATGATAATAGCTGCATATTCATTACTCGATTGAAGCTCAAGCGGTACCGTACCTTCAAGCTGCGAAACGATCTGCTCATCATTCTCTCTCCGCCAGATTGGCCAATTGTCCGCGTAGAATCCTGTGGCTCCGTTATAACCTGAGCTGCAGTGCTGATCAATAAGCGATTGGCGTTTTCGGTAATACGGAATATATTCCGAGAAATGGCCGCTGGATTCCGATACGAAAGCACCTAAATACTTCATGGCATCCAAGCGGACCGGGTCCTGCCGCAGCAGTTCAGGAGTGGTTTGTATTTTCTCTAACAGAACAGGATACAGATCCTTCCCCCTGTGAGACAGCTCCACGAACCAGGACATATGGTTAATCCCTCCAGCTTTCCATGACATTTCTTCATAAGGAACTCCGGCATATTCGGCCAGTTGAGCCGACGTATTCTGGATCGAGTGGCATAGCCCCACGACTGGAATGTCCGTAATGCGGGAAGTCAGGAGTGTAACCGCAGACATCGGATTGGTATAGTTCAGAATGATGCAGTCTGGGCAGAGCGCTTCAATGTCGCGTACAATTTCCATCCAGCTGGGAAGGGTACGGAGCGTCTTGAACAGTCCTCCCGGTCCCAACGTATCGCCGATGCATTGTTTTACCCCGTATTTCAGCGGAATTTCATATTCATAACGAACTGTCTCCAGCCCGCCCACTTCAATTTGGTTGATCACGAACTGTGAACCGCCGATTACCTCTCTGCGATCCGTGGAGGCGACTACCTCCCACGTTTTCCCTGTCCGTTCCACGATCTGAAGTACCAGTCTGCGTGCCAACTCAAGCCGCCGCTCGTCGATATCAACCAGGGCAATGGTGCCACCCTCCAAGCCTTCAATCAGCAGGATATCCATAGCGATCTCGCGCGTAAATGCACTGCCTGCTCCGATAATTGAGATTTTAGTCATCACTTTTCTCCTCGCCCGTTATTTCATACCTGTCATCGCCAGGCCTTTAATAAATTGCTTCTGGAAGATCAGGAACACTATAATAACCGGTATCGTAATCAGTACCGCAGCTGACATGACGACGTTGTAGTTGACCTGATGCGTTCCGTTAAAATAGACCAATGCCAGCGGAACGGTCATTTTGCTCTCATCATTTAATACAATCAACGGCCATAGATAGTTATTCCAGGAGTTCATGAACGTGAATATCCCCAATGCTGACAGCATGGGCATAATAAGCGGCATAACGATGCGAAGCATCAGCCTGAATTCGCCTGAACCGTCCATTCTTGCTGCTTCCAGCAGCTCCTGTGGAATCTCTTCAATGAACTGTTTAGCCAGAAATACACCGTAGGAGCTGACCAGATTGGGCAAAATGATCGCCAGCAAATGGTTAACCAGTCCAAGCTCAGCGGTAATCAAATACGTTGGAATCATAATAACCTGAAAGGGAATCATCATCGTTGCCAGGATCAGCATGAATAGCAATTTTTTGCCTTTAAACTGATGTTTGGCAAATACATATCCGGCTAAAGCACTGGTAAATAAGGTGATTACCGTTATGATGACAGATGTCACCAGACTGTTCAGCAGCCACGTCACAAACGGCGCCTCGCTAAAAACCGTTCGGTATCCGTCCAGACTCGGCTTACTTGGAAATAACCCGCCGGAACCCGAGACGATGTCCATGTTGCTTTTCAGAGATGACAATACCATCCAGGCATAAGGCAAAAGCATAATACAAGCTATGACTGCAAGAACTGCGATAGTGACGCCTTCCCATAGACTTAACTTACGCGGCATCGGCTTCTCCTCCTGTTCTCCTCAATGTTCCCATTGTGTGCGTCCCCATCGCAGTTGCAGCAGCGTAACAAGCAGGATGATCATTAGAAACACGGTTGCCATAGCGGATGCGTACCCCATATTGGAACTGGAGAATGCCTGTTCATAAATTTGCAGTGATAGCACTCGTGTTTCGTTGAAGGGCCCGCCCTTGGTCATAATCTGAAATTGCGGGAAGGCCTGAAAATAGGAAACGACTGTCGTGATCGAAACAAATAGCGTCGTTCTGCGCAGTAAGGGCAGTGTGATGTGAAGAAAGACATGCCATCGACCCGCCCCCTCCAGTGTAGCTGCTTCATAGTACATATCCGGGATGGAATCCAATCCGGCAATGAAAAGAACGATATTATAGCCAATATCAGCCCACAAGGTCATCATAATGACGGAATAGAGCGCATAATGCGGATCACTGAGCCACTGAATTGGGGCCATATGCAGCTTGGCGAGCAGCACGTTGAACAAACCGTCATTATAATTGAACATCGTACTCCATACGATGGCTGTTCCTGCCAGTGGAGCAATCGTGGGAAGAAAGAATACGGTCCGGAACAGATTTTTGAGCCACGGGATGCTGACTCGCTGAATCGCTGAAGCGATCAACAGCGTAATGACAATATTGATCAGTACGGCGATAATTACAAATTTGAAGGTTACCCATAGTGACTTCAGAAATATGGAATCCTGGAACATCCGGATATAGTTCTCCGCCCCAACAAATACCGCGTTAGAGCTGAGCGGGTCATACTTGAATGCGGACAAGCCCAGGCTCCATGCGATGGGAAGGAAAGCAAACACCCCGAACAGAAGCAAGATTGGTACGAGTGAGATGATGATGAACCTTCGTTTCGCCCTGTAGGCTGTCGACTTTGCCGCTGGGTTAACCTTGTCCGCCTTGTTGGTAGATATAGCAGTACTCATGCCCCAGCACCCCTATCACTTATGTTGATCCTGATTATCGTTAATCGTCCGTTCGATGTTCGCCAATCCGTCCTCGACACTCTGCTGTCCACTAGCCATCAGCTGAAAGTTGTCGTTGACCTGTTTGAAGAAGAAATCCCTGTCTGCTATAGGACCAATCCATTGACCTAACGACAATATAGCCAGTGAGGGCTTTAAATGGGGATTGTTCTTCAGGAACTCCGGGTTTTCGGCAATTTCTTTTTTGGCTGGAACGGTAAAGGTGTCCGTATTCCATGTCGAGAGGTTGTCTTTCTCCGAGATAAATTGGATAAAATCAAGTGCAGCCTCCTGCTGTTTACTTTGCTTGGATACGGCAAGCCCCCAACCGGATTCAGCAGCAAAAACAGGTGGATTCTCTGTAAAGGAAGGCACGGATACGTATTCAAAATCATCAACCTTATAGCTGTTCTGTCCCGCAGCAATCGTCCAAGGGCCGCGATAGGTCATGGCTGACTTCCCCTGAAAAAAATAGTCAGAGGTATCCAGCTCACCACCGAAAGTGGTTAAATCTGCGACTTTGTCATCAGCCACGAGTGAGACCAGGGTGGACATGGCTTTCTGAGCCTCCGGTGTGTGAAAATTAATATGTCCGTCTTCACCCATAAAACTTGCGCCCTGCTGCAAAATGAGCGATAGGAAAGTGAACGTAATATTGTCTGCCGATACAAAATCGAAGCCTTTGACTTTGATGATATCGCTTTCACGTACGGTTAGTTTCTTGGCGTAATCCACAAGTTCTGTCCAGGTTGATGGTGGATGATCCAAGCCTTGTTCTTTGAGCATTTGCGGATGAATCAGCATGCCACCGTTCTCAATGTTGTATTCCAGCGGCAGCCCGTATAACTTCTTGTCTCGCAAATATCCCCCCAGGGGGGCATCATAGTATGCTTTTTTTACATTTTCACTATCAGGAATTTCAACAAGCAGGCCGTTCTTGGAATATTCGGGCACCCAGGTGCCGAAGAATTCGGCAATATCGGGCGGTTTCTTCGCGGAGAATGAAGCCTTCAGCTTCTGGCTGTACACATCATACGGAAAGGTCTGATACTCGATCTTTACATCGGGGTGTATGGTCTGGTATTTGGTTATTAATTTCTTGTATGCGCCCACTATGGCGTCTTCCTGATGACTCCAAAAGACCAGATTCACCTTGCCTTGCGAGTCTGCGGATGGTTCGCCGCCAGAAGTGGAAGAACTGGAACAGCCCGCTTCAGCGATTACAACGCAAATCATCGCAAGGATCAGCATAAACTTGGAAAAATGCATTCGCATATCCTCCCTTGTTCTGCAAATTAGCCAGCATCAGAAGAGAGGGGCGGTTGAGGATCAGGTGTACTCATATAGAAGCATTGCGATCTGTAGTTGTATGTATAGCAATCTGCTGCTCCCTACACGCTTGCTCAAACCATCCCTCCGGCTGCTTATTCGTGATTACTCCTGTCACCTGATTCAAGGGAGCAATGGTAAACAAAGCACTTTTCTCAACCTTGCTTTGATCGAATACAGCATAAACCTCGCTGGAACGTTCCATTGTTAATTGGGCTATACGGGCTTCAAGCTCGGAATGCATCGTAAAGCCGAAATTCTGCGTTACTCCGTCCACCCCGAGAAACATTTTCGTAATGTTAATTTTGTCGATTACACTTTCCGCCAGCGGACCGCACAATTCGTAGCTTTTGGACCGCATAACGCCGCCAATGACCACGACCTGAATATCTTCGGCATCAGCCAATTCATAAGCAATATTCACCGCGTTCGTGACAATCGTAATATTACGGTGCTTTTTGAGCGCTTTCGCAATAAAGAACGTTGTTGTACCTCCCGTCAGGCAGATAATGTCCCCCTCTTCAACGAGGGCGGCGGCCGTGGCGGCGATCCGTTCCTTATCCATCCGTCTGAAATCGCGTTTTGCTGCAAAAGGCAGCTCCGATACCGCCGAAGTCAGACTGCCTTCATATATGGCTCCCCCATTGGTTCGAATAATCTCGCCCGCTTTTTCCAGCACGTCCAAATCCCGTCTTGCGGTTGCTTCCGAGCAGCCGACCGTTTGGACAATCTCTAGCAGCGATATTTTTCCATGCGATTTAATCAGTTCCAATGTTTGTGCTCTGCGCAGTTCACCCTTTGAATATTGCATATGTCTCTCCTTTATTATGTCTGGGCTTACATGATATCCGTTAACTGCAGCCCGTGCTAGCTCTATTGTGTAGGATGAAAGGATGGATTGCAATATGCCGAAGTGAACTGCATCCCATAAGAAAAACTTCTCTCTGATGGTTACACATGAGGGATACGAAGCTGATTTCCACAACCTTCAACCTTCACAAAGGAATAACCTGCACCTGATGCTCGTACTCCTCAAATAGATCATAGTCGATGTCGCCTGCTTTGGAAGACATGGCATTTGCAGCTGCCGCCGCGACAGCCGTTCGCAGCCTGGACTCAGCCGAATCGCCGCGCTCTGACGCATACGCCATGCCGGCAACAAAGGCATCCCCGCAACCTACCGTGTTTACGGGCTGAATGGCTGGCGGCTTCACCATATACGCTGTTCCGTTTAGAATGGCCAGAGCACCTGTACTTCCGAGTGTTATACACACCTCGTTAATTCCCTGATTAGCCAGCATGTGCGCTGCACGGGTGCATTCGCTTATTTCGCTTGGCTTCTGCCCCAGCCATTCGGCCAGTTCCTGCTCATTCGGCTTCACAAAATGGGGCGTTGCGCTTAGCCCAACGCTAAAAGCTGTTCCCCCTGTATCCAGAAAGGCTCGCGAGTCTGCTGAACGGACAATGCGTATCAGTTCTGCGTACAGTGTCTCTGGTGCACCTGGGGGTAAACTTCCAGACAGGATGACCGTACTGGACTGGCTGGCAAGCCTGTGTACTTTTTCCTTGATTGCTTCAACTTCGGCCTCTGACATGGTTGGACCCCGCCCAAGCAGCTCGGTAGAGCTACCGTTGGAATCGTCCAGAATGTTAAGGCAGACCCGGGACTCTCCCTCTGACCGGATAAAATCAGTCTGTATGCCTCGTTCAGTCAGGCTGCTCTCAATAAATACGCCGTTATTGCCGGCAATAATGCCTGTGGCCATGACTTGACCGCCAAGCTGCCGAATCACTTTGGCTACATTATTGCCTTTGCCACCCGGTTCGTTAACCTCCCGGGTCACCCGATGCACCTGGCCTACGCCAAACTTGTCAACGTACAATGTTCTGTCAATAGCCGCATGGAGTGTGACAGTGGTAATCATCGGGCCACGCCGGCTTTGCCAGTGCTTCCGCATAACCGTATTTTCTCCATGGCAAGCCGTTTAACGGCTTCCTTCGCCGGAGCCATGTATTTGCGTGGATCATTCTCTTCCGGATGAATTAAGAATACATCCTTGATAGCTTCAGAAAACGCAATACGCAGCTCTGTGGCTATGTTCACCTTCGACATCCCCAGCGAGACTGCCCGATGAATTTGTTCGGCTGGAATGCCCGAACCACCGTGCAGTACCAAAGGAACCGATACACGATTCGCAATGGTTTCAATTCGTTCAAAATCAATGTTCGGCAGCCCTTTGTATATCCCGTGTGCGGTTCCGATTGCCGGAGCGAGTGTAGTTACACCTGTACGTTCAACAAACTGCACGCAATCTTCGGGATCAGCCAGGGACGCATGCTGTTCCTCAACGACAATATCATCCTCAACACCACCGACCTTGCCAAGCTCTGCCTCCACGTTCACACCAGAGGCCTGGGCAACCTCCATTACTTTACGGGTTAGATTCACGTTTTCCTCAAAAGGATACATGGATGCATCGATCATAACGGATGTATAACCTGCTCGTATGCATCGGATAATGGTCGAAAAATCAGTGCAGTGATCGAGATGAAGTGCGATAGGGATGTCCGTCAAGTCCGCTGCGGTTTTGGCCGCATGGGCGATGTAATCCGGACCCAAATGATTGACTGTGCCCACCGTGGTTTGAATAATCAGCGGTGATTCGGTTTCCACAGCCGCTTCAACGACAGCCTGAAGCATCTCCAGGGTGTGTACGTTAAATGCAGCGATGGCGTAATGGTCTCTGCGAGCTGTTTGCAGCATTTCAGTGGACGAGATCAGTGGCATATCCATTCCCCCTTAAAAGGTTGCGCCGCTCCCTGCTTCAAGGATTCAATGAGTACCCTCTTTCAGCAGGCCATATAGCGACGAGTTGAACGATCCTGCACCTCCCTTCACGGGTCAGATGAGATTGGAAAACATTTGAACTTTTCTTGCTTGTGATCATAATAATCTTTTTATTTGATTAAATCAATCATTATTTTGGAAAACTATTGCAATTTAGTGGGTTATAACGGCATAATTATGATTAACACAATCATATAACTATACATTTGATCAAAAAGATCACGAGATGAAGTTTTCAATCCAAATTATTCCCGGGAGGTACTATTATGAGTTTGACGTATCGTGAAGTAAAAGAACAATATAAGGCCTTGCAGCAGACCTATGATTATTTACTGGCCAAACGCACGGAATTTACTGCCTTTGTGCAAGCTCAAGCGATTACTTCTGTAACCTTTGTAGGCGCCGGGTCCAGCTATTGCTTGAGCGAAGCGGCCGCTTTTTCCTTCCGCTTGCGTGCTGGCCTGCCTGCAATGTCACTTGCCGCTGGTGATCTCATGCTCCATGCAGATCGCTATCGTCCCATGCTGGAGGGTAGCCTGATCATAGCGCCGTCACGATCTGGCAGCACCAGTGAAGTGGTTGAAGCGCTCCGTTTACTTCAGTCCGATCAACACATTCCGTTATTAACGATTTCTTGTGTAACGGACTCCCCGTTATCCAAAAGCGCCGATTTCCCATTGGAGCTGCCTTGGGCTTTCGATCATAGTGTTTGTCAGACCCGTACAGTAACCAATCTGTATGCGGCCAATCTGCTTCTCGCCGCTTTTCTTGCTGGTGATGAGGAGCTGATTACCGACATGCAGGAGGCGATTCATCAAGGCGAAACCTACATGGCACGTGTTGAGAAAAGCATCCGCCGCGTCTCCGACTTCAACTGGACAAACGTGGTCCTGCTTGCAGACGGTGAACTACAAGGAATGGCAGCCGAGGGTGCCATCGCTCTGACCGAAATTGCCAAGACGCAAGCCCACGCATACCATCTTCTTGACGTTCGGCACGGGCCGATGGTCACCGTTGGTTCGGATACTTTAGTGATCGCTGCCTTGTCGGACAGCGGTATTGAGCATCAGCGCAATCTGTTGAGGGATATTAAGGAGCGTGGAGCCACCATTATTACGTTTGCCGATCGGGCAAAGGGCATTCCGCAGGAATTCATCGACCTTGAGATTATAACAACTCATCCGCTTAATACAGCGGTGCGAGGTATCCCTTTCATTTTCATCTCGCAAATCGCTGCTCTTGCCAATGCTGAACGCCATGGTATTAACCCCGATCAACCCGATGGGCTGGTGGCCTGGGTAAAGCTGTAAAAAGAAAGCTTATTTCTTTTTACAGCTTTAACGCTTGGAAAAGGAAAATTACAGAGGGAACTGCAAAGACTTCTATTCGAGGCAGAATAGAAGTCTTTTACTTGAAGGTCAAGCGTGAAGTTCTTACGTCCTGTGAGATAATTAGGCAAGCATTTGATATGATTGATATAACGCTAGAATTATGATTTGGTACATAATAAACCTATAATAAGGAGGGCTTTAACATGGAAAAAGTAATACTTAACAATGGTGTGGAGATGCCCATTATGGGTTTTGGTGTTTATCAAATTGCAGATCAAAATGAATGCGAACAAAGCGTTTACGATGCGATTATGGCAGGATATCGCCTGATTGATACAGCTGCCGCATATCTGAATGAAGAAGCCGTGGGCCGAGCCATTAAACGAAGTGGTGTGGCGAGAAAAGAGTTATTTATTACTACGAAGCTTTGGGTTCAGGATACTGGTTATGAGCGCACTAAGAAAGCATTCGAAAAATCTCTGGAAAGATTGCAATTGGATGTGTTGGATCTGTATTTAATTCATCAGCCTTTTGGGGATGTGTACGGCTCTTGGCGTGCTATGGAGGAGTTATATCGTGAAGGAAAGATCCGAGCAATCGGGGTTAGCAACTTCCAGATGGATCGTCTGATCGATTTAATGATTCATAATGAGGTAGTTCCAGCCGTAAACCAAGTTGAAACACACCCTTTCAATCAACAAGTCGAGAGTGCTGCTTTTATGAAAGAGAATAATGTTCAGATTCAATCCTGGGCGCCTTTTGCTGAAGGAAGAAATAATATGTTCCAAAATGAAGTATTGGTATCCATCGCGGAAAAGGTTAATAAATCCGTTGCTCAGGTCGTCTTACGCTGGTTGATTCAAAGAGAAATCGTTGTAATTCCAAAGTCTGTTCGTAAAGAGAGAATGGTTGAGAACTTCAATATCTTTGATTTTGAATTAAGCCAACAGGATATAGAATCAATTACTGCATTAGATACGAAACAAAGTCTGTTCTTTTCTCATAACGACCCGGAAATGGTGAAAAGGCTGAGTACACGTAAACTTGATATTTGACCTTAGCTATTTATAAAAAAAGTCGCCATTTCTGGCGACTTTTTTTTCATGTTTATGCCCTTTTATCCAGTATAACGCCAGGGGATACTCAAGACGTTAGATAAACTGTTTACTACAATCCAATAAACATATTTCTGCTTAACGGCCCCCAATTTCCACCAGTGTATCCGGATCTCCCTTCCAAGTTCACAAAGCACGGAAGCAAAATATAAAGAACACCCATCGTCGCGTTTACATTGAAGGTTATAACAAATCTCGTTTTGGAATTATTGATTGGAGTTATCATTCCCCGATCAGCACGAATCGTATTTTCTTTAGAAATGGCTTCTCCCATTCCCAAACTGGCTATGTCTGATGGACTAGACATATTACTTCTTATCCAATAATTCGAAATGTTTGTTGCTGATGCTACATCCGCTGGCTGATCATACGTCACCACAATTTGATTGGATGCAACTTGCCTAACCTCCACTACAACAGGGTGAGGCATCATGGCTTCCCTTTCTCTTCCCCCCATGTTCTCGATCCAATAAGGATGTATTGTATTGGAATGATTATTAACTGACATTAGATTCCCTCCATGGCTGACTTCAATAGTCATTTGTCCTGAGATATTGTATGTAGGTGAATGACTATTGGTGCTTTGAAAGGCATCGCGAATCTAGCTTTCCCCTATTGTTAACGATGACTTTCTAAAATCCAACTGTGGTTGAACATCACTTTAAATGACATTATCGATTATTTAAAATAGGTATTTCTCCGAGCAAATTCCTCAAGTTAATCGAATCCCATGGCATATGCTCGGTTATACCCAATCCAACCACATCTGTTTCTTCCGATAGTTCTTTGAGCAGATGAAGGAGCTGAGGAATTTGCAAGGCTCCCGCAGGAGAAAAGGTGTAAGGCTCTTCAGGATTCGCAAATAATAAAGAACGAAATGCCTTAGGATCAAGCACATCCAAGTCAAGGTGAATAGCCAAATGCTTAATATTTCTTTCTTTGATCCACTCTTTTATGGATTGTGTACTTCTCATTAATTCTTCAGCTCCGGCTGTTTTGATGCCGAGTCTTTGAATCATTTCTGTATCTGATTCTGCAGTAGTTATACCTAATCTTTCAAAAGCTTCGGAGATGACTTCGTTTTCATGTTCCGTAGGCGTTGCTAACCCAGCGATAAAGACATTCTCAGGTTTGAGAGGGATTTTCACATGTTTTGCGAATTCCTCATCCCCTTCTCCCAAAAGATTCCCCAGTGGTAACGTATGTCCGTTATCATACCCCGTATATCCAACCAAATCGCTGTGTGCATCAATCCAGATCAAGCCTAATTCTCCATTGTATCGTTCGTTTAAATAGGCAAACGGGGCTTGTTCAACCAAGCAGTCCCCACCAAACATGACGATGCGGTCCGGCTTGTGAGCATGAATAATATGCTGGGCTGCTTCCAGTTGTTCAATGAGCTGTTTTCTCCCATGTACACCATTCTCGTTTTCCAGTGGAGTTCCATCATATGCTTGTACAGGCACTTGAATCAGTGGTTGATCATTATCAGGAGCAAGCCAGGCAAGCAGTTCCGCCCCAAAAGAGTAATTAGGATTATTGCCCCCTTGCCATTGTGGCATTAACAGGCGTACTGTTTTTTGATTCATGTTTTTCTCTCCTTTACTTCAAAGTAAGGTTAGTATAAACTGAACGCAAATCAAAAAGTAGTACGCACTATTATGACAGGTACTACCCGAAAGGATAGCATAAATATGAGTATGGCTGAATATCAAGGTAAGGTGAAACATATTCAAGATACGCCTTTTGGCTACACACTGTCTGTCATTGGCGGCAAATGGAAGATGGTCATTATTTATCTATTGGCAGAAAATCAACCGGTGCGCTTTAATGAACTGAAAAGACAAATTGGAGCGATAACTTTTAAAACATTGAGTTCACAACTGAAAGAACTGGAAGCAGATGGGATGGTCGAACGGAAAGAGTATCCTCAAGTCCCTCCTAAAGTGGAGTACAGTCTGACCGATAAAGCGGAAACCTTATTGCCCGTTCTGGAAGGAATGTGTGAGTGGGGAGTTAAAAATCAAAGTGAAGGAGGTGTGCTTGAGAATGATTAACTTTTCTCGACGAAGTGTCGTGCGATAATGATGACTCCCGCAGTGACATGGTTAACGTAAATAAAGTTGTGCATATGGACAGCAGCAGCTTAACGATTATGCTGCCGTCCATTATTCTGTTACGAATCGTTTAAAGTACTACAACACCAAAATTGCGTCCCATACCCCTTCCCTGAGAGAAAAGCTTCCGGTAATTTCCCGAAGAAGGCCCTTGTCCAAATCAGTTTGCGCGATGAATGGAATTCAAGTAATTCGAAATCGATGCGGTATCATCAATGGAGGTACGCAGTGCGATGTAACCGTCGGGACGAATCAATACGAATTCATTACTAGCCACATCGTAAATTCGATAGGCATTCCCTGCTGTGTCTATTATGCCTTCCACTCTCTCCACATGCGATGGCAGGATGCAATGCACATGGAGTTCGTCGTAGGTGAAGTTTTCCAAAGAAAGATGATCTGTGCGGTTTACAAAAGCCAAAAGAGTCCAGTGTGGGCCGCGCAACAGGTCAAATACACTTCCTGCAACCCCTGTACCTTGCAGACCCTCGGCATTAGGAGCACGATCCCCGGGCAATGAACGGGTAACATTCGTTCGAGCAGACGGGCGGGTAAGAGCACTTGACCGATAGGAAATGAGAAGCCCACTCGTCAAATCGTCGGATATGGTGCTTAAAGATTGGGACAACTCTCCGCCTTCAGTCGCCGTTCCTATGACCCCTCCCATCTTCTTCGTGCTGTCCTCAAGAACGGCTTGAGCCACTGGGCGGCGCTCCTCATCGTACGTGTCGAGTAAGCCAGTGTCCGCTCCGCGTATGACAGTCGCCAGCTTCCAGCCTAGGTTGTACGCGTCCTGCATCCCCGTATTCATACCTTGACCGCCGGCCGGCGAATGAACATGAGCAGCATCGCCGGCAAGGAAGACTCGGCCGTTGCGGTAACATTCAACCATACGAACGTTGACCCGGTAGATGGACAGCCAGGAAGCATCCGTGAGCCGAACACGTCCGGCCCCGGCGCGACGGTCAAACATGGCTTGATACGTCTCTAGCGACGGCTGCTCTGGTTCTTCGATGTCTGCCGGAATGGTAGCCTGCAGTTGCCAAATATCGGATTTCGGCAGCGGTGTCAACCCGACCATCCCCTCTGAAGATGTCCAGATATGGATACGGTCACGATCCAGCCCTTCCCCTTCCAATCGTACATCCCCAAGATACCACCGCTCCTGATCATGTGTTTTTCCAACCAGCGGCAACTGAATAAACTTGCGGATATTGCTTTTGCCCCCGTCAGCACCGACGACATAACGAGCGCGAATTTGCTCTTCTCCTTGCGGTGTATTCACGGTTACCGTTACACCATCCAAATCCTGAACAAGCCCTACAGCTTCCACGCCCAACTCGACTTGACCGCCAAGCACCGCATAGCGGTCGCGCAATGCTTTTTCCACATCAAATTGAGCAATCCAGACCGGATCACGATAAGGTGTTTCAAGTTCGGCGCTGACCGCAACGGTAATAGCCGGCTTGTCCACACTCCTGCCATCTGCGGTATAGTAACGAACAGGCAAATCCACAACACCTGTGTCCATAATGTAGTGAACGGCCTCCAAATCATCAACGACTTCAAGCGAGCGGGGCTGGATTGCTTTGGCGCGAGACGCTACGTTATATAAGGCGCTTCGTTCAATAATACGATGGTCGACGTTTCGACGGGCAAGGTCGCAGGCAAGTGTAAGCCCTGTTGGTCCGGCCCCGACAATGAGAACATCAACAAAAGACTGCACGGTTTTCATAGATAAAATCCTCCTTGATCATTGATTGTGATATGTTGCATTGATTATACTACACCGTGCAGTGTAGTTTGTAAAGTGGAACTCATTTTTGATAGTATACCTGTAGGGGGGAAACGTAAGCATGGATAATACGGAAAACAAAAAAATCCGCAAAGGCTCTTCAGACAAACGAGCTAAAATTATTGAAGCGGCACGAGATCTGTTTCTTTCAGATGGGTTTGATCGTTCCAGCGTCGATGCGGTCGCAGCTAAAGCGGGGGTTTCCAAAAGGACCGTTTATGATTATTATGGCGACAAACAGAACTTACTGCTTGCTGTTGTGGAAGAAACCAGTCAGGCGGTTCTGGACATGATCAAGCAAGGGATATCAGACTACCTCTGGGAATTCGAGGATCTGGAGCAGGCGCTCATCTTATTCTGCGAACAATTCGTAGCTTCTGCGAACGGTTCGTCCGATTACAGCGCTCTGATCCGTCTGGTTACAATGGAAGCCGCCAACCTGCCAGCCTCGTTTTTAGAAAAGCTGGATAACGCAACGGAAGAGGGGATTATCAGGAGGTTTACCGAGTTTGGACAAACCGGACTGCTCGATGTGCCAGATCCTATAATGGCTACAAAGCACTTCGCTGCCTTAACGTTTTTATTGGTATTTGATCAACCCAGAAAAACCGGTACATTAGAGGAGGAACAAACCAAACGTATCATCACTGAAGGCGTACGCGTCTTTCTTTGCGCTTATAGAAAACGTACCGTTCAAAACAAAAATCAAACATCGTACTGATCGTCGATTTTGCCGCTAATGTAATTTAAATTTCATTAAGACTCCTATCCTGTGCATTAAAAGGAAATACAAAAATTTCAAAAAGAGATGCTCTGGCTAATCTACATTAGCGTGGAGCATCTCTTTATGTTCAACGAATTACTTTGCAGCATATGAGACCTGCTTAAATTGTTAGGGCACTTTACGATGTTTCGGCTTATTCCCCGCGAACAACACGAAAACCCTGATCGGGACCAAACCCATTGGCATCAAATTTTCCTCGAAAAGCGATCTCGTTATTGTTGATACCACCGATCCAGCCTCCACCCTTCACAACCCGGAAGGAAGCAATTTGACTCTCCGCGTCGCTGTACCAGTCCCAGCACCATTCTCTTACATTACCAGACATATCATAGATTCCAAGCTCGTTCGGCTTTTGTGTACCAATCGATTTGGTTTTGTTTTTGTTGCTCTCTATGGCAGGCCAGTTCCAATCTCCAGTTAATATCTTGTCCCCGGCGTTCTTCCAATACCATGCTACTTCGTCGGCGTTATTGCTGCCGCTGTATGTGTAATTCTTGCTCTCCTGTCCTCCAGCTGCGGCATACTCCCATTCCGCTTCTGTAGGCAGTCGGTAACCGTTAGTTCCCTCATTAATCGTTACTGTCCATTTCATGTTATCGTTATCATTCTTATTATTCAGGTCTTTGGTATTTTTATCTATATTGTAATGCGGTTTCAAGCCTTCTTGAATACTTCTTTTGTTGCAGTACTCCACCACGTCATACCAACTCACCATCTCCACTGGCAATTGATCTCCTTTGAAACCGGAGGGGTTATTTCCCATGACCTCATCCCATTCTTTTTGAGTTACCTCATATTTACCGATATAAAAGTTCGACAGGGTCACATTTCTTCCAGCAAAATTGGACTTGTTGTTCTTAAACGTCCCGCCTTGCACGAATACAAGGTTATCCTTCGGTTCAGGTTTATCCTGCGAACAAGCGCTGATTACTACCATTGTTGCTATTAAAAAGAACATTAATAGCTTTCTCATTGAACGATCTCCTTTAAGCTAATGGGAAAATAACAGGCTATGATGTCTGACAATTCGCATCCGTTAACGTCGAAGGCCGTTTTGTCAATAAGAAACAGCCTTCAACGAATTAGGACGGACTGGTTGGATCTGTGGGGAAGGCCATGGGCCTGCCCTAATGTATAAGAATCTGTTTTACTTTCATAGAAATGCTTACCGTGGATTGGTTACCACACCGTTACGTTGGAACTTCCGCTGCTCTGATATCCTTCTGTCGCTAACACCTGATAAGACCAGCTGCTACCCAGATTCATGCCTTTGCTTGCCCATGCGTTCACATGGTTGCTGAATGTAATAGCGGAGTTAACTCCGGTCGCTCTCTTCGACTGTCTTACACTCCAGTACTGCGCAAAGGTTTGTGTTCCGTCAATGGAAGGTGCGTTGTATCGCATGGTGGTATAGATGTCATAGGTACCCCCATCACTGGTTACGGTACCTTTAAACGTTCCGGTTGGTCGATACGTACCCCAGCTGTCCACAACGTAATATTCGATAAGTGCATTTCTCGTCCATCCGTAAAGGGTCAAATACCCATTGCCAGAGGGTGCAAAGACACCTGCATTATAATTAATTGTCCGGTTTGGAGATCCGACATTCCAACCTTTACCAACTACAAAATTCCCTGTATTCTGCCACGTTACACTGTAATTACCGCCTGATCCATTAACAGCATTGACTGTTCCGCCGCCATCGGTCCAATTTTGCCAATAATCTGTTGCCGCACTTGTGGTTGCCGCAAATACCCCAAAACTCATGGAAGCTGCCAGAACGACCGTCATCATTTTTTTACCAAATTTAAACATACTTTACCTCCCGATATGATTTTATTTTCACTATAAAACTCGTTAGTTTGATTCTCTGGGATGTGTCCGGTTTACCCAATGGACTTTTTTTACTTTTACCTCCTTTCTGACTAAATTATAGAATGATAGCGTTTACATAAAAACCTGACAAACTAAAGAATAATCTCTAATATGTTTAGATATGTTCTGCTTGTATTCTAAAAATCGACTTGTATCTACAAGAAACAAATATACAAAAAGCCGCCCATTCGGGCGGCATCGAAATTATAACGAGGGTATTGGTGATCATTAGACTACGTATTAATAAGTTATTTTAACAATACAGACCAGTCAGGGTCTTTGTACCATTTATCGACTACTTGTCTTACCAGGATAAGTTCGTCCGGGATGTAGTCTAACCCCGTGATCCGGTATTCATAAGGCTGTCGCATACTGCGATCCCCCATGCTAATAACTCCCTCTCTCCAATTATCTGCAAGCGCACCCTCCAAGGATGATGCTCCTCTCTTACTAACTTCATACTGTTTGCCTTCCGAATCGTATGCTTTCCATTCTTCATTTCGTATTTCATTATCCATTTCCCCATAGAACGATACGGCCGTTTCATATGTGCCATCGCGGTTTTGTGAGTCCTTAAGCGTAGTCCCAACCACCTCTATGCGATCTGTTAATATTTGAAAAGATTTGGGTTCTATCAGCTCTGAAGGCTTAAAGGAAATTCTGCTGCCGTCTGTTTCCGCGATCGAATATCCATCCAAGATAAAACGATACGGTTCATTATCCGGCAGGTACTTGAAAATATAACTCCAACGAATCTTTCCTTCTTCAATTACTGCATGATCAGTTGACATCAAGCTATCCATGTAACCCATTTTCCTCGGGTTAACCGAATGAATCTCTTCATTCTCTATAGTTTCAAAGTGAAAGCTCAACATCTGCTTTTTCCATAAATCACCGGGGGATCTTGCCATTGCAGCAGCATCAAGTTCAGTCTCCAGTTCAAAACGGACTCCTTGTACCATTCTCGTTAACCTTTTTAAAGTGACAGTCATTCCGTGTGGCGTAGAATAGCTACCGGACAGTTCCTCTATTTTTGTTTGCTGGTTAGCCTCTCTCATATCTATATCAAAGCTAAAGTTCCAATCTCCTTCAATGAAAGGCTCGTTCCTGTTACCAAGCGTCCCGATATTTCCTTCTATTGTAATCTTGTCTGTTTGCAATGGCTCATTAAAGAAAGCAACCATATAATAAAAATCATTTGTGTACCCCATATCGTACATGGTATCCAATTCGTTACCTTTATCATCTTTAATCGTAATGTTGTTCAGATCTCCAAGAAGTAACTTATCACGATTGTGCTTCCCCTTTTTATCAAAGAGTTGAAGAGCCATCGTCACTCGGGTAGGGTCTGCAACAGCTTCATCAATTACCAGCGTATAACCTTTGTCCCTTACTTTGATATGAGGATTATGAACTAGTCCCAATTCTTGTGCCCGCATAAGTCCAATATCTGGGTTGTCCTTGGCAAATAAAGACCGGATCATTTCACCAAATGTGGGCACTGAATAAACCGAAACTGTTCCTAGGATGAAAAAGAGGGCTATGACAGCTGCTACCCACCTCCATCGTTTATGGGGAAATCTCTTTTTTGTATTCTGCTCAGAAAGGGAAGAAAGTGCGTTCTCCATAGCAAGTTGTACTGTATCAGGAATGATCAGGTCTTTTCTTTTAGCATTAAATAATTGCTTGATCTCACGGTCAACCGGATCATGAAAATTCATATTTGCCCTCTCCTTTCCCTATAACCAGCTCGGATAATTGCCGTCTGGCCCTGAATAACCGTGATTTTACTGTTCCTTCGGAAACTTCAAGCACTCTTGCTATTTCTTTGACCGATAAATCCTCGATATAAAAAAGTGTTACGATAGTTTGAAGCTGTTCATCCAATTCGCCAATCACCTCAAACAGCTCGATTTGTTCAAAATCCCCCTTATATGATGTCTTTCTCAGATCATAAGGGACAAGGGATACTCGCTTCTTTTTCTTAATAATTTGATTACACTCATTAATTAAAATCCGAATAATCCAAGTTTTAAAATAAGCGGGCTCTTTCAGTGTATGTACATTAGAAAAAGCTTTGGCAATGGTCTCCTGTATCGCATCTGCACAATCTTCATCTGTTTTAACGATTGATCTTCCTATAACAAATAGGCTTTGCTGGACAGCATGTATTAAATACACAAAAGCTTCCTTATCCCCATGTCTTGCAAGTTCTGCCTTTTCTGATAAATCCACCAGTGGTTCCCCCTTTCTTCTCATTCCTTCTATCCATTAGATCATCCTATACTTGGTTTGGTTCACAAGAAAACACAAAATTTAACAAACCGTTCGCAAAATTTCTACCCCCGTATCTTTCTACGTACTTGGTTCGTTTACAAAGAGATACCTTATTTATATATTTCTTTCTATGGAGGACTAATAATATGGAAATTTCAAAGGGAGTCGAAATGCTTCATCTGGACTATCACGGGAATGTCATCCATCCCATTCTTTTAGAGGATCAAGAAATGACTATTCTAATAGACACTGGTTTTCCAGGTCAATTCGAGGATTTACGTGCGGCGATAGAAATGGCTGGCGTCTCGTTAGACAAACTAAATGCGGTAATTTTGACCCATCAGGATGTCGATCATATAGGGAATCTTCCGGAGATTTTGCAAACGTGTGGAAACGAAATTAAAGTATATGCACACGAACTGGATAAGCCGTACATCCAGGGAGAGCTACCTCTTTTAAAAGATGGTCACCTGGAAAATCCCCCGAAGGGTACAGTGAACAATACATTAATAGATGGTCAGGAATTGCCGTTTTGTGGCGGGATTCGTGTTATTCACACGCCTGGGCATACACCTGGTCATATCAGTCTTTATTTGAAGGAAAGTAAAACTCTCATTGCCGGAGACTCCATGTACAGTGTAGACGGTATGCTTGGGGGAATTCACGCCCCGACTACACCGGATATGAACGCAGCAAAACTCTCGTTAAGAAAGTACTTAGATCTAGACATCACATCCGTGATTTGTTACCACGGGGGATTAAGTGATGTAAATGTGAAAGATCAGATATCAGACCTCATCCGAGAATAAAGTTTCTATGAAATCTTTTGGAGAGTAATAATCGGTTAATTAAAAATCGGTCTGCTCATTTTGCTGTCAGTATAAATCATAAAGACGATTCTTCAGGTGCTCGTCACCTGTGGAACGTCTTTTTTCGTTGAAGAGAATAGTAAATCATTGGACATTTTTGTTGCAAATCCATAATTGTTCGTATAAAATAAAACAAATTAGTTGTTCTATAAATGTAGAACGAGAAAAACGAGGGGGAAATTCGAGCTATGAACTACAAAATGGAAGTTGATTTTGCACCCATTTATGAATGTGTAAGTAGCCTGACGGTTTTCATGAGCAAACAGAATCATAATGCTCTGGATGCTGGAAAACTATGGGTTAGAGAAGTACAGGATCGGTTCGCCCCCGCCAAACTCCAACAAATGCGGGAGACGATGAAACTTGTAGACGATTTTAGCCTTGCGCCTTATATATGGAGTTGTCCTGGAGAACGCTCAGTGAGTGACTTTTTGGATTGGCTTGAAGACCTGTCCACAGGCCAGCTGTATGACATCGCTGCTAACGTAAAGTTGTCCGTCCCCTCCAATCTCCCGGAACTGCGCAGCCGGACATCCGAAGCGCTGCGTGAATGGGATGCCCACTATTTCAGCCAAATCGATTCGGCGATTATCGAAGGTCTTGCCTTAGAAGCTGAAACTAGACGGTCCAGTCTGAACGGAACCAATGACCTAGAGGTCTATGAGGAGGCAACGGAAGGTATGCGTCTATATCCCACCCCTCTGCTCAAACAAGTAATTCTAATCCCTCAATATCATGCTCGTCCCTTTGTCACCTCAGCCATCTTTGATGAAGTGATTTTCACCAGTTACTCTGCCGATATTCTCCCACCAGCTACAGATCGGCCTGAACATAGGTTGTTACGTCTAACACGAGCATTGTCCGACGAGACCAGATTATACATCCTCCGCCTGTTAGCTGGAAGGCAGTTAACATTCACCGAGATCGTTAGCGAGGTTAAACTTTCTAAGAGCACAGTACACTACCACCTGATTTCATTGAGGGCAGCAGGGCTTGTCATCGTGCATTATAACCAGAAAACTACCTCTTATAGCTTGCGTATAGAGGCTCTCAACAAGCTTTCCGAACAGATTTCAGCTTATATTGAAGAATAATGATAATGCCCTTTAACCTACGCACATGGAGGAACACTCATGCTTAAGCGCAGTTATTATGGTTTACTAGCTACTGTCACTCTGAGTTCATTTGGTGACGTATTTGGTCTTCTGGCTATGGAATGGCTTGTCTATGAAATAACTGCATCTAAAATGGCCATGGGTGCGATGGCACTAAGCTTTAGCATTCCAGAAGTGGCCTTCCGGTTGCTCGGCTCGCCGTTAACTGATCGGTTACACCGAGGGCGGTTCATGGCAGTGCTTGCTGCTGTTAGGTTACTTGCTCTCTTATTACCGCTGAGTCTGGGACTCGCAGGTCACTTGCAATTATGGCACCTTTTTCTGGCCGCAGGACTAAGCGGGGCATGTTCTGCCCTATTCATGCCAACCGCAATGGCAATTGTTCCTGGAGTATCCGATGAACGCAAACTGGTGCGTGCATTCGCGGTAATCGACGGCTGCCGTAATGCAGCTGTCTTGTTGGGCCCAGCCTTGGCCGGAGCTCTTACTGCCGCCGCCGGGGCGTTGCCAACGCTTGGCATCAACGCCGTTTGTTACACCGCCGCCATTGTCACATTGCTCTATCTGCCCACAATGCAGAAGCCAGTAGCAAGAAATACCTCATTTTCAATTAAAGATTATCTCAGAGATATTCACGAAGGTTTCTCCTTTTATCGTAGTTTCCCAGCCATGCTCTCGATTATGGGAATGGTTTCGATCAGCAACATGTCTTCTGTAGCTATCTGGACGATGATGATTCCTTTTGTTCGTGAAGTGTTGGATCGGGATGCCGCTGCAATGGGTACACTCACCACTGCTTCTGCATGTGGCACATTAGTAGGACTCTTGGTCATCTCGTGGATGGGCGAAATCAAAAGACGACGGACAGTCATGCTGTGCAGCCTAGCCGCCATCGGGCTTTTTAACGCCTTACTGGGCCTATTCCCGAGTTATCCGTTTGCGCTCGTGGCCTTATGTGCCGCAGGTGCAGCAGGACCTTTCTTTGGATCTCTCAGTTCATCTTTACATGGCACACTTGTCCCCGGACCCCTGCAAGGCCGAGTTAACTCAATACGGTTCCTCATTGGTGGCGGACTGCAGCCTGTAGGTGCTTTTGCAGGTGCAGCGGTTGCAGAACTCTATGGTATTCCTTTTTTATTCTTGTCTTTGGGTTTGCTCCCCTTGCTTTGTTCGGCCGCTGCAGCATTCCTTCCCAATCTGAAGAATTTAGATGGTGATTTATCTACTTTACAGAATAAAACGCAATTTAATTCTCATAACAAGGGAATTAATACATTATAGAAATACCATTTTCAACAGTGGTAGATCTTTGGATTAGTCGTGCATATCCGGTTTAGCTGACTTGTAACCTACAAATCTGATACACACACCACATAAAAAGGAACGACAATCCCTATCAAGGCATTGTCGTTCCTCATTCATTTGAATTCTCTTTCCTATATCTTCCCCGTTACAGCAGTTCGAACTGAACCTGAGGTTCAGCCAGCTCATCTTTCCCTTCCGGCTGTTCAGCACCATATCCCAAATCCAGTACCGCAGCAATACGCTCGTTACCCAGTACCCCAAATGTTTCAGCACGGCTCCGGTCGTACATCCAGTCATGCAACGTGCTACGTACCCCGAGTCCCTGTTCATAGGCAAGCAAGCGAAAATTTTGAATTAGGCAGTATACGGCTGCAAAGTCTTCTTCCCGCTTATGGTGATCCGCCTCTTCCTTCACCAAGACCAGAAGATACGCTGGCGCGTGCTCCTGCAGTCCCTCCATGAGTTTCCCATTACGGTTATCGGCAAAAATAAACCGCCATGGTTCACGGAGCCCATCGTTCGGTGCCCATACGGCGTGATTGAGCAATTCAAGGATTAGCTCTTGCGATACCGGTCGAACTAAAAAATCACTCGGACTGCCCAGATCCTCTTCCAGCTCAGACAATTTCATTTTTACACCTTCCCCTTTTAGGTAGTCTGGCCCTGCAAAACAGTCCATTTCTGCTCAGCGGGTGTTCTTTTCCGACTTCTTGGGGCTTTGTCATAGTATCCGATATGAAGAATGCCAACAAATCTTTCATTCTCACGCAGTCCAATTCCTTTGAAAAATCCTTCATGCTGAATCATGGACTCTGTATCCCACAGCATGCCTAACCCTCGTTCCCAGCCCAGCAGTTGGAAGCTCTGCATCATTCCGCAGGCAGCCGAATAATTACGGTCATTGGTCAGACGATCCGGCCCTACAGTGGATATAACAATGACATGGGCAGGAATATCGGTAAACCTCTTTTTAAAAACATCCAGCAGTTTTCCCGGAATCAGCTTACCGAGCTTGCTCTGCGACATCTGTTCCAGCATACAGTCCACCAGCCGTTTGCGTGCTTCGGGAGTTCCGGCATATACAACACGCCATGAGCCAGCATCAACAAATGGTTGAAGCCGTGTGGCCCTGTGCAGCAATTCAACAACCAGCTCCTGCTCCACCGGCGTAGCATTACATTTACGAATACTCCTGCGTTCCCTGATCAATTCAGCCAGACTCAAGCGCTTCACTCTCCTTTGGTTTATCTGGATTCCATATCCATGCTGCTGTCTTGAAGAAATTGATGTATTATTTTCAGCTCTGGTTCCGAATATTTGTCCATGGAACGATAGAAACGTTCGGCCTCAAGTACATGCAGACGTTCATGCAGTTCAAAAATCTTTTTCCCTTCTGGTGACAACCTGAAATAGCTCTCTTTCTTGTTATCATTCATTTTCGTACGTTTGACGAATCCTTCCTCCAGCAGTTTGTTGCCGATCTTGGTAATACTTGCTTTGGACAAATTCATCGCCTCGGCAATGCCCGTATTGTTAATGGGTTCATGCCTGCCAATGCAATCTATCATATGAACTGCAGTCAAATGCTGGGGGATTTTCTCGATGCTTTCCCGCTGGGCGATACTCAGAAAATGTTCGATTTCCGTATCCTTGTGATTCTCATATACATGTAAAAAACGGATAAATTGGTCATACAGCAACTGTGTTGTTCGATCTCTTGAATCCATTCTTCTATCTCTCCTTATTTACCTGTAAACAATAAAAAACCTTAAATTATCAAACTAATACACAAATTCATCCTTAAATCGTTTACCTGTTAACAATATACCACGAGTGAGAACAGTTATCAACTATTTCCTCTGGTAAAAGAAAAAGAAAGATTTAGAATTAAGCCCTTTTCTCAACTGAGGCTAACTTCCTACTTGGAGAATGGCATCTTACATACAGAAACATTTTCTACTTTGGTAACGTCTACATATTCAACTAATTAATCCTTAGGAGGAGCCTATGTTTAAAAAAATCACTATTTCATTGCTGACAACGACTTTGCTCATCCTGCCGAGCTTTGCGGCTACCGGGGAAGCTGCTAACCAGTACATCACATTGGATAATGGCATCTTAAAAAATAATCGTGTTCTAATTCCATTACGGGCAGTGTCCGAAAACTTGGGTGCGGAAGTTAACTGGAACAAAGAACAAAAAAATATCACCATTACCAAAGGTGAAACGACAATACGTTTGACCATTAACTCTAAAAAGATACTGGTTAACCAAGAGGTAGTTTCTCTGGATGTCCCTGCGGAATTAAACGAAAACACCACCTATGTCCCGGCGCGGTTGATCAGTCAAGCTTTAGGCGCTAACGTGCAATGGAATCAACAAACCAGCCAAGCAACCATCACTCTGGATGGTAAGCAACTACAGGTGACGATGGCAAAACCCAAAGTGCAAGTGCCCAATGCAAAGAGAATAACGGCCAAACAACAGCAAATCTTAGTTGACAAATTAAATGAAGCGACAAATCTGACGTCCATTAAGCAGATTCGGACATACTTTAGTGCCTATTTTACAGATCGTTTTATCAATCAAATTATTCGGGATAAAGGGCTGGAATATGACTTTAAATTCAAAATCATTAGCCAATCCGGCCTGACTTACCTTGATAGTAATACAGCCAGATTAAGTCAATACTCGGGTTCCAGTTCCGTTTACGGTAACAAGGAAACACTCTACCGCAGTGCCACACTCGCCTTTACAAATAAGGGCTGGAAAGTAGATCGTGTTGAATTTTCATTGATAGAAGAGATACTTAATCCTTAAGGTCATCTCTCTCTATAACAGAAATCCATTAACTATTGAACAATTCTTCTTTTTCAAGTACTATCAATCTAAACAATTTAAACGATCATATGTGACTGGCGAACACGGTGAACCGTGAGGGAGCATATGGTTTGTAATAAGCCGTACGCCTGGGCAGAGGTAAGGAATATTTATTTCCTTGCCTCTTTTTTATGTTGAAAGGGCGATGTGAAAATGAGTACAGACAAATTGATCTTAAATGGACAAACGGTAGCAGATTTTATGAAGGAAGACATGGCCACAAAGGTTGGCATCCTTAAGGAAAAAGGCATTCAGCCTTGTCTCGCTACAATTCTCGTCGGAGATGATCCTTCCTCAGCGACCTATGTGCGTATGAAAGGAAATGCTTGTGCTCGCTTAGGCGTGCATTCCATTAAGGTCGTTCTTTCTGCGGATACCACCACGGATGAATTGATTCAAGAAATTAACAAACTAAATGATAACCCTTCCGTACACGGTATTTTGCTTCAGCACCCTGTCCCTAATCATATCGATGAAAGAGCAGCTTTTGACGCCATTCGTATCGAAAAAGACGTTGATGGTGTAACGACCCTCGGTTTTGCACTTAATGCTTTTGGAAAAGCCGAATTCCCTTCCTGTACACCACAGGCTATCATGCGTATTCTGGATTTCTACAATATTCAAATTGAGGGCAAACACGCGGTGGTCATCGGAAGAAGTCCAATTCTGGGCAAGCCGGTCTCAGCCATGCTGCTAAACCGGAATGCAACGGTGACAACCTGCCACTCTAAAACTGTGAATCTGGAGGAGATCGTGAAGCTTGGTGATATCGTCATTGCAGCCGTGGGTAAACCCCTGTTTGTCAAAGGAGACTGGATTAAACCGGGTGCTGTCGTTATTGACGCAGGTTATAACAAAGGGAATGTCGGAGATGTGGACTATGAAGCTTGCTTTGTTCCTTCTTCGGCTATTACACCTGTACCTGGCGGCGTTGGACCTGTAACAATCGCAACGCTCATCGAACATACGATTAAATCTGCCTATAAGCTATCTGAAAATGCATAATGAAATAGCCCAAAAAACAAGGTTCCTCCGATTGACGAGGGGCCTTGTTTGTCTTTGAATACGGCTATAATTGAAAATAAGAACATATATATAGCTTTTTTTCTCTTTTTACAAACGGTTCATATCTATATTATTATGAACAAGGCATGGGGAAGGAGATAAACATAACTTGAAACCTTTAGTACAGCTGCTGCATTTTGGTTATCATCAAGCGATGAGTTGCATTTTTCCTGTGGCGATCTTTGGAACGCTGGCCCTCTCTAGCGTAATTCAGATCCCCTTTCTTTATCGCTATGATGCCATTCTGCTGATTTTATTAGCAGTGCAATACCTTATGTACCGGAGCGGATTGGAAACACGTGATGAAATCAAAGTCATATGTATATTTCACGTGATTGGTTTGGTGCTGGAGATGTATAAAGTGTGGATGGGATCCTGGTCATACCCTGAGCCTGGATATACCAAGCTCTTTGGTGTTCCCCTTTATAGTGGATTTATGTATGCAAGTGTAGCAAGCTTTATGTGTCAAATATGGCGCAGATTGCGTATGGACATGACTGGATGGCCCGGGTTTGCATCTTCGGTTCTGTTAGGAGGAGCCATCTATATCAACTTTTTCACACATCATTTTATTCCCGATTTTCGTTGGTGGTTGACCGCTCTTGTATTTATTGTTTTTCGAAAAACGTGGATCATCTATCGGGTACGATTAACGACCTATCGAATGCCGCTTACACTCGCTTTCATCATCGTAGGTTTCTTCATCTGGACGGCTGAAAATATAGCAACCTTTTTTAATGGCTGGAAATATCCTGACCAACACGACTCCTGGCAGCTGGTTAGTTTTAGCAAGATCAGTTCGTGGTTCCTTTTGGTTATCATTAGTGTCATCATTGTTGCCCAGCTTAAATATGTCAAAGCCAATCGAAAATAATAAGTAGGAGGATACAATGGAAGACATTATTTTGTGGTTGAAATATGTATTATTAGGTATCGTACAAGGGGCTACTGAGCCTATTCCGGTTTCTTCAAGTGGACATTTAATTATTGCTCAACGATTGCTTGGCATGAAGCAGAATGGATTATCCTTTGAAATTTTGACAAACACAGCCTCACTGATTGCCATTATGTTTATCTTTCGGGAAGATATCAAAAAACTTATTGTCGGAGGCTGGCGATTCTTAATCTCTCGCAATGCAGCGTACAGAGCAGATTTCATGTTTTGTCTATACATAATCATGGGTACTCTCCCTGCTGCGATCGGAGCTGTGTTATTCAAGGATAAAATCGAAGAAATTTTCACTTCTGTTTATACGGTTGCGATTAGTTTACTGATCACCGGGGTTGCTCTGTGGCTCATTCGAAACCTTCGCGGGCGGAAAAGAGATGGCGATTTGTCGGTGAAAGACGCAGTACTGGTAGGTCTGGCTCAGGCCGTGGCTCTTATTCCGGGGATAAGCCGCTCTGGTGCAACAGTCATTGCATCGATCGCTGTCGGGATGAAACAGGAAACGGCTTTGAAATTTTCCTTTATGCTCTATATTCCGATTAGCATTGGCGGGGTAATATTAGGTGCATCTGACATCGTAACCGATCCGCAGCGTACACAGCTAGCTATACCTTACATTTTAGCGTTCATCACTACGCTTATCGTTACCTACTTCTCAATGAGATGGTTTATGGGAATTATGGCTAGAGGGAACCTCATATATTTTTCATACTATTGCTTCGTAGTCGGAATTCTTTTACTTATTTTTTTGTAAAACAGGAGATCCATTTAACGTAAAAGGGAACAACCTCTAATCAAGAGGGTGTTCCCTTTGTATTGTCCTCCACACGTTCATTTCTTAACTCTCTCCAAGAACCATGGAACCCATATCATTCGGATCTTCAATTTGTTTATGGATTATAAGATCTCCTCTGTCGTTGAATCCCTTGATTTCATACGGAATAGTTGCAGACGAGGGCAGGAATACAAACCAGATTATGCTGTCAGGGCCCACCTCCACCAACTTAGCTTCGGTAGCCACTGGTTTCTCATTTTTTTTGAACTCGACGGCAACACGCTTAATAGCGGGGTCTAATATATGTCCGAACAGCATAGGAAAAGGTTTCGATATATGACTTAATTCAGGTATGCTCATATAATCCAGCGCTGACGTGAATTGAGATGATTCACCTATGGAATATCCGCCACCCCACACCCACTTCCAGCCGAATACTATTTTACGCGCATACTCCATCTGAAGATTGCTGCTATTTGCCTGACTCGTTTTTTGTTTAAACAGAACCATTCCCCCGTCTACCGGTTCTTGATGAATGATCTGTAATGAATCATTAGGACCTCTAAACCTCTCAATCGCTTCTTCAGGAGTTTTTCCTATAGGAATATGCATGGTTTCACTCATTCCCATTGCCTTGGACATGCGCCAATCGGACAATCCACCAGCCTTGTCATTAACATAAATAAATGCGATGCACAATATGAGGAAAAGTAAGATAGCTATCACTGTAATTCGTCGTTTGCTTCGTTTGCTTCGCATTGTTTGCATTACTACGTCCACTCCTTCAGATAACGCTAATTACTATTCTCCCTGAACAGTAGATAAGGAAACAAGCACTTGACCAGCGAAATCGGAGGCTTCTTCGCCTTTTGGATTGTGAAGACGGAATAAAAAAGCATCACTTTTTTCAGATTTCCAGACCATATAATCGTTTATCCCATTTTCACCCGAGGCTTGAAGATAAAGCTCAGCGAAACCAAGCGGATGCTCGATCAGTTCGCCACTATAATCAGACACCTCGCCTGCTTTTTCCAAATCCTCTCGCCCTGTTGTCTCAAGTTTACTCAGATCATAATCAGAGGGAAGTGGTTCAATATCCACATAGTAGTCCGAATTGCTTGTCAGCGACAAGCGGCTTTTGGCAGCGTCAAAAGAAAATTTCTCGAACACGTACAGTGAAAAGCCTTCTCCTTGATGTAACGTTGCCATTTGTGATGTATTGCCCTCCCCTGTCATCAAATCAAAACTTTCTGTCTCCGGTCGCGGCGTTTCAGAGGTTACCTCATTTTCTGTCGTGGGAGTTGAAACTGACTCATTGCTTACAGCGGATGGTTCAGGGTTTGCCGACGGCTCTGTTTCTCCAGAGCAAGCTGTAAGTGCAAGTAACATGACAAACATCGGGATCTTCATATAAACAGAACGAAATTCATTCATTTGTAGTACTCCTTCCAAGTTAATTGTTAATACGTTATTACCCATGGAAGCGGCTGGAAACCCGTATTTATACTTTATAGATTGATACACATACTGTAAATCCCTTTAACTTACTTATAAAATATTGCAAACATCTCCCTATTCTCATGATATGACTCTCCCCTCCTTCTCCATTCACCACTTGGAAAAGACTCTATTGGGAGAACAAGACCTGCTTATAACAAAAAAAGTCGCCATAATGGCGACTTTTAGGCAAATTAGATGTTGGCAAACTGTAGTAAAATAATTAATTGAATTTATAGGTCCAGAATGCTTCTCTTCCAAATCGATTCCGGATTTGTTCATCATCCAATTCCCGCTTGCCGACAAGTTCCGGCGCCTGGAACTGCGAACGGTGAGCTCGAATCGACGCCATTTTTTCGGCAAGGAATCCGCTCACATCTTCAATCACATCCGCTTTCCCGATGCTCTCCTCATGATTGTTGGAGAATGCACAGCAGTATACAATAGGTCTCTCTTCTGCGGGCAGTCGACCAATCGTTCGCGTAACCGCAGCTCCGGTTGCATCATGATCGGGATGCACACTATACCCCGGATAGAAAGTAATGACCAGTGACGGATTAAGCTCTTTGATCAGCGCCAAGATATGGCCATCTAGCAGTTCAGGGTCTTCAAACTCGATCATTTTATCGTGAAAACCGAGCATCCTTAAATCTTGAATGCCAATTGCGTTGGAGGACTCTATGAGTTCATCCTTACGAATTATTGGCAAGGTGACACGGTTGGCAAATGGAGGGATGCCCATATTACGTCCCATCTCCCCTAGAGTCAGGCAAGCATAAGTGACTTGAGCACCGCCTTTTATGTATTTCGCCAACGTTCCCGAAGCAGTGAACGCTTCATCGTCAGGATGGGGAAACACAACTAAAATGCGTTGATGTTCAATCTGTTTGTTATTCATGCTTATTTGATCCTCCGCTTTCATCAGAACAATTCCCGACTAAGTTGTAAGGCTACAACCAGCTTTCCTTGACTATCGTGACCAGCCAGAATGAGTCGTTCTTGTTCCAGCTCGTCAATGTGTGTAAGTCCCTCAGCGTATATCCAGCCGTGAGTAGTCTTTAAGCCTACGCGATATGGCCCCGTGCCGGAGATCGATCCTTGCGTATATCGTATGACCGCATTGGAAATGAATGCCGACCCCGGGTGCCTGGTGCTATCGAAGTGACTTGCGTAAGCACCTGACGTGAGTTCGAGGTGTAAATATAGGTCCTGATCCAGAAGCTGATTGATCCGGGATTGGATGTCTTGAGGCTCTATTGGCTGCATGGCGGCCTCCTTTTAGTAAAAAGTAACGTGCTCCATCCATTTTAACATATGTCCTATGAGAATAAACATGGAATGATTAAGCGATTGTTTTTAGGACTCTCTACTTACTGCTTTCTAAAGAGTCCTCTTCTTTTTGCACAGGTTCGGAGCATTCTCTTCTTAACAGGGCGATCTCATGTCGATAAGGAGCATTCTTATATTTTATTTTGCCAATCGACGGCGTCTCAAGCAGTTTTGGAAGTGACACGAGCTGGGGGTGATGCACGATATAATCCAAAGCTTGAAGCCCGATATGCCCGTGCCCGATGTTCTCATGGCGATCTTTCCTCGATCCCCGCACATTTTTGGAATCATTGATGTGCAGCACTTTCAGTCGATTAAGGCCAATGATCTTGTCAAACTGCTCCAGTACCCCGTCAAAATGATGAACAATGTCGTATCCTGCATCATGAACATGACAAGTATCCAGACATATGGAGAGTCGTTCATTCCGTTGTACACCATCGACAATCTGTGCCAGTTCTTCAAAGCTTGTTCCGCATTCAGTCCCTTTTCCGGCCATCGTCTCCAACGAAATCTGGACCTCAGGGTAATTGTCGTCCTGTAATACTTCGTTTAATCCCTGGATAATTTGCCGAATGCCGATGTCTACCCCAGCGTTAACATGGGCACCGGGATGAAGAACAAGCTGATTTGATCCAAGCGAAGCCGTTCTCTCAATCTCATCCCGCAGGAATTGTACGCTAAAATCAAATACCTCTCGTTTGTAGCTATTAGCCAAATTTATCAGGAACGGAGCATGCACAACAATGTTGGAAATGTCCTGCTGCTTCATGTGCATATGGCCTGCTTCTATATTATATTGCGAAATAGGTTTTCGTTTCGAATTCTGCGGCGCCCCGGTGTACATCAGAAAAGTAGATGCACCATAAGAAGCGGCTTCCTTACTCGCCTGCAGAAGCATCTCTTTCCCGCCAAAGGATACATGAGATCCAATGAGCAGATCACACTTTTTCATTACCAACCACTTCCTCTTTGGATTCCATCATTTCATTATCAGTGAAATCTGATGAATTGGCTATTGGGAAATGGCGGTGGTGAAGGAGATCTGAGGAAGGCAAAAAAGCCGCCGATTTGCGACTCTTTTATACACCTCAATTCTCGTAACAACCGTTTCATTCTTGATTTTCATGCTGCTTTCTCAAGGAGAAACGGATACGTTATCGAAATGCGTGTGCTTATTTGCGGTTCTGACACCGATTTTGCCATGTGTGAACGGATTCAAGCTGTTGTCGGTATAGTCGATCTTCGGATTGACCATATCCTCGACAAACACCTTGATGTTGGTGCCCTTAACGACAACTTTCATATGATACCAGGTATTGGTTGAATACGATTGCGCATTGCTCTTGAGCAGCGCCCAATTATAATTCATCTTGCCCAGACTGACTCCGCTTGTAGTCAGATAGGCGTAATATCCTTGTAAAGCATCATAATTGTTCTGGCCTCGCTCCGTGCCGTGGGATGCATTGGACACTCGGACGAGCAAGCCCCCGTCACCGCCTGTATCGATCATCTTGATATCGGACTCCACCGTATAATCTGCCCATTGCGAATCCCCGATTGTAGATTTGGCAGGCCCAGTGCTCGCGGCACTGTATTCACCGTTCTCTACCGCCCAGGTTCCTTCAAACCGGGTCCATCCATTATCGTCCCCGTCGTTAAAATTATCGCTTACGCTGGTCACATCGACATTTTTATGAAACGTCATTCTTGAGAAGTCGGCCTCACCTGTTACGAATTCAACCTTTATTTCCCGCTGCCCTGCATTTAAATAGACCTTTTTCTTGGATATGTTTCTCCAGTTCTCCCAGTCACCCGTATTAGGTACATTGACGATACCTGTCAAGTCGGTCGCACCATCCCACAGCCGAATTTGAGCCCCGTCCAACGCGGTAGCCATGCGAAAATCAATATCATAATATCCGCTTGTCTCTACGTTTACTTTGTATTTATACCATTCTCCGGTCTGGTTCCAGCCTAAGTTGAACAGTGCTTCACTATTTAGACGAATATCACCGGCATCGGTCCGATAAGCCCCACCAAGATTAGCAGGCGTTGTATCGTGATAAGCGACACCTTCGCCACCTTTCATATAATGAACAGCCTCGATCGTGCCCGGAATCGGCTTGGAAGCATTCCATGCACTGCTTCCATTCACATCGTTATTAAAGGCAGTGTAGCCGAAATCCGCATGCGTATCCTCTGTTAGAACACCGATTTTGCCTGCTCCTACATTGGCGGAACGTGTTGCTTTGAACATGCCATCTACATAGTATTTAAACGTTGATCCCGACTTCTCTATGCGTATGTTATGCCATTTCGAATAATTGAAGTCAGCGGGCAAATTGAATGTTTGCCAAGCCTGATCCACTCCGTTAACCCGGAAAAATGTTTCCAGTCTCTTGTTCTTTGAACTGATCAGTGCAACACCATAATTGTTCTCATCCGTATAGGAAAATGTAGCTCCATATCTCGGATTGGTGGAAGTTCCCCGATTCATTTCCTTCATGTTAAATTCTGCCGTATAATCGGACGCGCTGGTCGAAGCAGTCACTTGTTTGTACCAAGTTGAGCTGCCCAATGAATTTTGCCACATGAGCTCTTGATTGAAGATGCCCCAATTACCACCGTTCACGTTGTTCCAATTGCTCCCGATGGCAGAACGATCGAAGTAGTCGTAGAAAGCAGGCATTTCCGGATTGGGTTGATCCGTTGAAGTTGGACCAAGCACAATCATCTTATCGTTGTTCCATACAATTCGGTCCATGTTCAGATGCCGCAGCGGTCCAATTATTCCGTTACCTTCTAAATTATGATACATCATATAGTGAGTGTCCAGATTGGGTCCCGTTACTACGGTATTGTGTCCCAATCCCACGGTTGGGCCCTCCGTACGTATTAATACCGGGTTGGTGCTATCAGTTACATATCCGGATCTCGGACCTGTGGTGCTAACCGCCACATCCACCCGATATCCTTTGCTAAATACGTGGTTGCCTGTATAGGTCATATAGTATTTTCCATTCCGTTTGAAGACGGTCGAACCCTCCGTCCAGCCTCCCATGCCCACTCCTGTTGACGCACTCGTTCCGATCTGAGTGGGGCTGCTCATCGGTGCAGCATCGATGCGGCCTTGCGCGGCATGATAGAAGCTGAACGAGCCATCATCGTCAATGAACACATTACCGTCAATCGACTTTCCAAGATTGCCAGTCACTACATTGAAAGGTCCGGTAGGACTCGTGCTGCTCAGTACGTAATGCCCCTTTCCGGCAGGTGATGTATACATGTAGAACATTCCGTTCCAGTAAACGACTTCAGGAGCATAAGCTCCATGCGTAATGGGGTCTGTTGCAGCCAAGCCGCGGTACGACCAATTCACCAGGTCTTTGGAGCTCCATACTTTGACACCATCGTCCGTATCTCTTGTGCTTACATACAGATAATAGTATCCATTAAATTTCAATACATAGGGATCTCCCAATCCGTATTGTCCCCATTCATCCGGTAACGTTTGTGGATTTTGATACGCTGTGGCCGTGATCGGCACCGAAGAAACCATTAATAAAATGACCATCAGCGTGAACATGAATCGACTCTTCCTCACGTTATTTCCTCCTAGTCCGTGTTTTGTTATCGCTTACAAATACATCAAAACTCTCTACTTGCGTTTGCGTTCTTACGTCTGAAGGTCTTGTTCTCATCTGCCATCGATTAACCGTCATAGCAGTATTCGCAGAGAAAATTCAGACTCTTCAATCGGTGTTAAAATCTAGCATAAAGTAAGCCGTTACAAATAGAAATAACATTTCGTTGTCATTTATTTGGCATTTTGTTGGAAAAAAGTGCTTATCTTTAATTTAGAGCTCGCTCGTTCATACATACAAAAAAAAGGACAGTCCCTAGCCATTTTATGACTTGGGACAGCCCCTTCGAATGATGTGAACGATAACTATTGCAAATTTGCGGTGGTAACATCCTTCCAATGATCATTCGTTTCTATTTCAGCATGATTGCCAACAAAAGCACCCCTTGCCTCTGAATCATCCATTAATTGATATCTCATCCAAGCTGTCAAATAACCTCGATGTTGACCGCCATCCTGCTCTATCGCTGTATGCGCAGCGCCCTTAGCCATAGCCATTAAAACTGGAAGATCCGGGTTGGCATTACGTAAGGCCAATTGGTTGGAATCTGACGGGGAGATGATAAAATCTCGGGTCCCTCCCATAACAAAAAATGGAACCTTCAGCGCTGAAGTATTATACACGTCCTCTGGATCACAATATTTCAGGTCGGGCAGAGCAATCGATACAACCGTTTTGATGAGATTACCGTTCTCAAAATTCGTCTGAGCATTAATCACGCCCGTTGACCCCTGCGAATGTCCTGCCGCTGCAATTCGATCCTTCTGAACCCTCTTGTAAAACGGGCTGACTGTTGCTTCATTTTCACTGAGCATATATTCAATGGCAGCCATAATTTCTTTTCCTGTGCCCGTAGTTTGACTGTATGTATCGATGACAATAAATCCCCAACTGGTCAGGTGTCTTAACAACTCATCATAATTATCAGGCAAAGCTCCCGTTCCGTTGCCCCAAGCAATGAGTGGGTGCGAGACAGCCGTTGATTGCGGAGAATAAATCCTGTACAGCTTCTCGCCTTGTTCGTCCGTGATCTCCATTGTATCTACCTCGTATGTACCGGGTAGAGCATATCTCTCTTCAACACTTCCGGTTTCGAAAGTAGCCGATACCGAATTTACGAGGATGAAGGATAGTACGCAAAAAGCAGCAATCAAAATAACGACAACACCTGTTATCCATAGAAACCACTTGCTTCGAATTACCTTTTTCACTTGTGGCATACAATCTCCTTTAAAGATGCGTTAGGTGGATTCTTCTTTAGCATCTTCCTTCTGTTCTGAATAAAGAACGAATTCATATTTATCCCCATTGATCTGATCGTGATAGAACATAATCTTTCGATTTAAAATATCCAGATTCTCTTGCAATGCTTGAATTTCCTGTTCTACTTTGCCCTTACGCTGTTCAAGCAAATGAAGTCTATCATACATCGTCTCCTCACCCATGGCACGCCATTCAGTATATTGTTTTAGCTCTACCATCGACATTCCCGAATTTTTCAAATGTAGTAAAAACCGAACCCATCCGATATCTTGATCTGTATATTCCCGTAGATTATTTCCATCTCGCTGGGGAGTAAGTAAACCTTCCATTTCATAATATCTGAGCGTGCTTTTATTAATACCAATAATTTCAGCAAATTCTCCAATGGAATACGTCATAGCATCAACCTCAGTTTCCTAGATTCGTTTCTCCCTCTAGTATACACTTCTACAGTTTGAACAAAACTAAAAATAGTGTCTTGACTTAAAGTTCACTTTAAGGCCTATACTTCGTCATGTGCACATTGAAATGAATTGGAGGTAAAGAGCTTATGCCCGAAAAACAAACCGCCGGCCGAGAATTACTTGGAGAATTTGCACCGAAATTTGCTGAACTTAATGATGATGTTTTATTTGGTGAAGTTTGGTCCAGAGAGAAGGAATTATCACCTCGCGATCGCAGCATGATAACCGTATCCGCATTGATTGCTGGCGGGAATTTCGAACAGTTAACTCCTCATTTTCAAAAAGCAAAAGCAAACGGAGTAACCAAAGAGGAAATTGCGGAAATCATCACTCATCTTTCATTTTATGCTGGATGGCCGAAAGCTTGGTCAGCATTTAATATCGCAAAAGAAATCTACAAACATTAAGAGAAAGCAGGGTTCAATGATGACAAATGAAGAATTACAAAAGACCGCCATCTTTCCGTTAGGGCAAAAAGTTGATGCAAACTTTATCGGGGATGCATACTTACAAATGATCTTTACTGACCCGACTCCACTTAATGCACCCATTGGAAGTGTAACCTTTGCTCCAGGAGCTCGCAATAACTGGCACTCTCATAAAGTTGGGCAAGTTTTGATTGTAACTGGTGGCGAGGGCTGGTATCAAGAAGAAGGTAAACCAGCACAATTACTTAAATCCGGGGATGTAATTAATATTCCCCCTACTATAAAACATTGGCATGGAGCTACAAAAGACAGTTGGTTTGTACACTTGGCAATTACACCTGGAGAAACGGTTTGGTTAGAACCAGTCGATGGTAAGTCGTATAATCAGTTGTAAAAATAAACGCATCGAGTCCATGGATTCGATGCGTTGTTCTGTATTCTTTCAAGACACTCGTAATTTTATTTATTTTTGCTCGACGAAGTAGTGTTCAACTGCAGCTCCCTCCAAGAACTGAAATATGTTTATATAATATTACAATAACCATTTCTCATATAGAAAAAAGCCCGGTTCATCACCGGACTTAACATTTCAAAGGTATTCAAATTATATTTTGATATATTCCACCCATAGCTTATATAATTCAGTCTCGCTACATTGAAAGATTCCTTCAAAATCTTGAGGATTACGGATCAGTTTGTTTAATGCATCTACTCCGTATCGCTCAACCACAAATTCCACCATCATATAAGAGAATTGAAAACCTTTCATCGTTTCAAAATCCCACGTATCGTTATTTAATTCATCAAAAGATGGAATGGTCTGGTTGCGAATGCTATCTTCCGTCGAACCTTTAATAAAATCTTGGGACATCTGTTTAGCTTCCTATCCACCAATGCCCTGTCCGATCCATTTCGGAGCTGCAGGATTAATATCGCTGATTAGCCACATGGCGAACAAGTGGACTGTGCCTTTCAGAATGGATTGATACGTATGCTCCGGTCCAGGGTTCAATGGAGAGACAATTTTCAGAGTACGCCCTTCATATGTGCCCATAAACCAATTGGGGGCATCAGTTTCTCCGACAGCTTGATGGAACGTTGGCAAATCGGGATAAATTTCAATGACTACTTTTTGTGATGGACGATGTTTGTATTTGGTAGACACTCGTTCAACACTACTGTTGAGTTCATCGAACAAATCTTGATGCACTTTCTTCGTACGATCATTCGTTTCGTGGCTTACACCTTTATTTACAATAGAAATCAGGTCTTGAATAGACATGATGGCAATGTCCCCCCACTCTTTCAGTTCTTTTCTTAATTTCTCCAAAGCCCGGTATAGTCTGTTCTTTACTGCACTCTCCCGCCTTCCAACAATCTTGGATATTTCAGGCAAGGTGCAGTCAACGAAAAAGCGTAATGCAATAATTTCCTGATCAATCTCATCCAGCTTTTGTAACGCGGAGCCAATATCAATTCGGATATCAACATGTTTCGTAAATTCAAGGGAGATGGATTGGGATTCATAATCTGTAAAATCATAAGGAGATTCTTTTTGTCGCGATAACCTGCGATATTCGTTTTTCACCGTATTCTGAGCAATCTTAAAGATCCAGGTGAATAAATTTGAGGTCCCTTTAAAGCTATGAATGTTTTCGACCGCTTTCAAAAATACATACTGGGTCAAATCATCTGCAACCAACGGGTTCAATTTCAGTGAGAAGTATTTACTGATTCTTTGACGATATTGTTCATACGTGTTCTCAAAGATGGTGATGCTTTCCTGTTCATCCGGATAAACAGGTTTCGTGTCATGAGCTCCTGACATGGTGGTGAACCTCCTCTTGATTTACATTTAATTAGACACCGGAGGAAGCGAAAAAGCCACGCGTTAGAAAAAATAATTTTGAGGACTCCACCTCTTATGTATAAATTCTGCTAACTTTTGAAGATGAAAAACAAACAAAGGCAGCCGTTCGCACTGAACGGCTACCTTTGTTCTTTTATTGAAGTACAGCTTATTTCAGGACGGAAGACGCTTTTAATTGAGTCTGCATGAAGACCAGTTCCTCAGCCAATTTTTCCAGCCGACTCAGTGCTTCCGTATCTTTAATGTTATTCTCAGCATCAAAATGATCGCTATTCAGATATACATAGCTTGGGGCGACATAGGAGCGGAAAAAGCCAGCAATGGGCTTTAACTGATTTTCCACAACCAAATAATGCTGATAGGTGCCACCGGTTGCTATAAAACCCATCACTTTATTGTAAATGCTCTGCACAGGCAATAGGTCGAATACATTCTTTAGTACACCTGTCAGAGAGGATTGATATATTGGTGTGCCGATTACGTAAAAGTCAGCATCCATCAATTTTTGAACCACCGACTGGGTGTCTTCATTGTAATCCTCCAACTGGCGACCATCGCAAAATTCGATCCCTTTATAATCTCTTAAGTCTATGAGCTCCACTTCAATTTCTGGATGATTATTTTTCACGAATTGGAGCACAGCATCCACACCCACTGGTGTCTTTGATCCAATCAACGACCCGGACAATCCTATTAATTTCACAACATAACCTCCAATAAGTCGTAGTCATCTGTTAAATTTCCTGCCTACTCTCCCAAAATAATAACTTCCGTCTCCAATTCAATATTAAATTGATCGTACACTCTTTTTTTAATTAATCTAATTAATTCCAAATAATCCTCAGCAGTGGCGTGATCTGCATTAATGATAAAACCCGCATGTTTCTTCGAAATTTCAGCTCCCCCAATGCGAGTGCCTTGTAAATTACATTCTTGAATAAGTTTCCCGACATAATATCCCTCTGGACGTTTGAAAACACTTCCGCAAGAAGGGTACTCAAGCGGTTGTTTGGATTCCCGTTTGAACGTTAAATCCTGCATGACACTGGAGATAACATCCTTATTGCCTTTTTTGAGATTAAATTCGACTTCAAGTATGATGTATTGATCTGTTCGGAAGATACTGTTTCGATACCCAAGCTGCATATCATCGCGGGCGATGTTAACCAGTTCTCCATGTTTAGTAACAACAAGCGCTTGCTCGACGACTTCATCCATCTGACCGCCATAAGCTCCCGCATTCATATATAAAGCACCACCTGTGCTCCCTGGTATTCCACATGCAAACTCCAGACCCGTTAGACTGTTATCCAAAGCGATCCGTGAGACGTCGATAATATTGGAACCGCTTTGCGCGACAATCTTGTCACCATAGACCGCAATTTGATCGAATTGGCTCAGAGAGAGCGTGATTCCACGCAGCCCCTGATCTTTAATAATGACGTTTGATCCTTTGCCAATGACAGTCAGAGGTATTTGATGTACTTTTGCAATGTTAACTATGTTAATAATTTCTTCCTTCGTAGTAGGATGAATAAGTATGTCTGCTTTACCACCTAGTCTTATATAGGTATGGTCCTTTAATGGCTCATTCAATTTCAATTTTTCCAAAGGTATGTGATTCTCAAAAATATTCATGACATTCTCTCCCTGAGTTGAAAAGACATGATTGCACAATCGGCGAACAGAAAACTCCTTCATTGTATGTTTAATATGAGATTTTACTTGGAATTATTCCGAACATCATATCATTTAATCACATTTTTTAACCTCGCCACGGTAATTCGCCATTCTGAAACTGGCCCCGCAGCCACATGACACTTTTGCATTAGGATTATTCATGGTGAATCCCCCTAACATCCCGCTTTCTTCATAATCAATCTCAAGTCCTTCAATATATGGAACCGTATTTGAGTGAACCAATATACGAAATGCACCTTTATCTAATAAGATATCCCCTTCTGCTTGCTGTTCATCTACGATAAGGGTATAGGACAGACCACTGCAGCCCCCCTCATCCACCCCTACTCGAAGAAATGAATTCCGGCTAACCGCACTTGCCAGAATTGCAACGATCTTTTCGGATGCTGTTTCACTGACCTGAATCATCGTTTATACCTCCTTGAAACGTATTTTGGGTTAGACTGGTGTTGTTCAAACGCTGCCCATTAAAATTCTAATGATTTCTTCAGGACTCGTATAAGCATTAAAACATCGATAATCTGCTTCTTGCAGATGGTTAGGAATATCCATGATTTCAAGAGATCCGCTATATAAAACGATCCTATATTTCCCGGAAAATTGTTCTATAAACGGCTTAATATTCTCCAAATTCATATCTACGATGATCACAGTATTATCCGGAAGATGGTTAATGTCACAGACCACATCACGCGTAGCGTCCAGGACATGCAAGGAGGGCTCTGTTCGAATCAACAAACTTAAACTTTTAACGATGTGATGCGTGTTTGACAAGACTAACACATGGTTCATTCAGATAACCTCCGGATAAATGATCGCAATCGCAGGATATTTCTCTTCCTAAATTCATGTTTTTAGTACACAAGTCCATCAAACAGGGTATGAAAGCGGCTAGAGCGGCTCCGTTGAGTGTAAATTCATACATGATTTGTATTGGATACCGGATACTTAGTAAACATTTTTATTTATAAAGTATAAGCTACAGCTCGCCTTTGACTTTGTCAATATTTTTGTTTAAAATGTATGAAATCATGCAGATTCTGTTGTTTAAAAAGGAGGTTCACCATGAGCCAGGACCAAACGAAAAAGGCTGCCTCAACCAGTACCCGAAAAGCAATCATTAACCTGCTCAAGCAGCAAGGTGGAATGGATGTTGTGGCACTCTCCTCCCAATTTGCGTTATCTGGAATGGCTATCAGGCAGCACTTAAATGCACTGAAAGAAGAAGGATTGGTTACTTTCGAAGAAGAGGCTCGTCCCATGGGTCGACCAACCAAGCTATGGAGACTAACCCCCGCGGCTGATCGTTTTTTTCCTAGTGGATATTCAGAGTTATCCGTCAGTCTGATTAATTCCATGAAAGAAGCTTTTGGAAATGAAGGGCTGGACAAGCTGCTGAGTGTTCGAAATAAGAACATGCAAGACCAATATCTTCAGTACATCGGTGATGTAACTGGCGTGAAGGAAAGACTGGAGAAACTGGCTGAAATCCGAACAAATGAAGGTTATATGGCCGAGGTCAGGGATCAAGGCGATGGTAGCCTCTTATTTATAGAGAAGCATTGTCCCATCTGTGAAGCCGCCGCCGTATGTACCGGGTTATGCAAGAACGAATTACATTTATTTAAAACGGTGCTTGGAGATCATGTTCATATTGAACGGGGAGAGTATATTATGGCAGGCGGAAGAAACTGTATATATACCGTAAGAGAAAATATGTAGTGACAGACGAATGTTTCATACTATAAAATTTCATAATTATAAAAAAAGCCGCAACAGGCGACTTTTTAAATGTATATGTTCTGTTCCATTATCCTTAGGAACGCAATCTATCCAATATCAATGGAACGAAAAAAATGATAGAGATGTTCTGCAAATAATTTTGGATGCTCCATAGCAGCGAAATGACCACCTTTATTCGCTTTCTCCCAGTACGTAACCTTATATACGCGTTCTACCCAGCTTCGGGGAGGCGTGGGCAGCTCCTTGGGAAATAGGGAGACTCCTGTTGGCACCGTAATATGCTGACCTTCCGCGAAATGCAGTGGCATATGGGCCCCTTCCGTATATATGCGAATGGAAGAAGCAATCGTATTGGTAAACCAGTATATCGAGATGTTGGTGAGGATATGATCAAGTGAAAAAGAACTTTCGATATCTCCCTTGCAATCACTCCAACTCTGAAACTTTTCCACCATCCAGCTGGCAAGACCAGCCGGGGAATCACTTAACGCAAAAGCCAAGGTTTCCGGCTTCGTTCGATGAAGGGAGCTATAAGCCCCTTCTCGTTCTAACCACTCCGCTACAGTGTCAAGGTATGAACGCTCTTCTTTGCTCATTGCAGGTGTATTCTGCGTGAGTGGTGGCTTGTAGCTTCCAGGAATATAGTTGAGATGAAGTCCTTTCACCCGTTCAGGGTACAAGAACGCTAACCACGTCGAGACTCCTGCTCCGATATCCCCACCCTGAACAAAATACCTTTCATAACCCAAACGAACCATCAGTTCTGCCCAAAGTGTGGCTACATATTTCGACCCTACCCCACGCTGTGTGGGTTTACTCGAAAATGCAAACCCCGGCAAAGAAGGAATAATGACATCAAATGCATCTTCAGCCTGTCCACCATATAATGATGGGGTTGTCAGGTAAGGAATCAGTTCTAACAATTCTACGAATGATCCTGGCCAGCCATGAGTCAGCAGCAGCGGCCGTGATGAAACTCCTTCGCCCCGAACATGCACAAAGTGAATATCAAATCCATCCACGTGTTCAATAAATTGCGGGAAACGATTCAACCACGCTTCCTGTTCACGCCAGTTATACTCCGCCCCCCAGTAATCCACTAATCGTTTCAAAAAGGAAGCATCTGTCCCCAAAACCCATGGTTCTTCATAGAACCGAGTAGGCCATCGAACCTGTTTCAGTCTAATAGATAGATCATGCAACTGCTGCTCTGGAATAGCGATTTTGAATGTTTTCATTTCTGGTATACCCCCACGAGAAGTCATTTACGATGTGATGGACTCTATTGTATGATGATTTAATCCATTAATAAAATTGAAATGATTACAAGCATTATCAATTTTATCGATACATGTCTAAAACTTAAGGAGAACTCGGATGGAAATCAGACATCTTGTAACATTTCAGACGATTGTTGAGATTGGAAGCTATACCGGGGCTGCATCCCAATTGGGCTATACGCAATCCACAATCACTACTCATATACAGTCCCTGGAAGAAGAGATTGGCGGGGAGCTTTTCACATACGAAAAAAGACATTTGAAGCTTACTCCTCTTGGGAGGGAGTTAATACCGCTGGCAGAAGATTTGCTTGCAACCCATGATCAAATTAAGAGCATACAATGCAACCAGGAAGTAAAAGGTGTATTGAGGGTAGCTGCACCAGAGTCTATAACCATTTCCAGACTAAGTCCCATCATAAGGGAATATTCGTCGAAGTATCCTCAAGTCAGATTCATCCTTACCAACGGTACTTGTGAGCAAAACCAGGTGGACTTAATAAGCGGACGTGTGGATGTGGCTTTGATGGTGTATCCGGAGCTGCATCCGGAAAAATGCATTCATTACGAGCTGGTCGAGGAAAAAATGGTCCTGGTTTGCAGCAAAGATGGCCCGGAGCATTTTGATGATTATAAACTGGAGAACAACCGATCCATTTTTATCACCAACGAAGAAGGCTGCAGTTATCGGACGATGTTTGAAAGATATCTTGTAAAGCATGATATTCCTCCGTTTCAAACTACACAGTTATGGAGTATTGAGGCCATCAAACAAACTGTTATGAGCGGGCTTGGCTTTTCATTTTTGCCTTACATTACAGTCAAAGAAGATGTGGAACGGGGAAAGCTTCACATTGTGAATCATTCCGAAACGTTTGACCCCATTTACTCCCACATGCTGATTAAAAAGAAAAAATGGTTATCTCCTGCCGTTCAAGCTTTTGCTGAGCTTGTAATTAAGTCGATCCCCTCAACGGATAACGACTTGGAATGAATTCATTAAGATGATTAATATATACAATGAAAAAAACCAAAAAAAGAACCCTGAGATAAATCTCAAGGTTCTTTGCGTTAAGAATTGAAAGTAATACTAGAAAATGGTTGGCACCATTCCACCATCCATGCGAATTGGTGAGCCTTTGAATGCGGATGCATAAGGACTGCACACAAACGCGGCCAATCTCCCTATCTCCACAGGCTTAATAAATCGCTGTATTTCGGATTGCGGAAGGTTTTTCTTCATAAAATCCTTCTCTTTTTCTAAAAAAGTCATCGATTCATCAGGGTAGATGCTCTCAATAATTTGTTGCACATTTTCAGAGAGGGTTGGTCCTGGCATGATCGTATTGACGGTCACTTCTGTTCCTATGGTTAACTTGGACAAGCTTTTGGACAAGGATAATAGCATGGATTTGGTCATGCAATACTGCGGCATTTGTCCTGAAGGCATGACCGCTTCTTCGCTCGCGATAAAGATAATGCGACCAAAATCATTGTTCACCATTTTAGGGAGATAAAATTTGGATAATCCGTTTGCAGCGAGCACATTCGTACGGAAGTATTTTTCCCATACCTCATCATCTACGTCATCATATGACATGATTTCATAGATCCCCATATTATTCACTAAAATGTCAATCTGGGGGTATTTCTCAAATAATGCTTCTCTTTGCCCCTTATCTACCAGATCAGCTGTAGCCTTTTGGGGCGAGGTAGTCGGGTAATCGGAGTTGATTTCATTGACCGTGCGCTCTACGTCCTCATCATTTCGTCCATTAATGAGTACATCTACTCCTTCTTTGGCAAGTTCAATGGCAATGGCTTTTCCTATCCCCTTCGTTGATCCTGTAACCAATGCTTTTTTACCGTGTAAGCCCATATCCATATCACACTACTCCTTTTATTTTTACTTGTAGCGGCAAGCTGATTCGTAGTTCTTTAACAAACAGTCTTGTGCTCCGGATAGGTTTATATTACAGGGTCCACATGGTTCAGTAACTAGCGTATTCCGCCAAAGTTCTTGCATAACACGCCAAATGTTAAAAAGCATTCATTTCATTCAATTCATGAAGCGTTGATGATTTTGATGATCCTTCGGATAGGGAATTCGTTCCCAAATATTCCGTACGCCAATTCGTAGGCGTATCCCCTTCCCATGAACGAAAGGCTCGGTAGAACGAGTTTTGGTCTTCATATCCAATCAGGAAAGCTACTTCTTTAATATCCAGTGTGGGGTCCGCCAAGTAAGCTCGTGCCTGCTCATGTCTGGCTTGCGTCAACAGATGTTTGAAACTTGTGTTTTCATCTGTTAGCCGGCGCTGCAAGGTACGATCGCTCATACCCAATTCCTTGGCTATAATCTGAATGTCGGGGCGACCACCTATGAGACTGCGTTTCATAATCCATTTGACCATCTCGGAAATGGAGCGACTACCCTGCTGTTCATCCAGCGATCGGTCCAGAATGGGAGTAAGGATCTCCAGTAATTCTTCGTTATATGAAAGAAAAGGCCGGTCCAAATCTTTACGATCCAGCGTAAGCCGGTTACATGCTGCACCCATCCGAATCGGGCAACCGAAATAATCCTCCAAGGCCTTTACATCACCCATAGGGAGCGAAAATTCAACAAGCCGCGCTGTTAAGGGTTGACCTGTTCCCCGGCGTCCAAGTTCCAGAAGAAATGCCAGTGTGACGCCAACCAATAATGGTGGACCTGTTTGCTCACCAGACAACCAATTCAGTTCAATGGAACAGTCCTCTCCTTCTTCTATAATACACAGGCTTTCAGGAGGACAAAGCTGCTTGTAGCGAGCCATTCGATTTAATGCGTCCCGGTAGTCACGAGCATGATAAGTCGCTAAAACGCTCGGCGGATATTTCGACGTTTCAAAGATAGTCGCAAGCTTGATGATCCCTTCGGCAGTGTCACCCACCAGATCGGAATAAGCCTGCCAGATTGCAAAATATTGAGCGGTGGTGACGCTTGGTTCAGTTATGATGGTGAGCGGCAGTTGTGCTTTGCGAGCCACATCGTGGGCGACAATCCCTAATTGATGTAATCCTGCCCAAAATCCCGCCGGGAGTTTGATGCGCGCAGAGGTTTGAGATTTCATTTATGTCCTTCCTTATCTTAACTATTGTTTAGTTCTAAATCAGATTTACAAGTTCAATTAACGATCCATCCACAGTACAGGGACTCTGGTTCTTCTGCAACGTCTTCATTATTATCTCCAAGTCTTCTAAATAAGCAAGAAACCAATGCGGATAGTTCCACATTGGTTTCTAGGAGGCATTATTTTGGCGTTATTTTGTTTGTTCAAGAAGACCGATAATAAGCGTAACGGCCTCAGCCCGGGTGGCTGTCTGCATTGGGGCAAATCGATTGCCACCAACACCGCCTACCAGACCTGCCTCCACGGCAGAAGCTACATGGGATACTGCCCATGCCGGAACACCCTTTGCATCTTTGAAATCCAGCTTCGCATTGGAATCCGTTGGGATCCCGCCAGCTCGTGCAATCATGGTCACCATCTCCGCACGGCTCAACGTCTTGCCAGGACCGAACGAACCATTAGCGTAACCATTGATAATGCCAGCAGATGCCGCTGCTGTAATATATGACTTCGCCCATGAAGGAATCTTGTTATCATCCGTATAGTGAATGCTCTCGCTTACGGTATTCATATTCAGGGCGCGACCCAGCATCGTTATGAACTCGGCGCGTGTGACTTTTTGATTTGGACGGAAAGTCTGATCGCCGTAACCATTTACAAATCCAGCCGCCAAGGCTTTATCAATTGCAGATTTTGCCCAGTGCCCGGCTGTATCTTTTATCGCTGGCGTAGTCCCTGCGTTCCCGTTATTGCCTGATCCAGTGCCCGGCTCATTGCCAGACTCAGTTCCGTTACCGGTACCGTTGTTTGAACCGTTATCGGTTCCTGTGTTGCCGCCAGTTCCTGAGGAGCTATTACCGCTGCCTGATCCATTACCGGAACCAGAGCCAGAACCCGGGTTCGATGTTCCCGGATTGGAAGGATCAGTCCCAGGATTTGTCGTCTCCGTTTTCTTCACGATACCGAACTGATCAATAATGAACGGGGTTGCTCCGTTCAGATTTTGGTCAATTTCATACGTGATAGCTGTCAGTTTACCGCCGTCAATCGTAATGCCCACAAAATTCTGGACCTGACTGCGCATCGGACGACGGTTGTCGTTCGGATCTGGGCCATATTTATCTGCATGATTTTCCTCTGCACGTTCAAAAAGACTGTAGTAAGCTTCTCCGAGACTTTCACTCTTATTTTTGTAATACACTTTTGGACCCGCTGTTGCCGGAATCAGATAGATTGAGCCATTCGGATTCACTGAGTACTCGATTTTCTCTCCATTTTGCATCTCCGTGATGATCTCTGGCTGACGTGCTTTTCCATTCTGATCGATCGGTTTTGTGCGGGCATAGATATGATCATGTCCCTGAAGAACAAAATCAATGCCCAGCTCGGCCATGATCGGTGCAATCTTGGTACGTACACCGTTTGCTCCCATGATGTCGGAATCCGTTGCGTGATTTGAGGTTGTGTATGGACCCTTGTGAATGTTCACAATAATCCATTGGGCTCCATTTTTCTTGGCAGCCTGGACATCTTTCTTCAGCCACTCGACCTGCTCTACTGAGAAGTTGTCATACTCGTCCGAATCCTCATTCGAATTCAGCACAACAAAATGTGCGTTGCTGTAATTATATGAGTAGTACGCTCCCGTCTCCGTTGCTGAATTCTCTGGTGACTGGATATTAAAATGATCAATAAACGCGTAGTTCTCGTCTTCATGATTTCCTGCGGATGGAACGATGGTTGTGTTCAACAGGCTTTTCTGCGAATGCCCAAGCAGCCAATTCCACTGTTCCTCTTTGATACCATTATCCACGATGTCACCGTTGTGTACGACGAACTGTGCATCCGGTACTGTGGCGAGCGCTTTAGCCAGTGTCTCGGAAGAAAGGATGGCTTCATCTTCTTCCTTAGCTTGTGTATCGGCCAGATCGATGAAGGTAAATTTGCCTTTTTCCGGTGCCGTGCGGAAGGTTCCTGTCTCGCTCCATACTTGCCGGGAAGCATCCCCTACCCGGTAATAATAGGTCGTATTCGCTTTGAGTCCGGTCACTTCCGCTTTGTGCATCAGCTCCGATGGAGCATTCGCAGGCTGGGCAGAGCGCCCTTGAACCGATTTGGCTTGTGTAAAATCAGGTGCTGCAGCAGTTTTCTCCACAACTTGAAGGTTGCTCTCTGTCACTTGATCAGAGGTATACCACGTAAAGCCTTTGCTATTGGTCGGATCTCCGTGGAACGTTACCGTTACTTTGCTGACTTTCTCAGGAACAGGTACCGTATCAGATTCCTTGATAATTCCGAAAGTATCCACGATAAATGGTTCTGCATTATATTTATTTTGGTCAATTTCATATGTTATGGCGGACAGCTTACCTCCATTAATGGTCAAGGAGACAAAGTTCTGCACATAACCTCTGGCCAAACTTGTAGTGTCGCCATATTTCCGTGCATGGTTTTCTTCCGCACGCTCGAACAAGCTGAAATATGCTTCACCCAGTTCTGGCTTTACGTTTTTGAAATATACTTTGGCCCCGGCGGTTGCGGGAATCATATAAATGGTTCCATCCGGTTTGACCGAGTACTCGATACTCTGACCATTAAAAGTCTCTGTTATTTTGGACACATCTTCAGCGGTGCCATCGCTCTTGATTGGCTTGGTGCGAGCATATATATGGTCATGTCCCTGGAGGACCAGATCAATTCCAAGTTCGTTCATGAGCGGGGCGATTTTTTTCCGTTCACCGTTCGCACCAATAATGTCGCTATCCGTGGCGTGATTCGATGTTGTGTACGGACCTTTATGGATGTTAACGATAATCCACTCGGCTCCTGCGGCTTTCGCATCCGCTACATCCTGCTTCATCCATGCGACTTGCTCGTTTGAGAAATTGGCATACTCGGTTGAATCCTCGTTGGAGTTCAGTACGATAAAGTGGGCTTTACTGTAATCATAGGAGTAATATGCGCCCGTTACCGTTTCAGCACCCTCTGGCTGCTTTACGTTAAAATGCTCGTAGAACACATAATTTTCATCCTCATGATTGCCAGCGGATGGTGCAATGGTTGTGTTCATGAGACTGGCTTGCGAATGTCCAAGCAGCCAATTCCATTCTTGCTCTGAAGTACCATTCTCGACAACGTCTCCGTTATGGACGACAAATTCAGCATTCGGAACAGTCGCAAGTGCCTTGGCAAGTGTAGAGCCGGACAGAATCGCCTCATCTTCTTCCTTCGCTTGTGTGTCTGTCAGGTCAATGAAGGTAAAGTCTCCATCAACCGGAGCCGTTTTGAACGTTCCAACCTCACTCCATATGTCCAGGCTCTGATCACCAACGCGGAAATAATAAGCGGTATCTGGCGTAAGACCCGTCGCTTCCGCCTTATGCACCATTTCTCCCGGGGAGTTGGAGGCCACGGTTTCGCGTCCGTTGAAGCTTTGGGCCTGACTGAAATCTGCAAGGCCTCCCTGTTTAGGTACCACTTGAACAGTGCTCTGTGCAGATGCAAGTGGTGTATACCAAGTGAAACCTTTGGCACTTGTCGCATCACCATAGAAAGTAACCGTAACTTTGCTGATATCCAGCAATGGCGCATCAGCCAATGCCTTAAGCTCCATATCAAAATACAGGTCAGAACTGCTGTCGCTCTGTTGATGTACTTCGACCGCAATTTCGTTCGAGCCATCATGCAAATTGGCTTTCATCGGCTCAGTCAAATCGATATCCTCATACATTACCGGCAGGTCCTTATTTGAGGTTGCTTTGGTAGTGTACTCAACCTCTCCGTCCGGCATGCCAAAGCGACGGATCTCTACACCATTGACATAGATAACTGCCCCGTCATCAATGCCGAATGTGCCGAGAATTTGTCCGTAGCTGCTGATTTCATCTTTGTTAACGTTTAGATTTGTGCGGAAATAAGTCGTGCGGGGTTTTAATTTTTTGTCCAGACCGTAGCTGACTTCTGTTTTGAGGGCTCCAAAATAGGAAGTGCTCACGCCATTGCCGTTGTCCTTATACCCAAATGGAGCCTGTCCCGTTTTCCAGGAGGACAAATCATCGTAGGTACGCCATTCTGTCAGTAAATCCTGACCCTGATCAAAATAATTCCATTCGGCGCTGCGCTGTAACAGAATATCCGGCTCGGAAGACGATGCGGCTTGGACTGAATTGGCTCCCCCAAATCCCGCGAACCATCCGAATACCAAAGAAAGCGATAACAGGATGGGTAAACACTTTTTGTAGAGGTGACTGATCATAATTCTCTCCTTTTTATGTATGATTAGTTGGATTATCAAAATCCAAACAGGCCAATCATAGCAAGTGGAAATCAGTATCCAGTCAGCTTGAAGTAAAACGTATGTAAACTCTGACATTTATTTATACTGTTCACGAATGATATTTTTAGTTAACATAATAATTAATATGGTATTTAACATCATCCAATGAAACGATACGTCTATTTATAAAGGTTTGATGATTTGGCTTTTAGGAAGTAGACTAATGAGGATAGACTATATAGAAGTTAACACGTTCTGGGAAAGGAGAATCCGAATGTCCTCCAGTGTCATTGATATGCTACAGCTTGAATACCAGCGCTTCTCAGCAAAAGAAAAGGAAATAGCCGATTATGTTATGCTCAATAAATCATCCATTAATAACATCAATATTAGGGATCTGGCTACGTACACCAATGCTTCCATGTCCACCATTACTCGATTTTGCAAAAAAGTAGGTTGTTCCACCTTTGTCGATTTTAAAATTCGGCTTAGCCGCGAAGTACACCAACCCCGCAATGAAACGGATTTTTTTATACGAACACAACAGATTCACAATGATATTATAAATGCGACCGCGGAAATGCTGGATACCGACAAAATTGAACAAGTGGTCCAGTACATAAAAGAAGCTCGCAAAATTTATGTCTATGGTTTGGGAAGTTCAGGCTTGTCTGCTTTGGAATTCAAATACAGGCTCATGCGGATGGATATCGTAATCGATGCGGTAACCGATTCTCACATGATGATCATGAGTGCTTCTCTTCTGGGCGAAGATGATCTGGTTATTGGTTTATCTAATTCTGGACGAACATTAGAAGTCAGCGACGCATTAAACGCGGCCAAAAAAAGAGGAAGCAAAGTCGTGGGAATTACTAATTTTGATCATACACCCCTGTCTGAAATTTCGGATTTGTGTATTTTTACCCCGGATATCGGGCGAAACGGAGATGTGAACTTCATCAACAGCCAATTGGCCATTATTTACATCCTGGATGTGATCTCGCTTCTATTACTTGAGGATGAACATTTACTTCATGCGCGCCAGCAAACGTTAAAAGCTCTTTATTCTGCTGAATAAACAAACAGCCAACTTGATTCGTTGGCTGTTTTCATGTTTTCTCTTTTTATTTAGCAGAAGGAGAAGACTCCTTCAATTTTGCGATTTCAGCGACAAAACGTTCCGTAATTTGTTGGGGACGCGTAATGGCCCCACCGACAACAACACAATAGACACCAGCTTCGAGACACGTTGCTGCCATCTCGGGCGTCATGATATTCCCTTCCGCAACAACAGGTGTTTGCACACTTGCCAGAATTTCCTTCAAGGCCGCAAATTGATTATCGTACAGCTTAACCCCTGCTGTTTCCTCTGTATATCCGACTAATGTAGAAGAAATCAGATCAAAGCCGAGCCGTTCTGCATTTATAGCTTCCTCTTGGGTCGAAATATCCCCCATTAATAGAAGTTGAGGATGTTTGGTACGAATTTCATGCACGAATTCATCCAGTGTTTTACCATCCGGCCGGGCTCGCATCGTCGCATCAACCGCAACGATCTCCGCATGCACCTCGGCAAGCTCATCCACTTCCACGATCGTTGGTGTAATGAAGACCGGATTGGTTCCGTAATTTCTCTTCACAATACCTATGACCGGAAGATTAACCTGTTCCTTAATCTCTTTCACATCAGCCGCCGTATTGGCACGAATACCTATGGCTCCACCTTCTTTTGCTGCGATTGCCATGCGTCCCATGATGAACGAACTATGAAGCGGCTCATGCTCCAATGCCTGACATGATACGACGAGACCGCTTTGTAAACCCAATTTATCTATATTCATTGCAATTACTCCGTTTCCATAATTTCTTCGATTTCATTTTTGATCACCGTTACCTGAGGGCCGTAAATAACCTGCACTCCGTTACCGACCAGGACGACCCCTTTGGCTCCCGTAGCTGTAAGTGCATCCTTTTGAACCTTCTCAATATCCTTCACGGATACGCGAAGCCGCGTTGCACAGCAATCCAATTCATTGATATTGTCTGCACCGCCCAATCCATTCAGGATGGCTATCGATCGTTCTGCCCCTTTTGCGGATGACGGTGTATTCGTTTGCTGACTTTGTGTTTTGGCTTCTGGCTCCGCTGTTCCCTCATCCTCACGTCCTGAAGTTTTTAAATTGAGCTTAACGATCAGAATTCGGAAGGTAAAGTAATACAGGAAGAACCAGACCACACCGATGATAGGAACGATAATCCAGTTGGTTTTCGCATTACCCTGAAGTATCCCGAATAAGATAAAGTCGATTAATCCGCCTGAAAAAGTCTGACCGATGGTAATCTCGAAAATATGCGATAACATAAATGCCAAACCATCAAATACAGCGTGAATCACATACAGGATTGGAGCAACAAACAGGAATGAGAATTCAAGTGGTTCTGTAATTCCTGTCAGGAACGAGGTGAGTGCCGCAGACAACATCAGTCCGCCGACTACTTTTTTACGTTCAGGCTTGGCTGTATGATAAATAGCGAGTGCGGCACCAAGCAGACCAAACATCATCGTGATAAAACGTCCTGACATAAATCGGGATGTACCCGAGAAGAATTTCTCGGTTGCAGGGTCTCCCAGTTGAGCAAAGAAAATATTCTGTGTTCCTTCGTAAACTTTTCCCGCAACCTCCATTGTTCCTCCGACTCCAGTCTGCCAGAAAGGCAGATAAAAGATGTGGTGCAACCCAAGTGGACCCAGCATCCGTAAAACAAATCCGTACAACAGTGTTCCGATATACCCAGTTCTATCGACCAAACCTCCAAGCTGCGTTATGCCGAGCTGGATGGTTGGCCAGATCAGGAACAACGCAATACCTATAAAAATGGCCGCAAAAGATGAAACGATAGGAATGAAACGTGAACCTCCAAAGAATCCAAGGAATTGTGGAAGTTCTATTTTGTTGTACCGATTATGAAGCCATGCGGTAACCAATCCGACGACGATCCCTCCGAGCACACCGGTTTGCAGTGTCTGGATACCGAGTACCATACCTTGACCGGCACTAGCCAAATGATCTGCGGCAAGTTTCCCCGAATTGACCAACATCGCATTAATGGATGCATTCATCACCAGATAGGCAAGACCTGCAGCCAAACCTGCTGTACCTTTGTCCGCTCTGGCAAGTCCAACCGCCACACCAATGGCAAAGATCAATGCCAGATTATCAAACACAATACTTCCTGCACTGCTCATCACTGTAAACACTTGCTGCAGCCACGTGATCTGCAAAAACGGATACGAATTAACTGTATTGGCGTTGGATAAGGCGCCTCCAATCCCCAGTAATAGACCCGCCGCAGGTAAAACAGCAATAGGAAGCATGAACGATTTACCAAACTTCTGAGCCTTCTCAAAATATTGCTTCACTGTGATATCCACCTCTCTAAAACTATTTTCATTTACATAATAATTATGAAAATGGTTTTCGTCAACACATATTTAAATCGCTTTCATAACGTGTGAGGTCTAAGGATTTAATGAATAACCTGCTATAAATATAATTATTTCCAGCGCAGCAAACTTCAGTCTTTCCTGTTCAATGCCAAAAAAGCCGCCAATATGGCGACTTTTATGTGTACGTATTCTTGCTCAACAGTTACTTGCCCAGAACCGGAATATTGCATTATTTTAAGGTTCTAGTCACCAGTTTTACTAACCCGTTCATGCCTGAAGGCAGTGATGACTTTCCGTATACATTTTCCAGTGTATTGCCCACTTGAATGGCGATTACATTAATCCCCGGCAAAATATAAGACGTGACATTCCAATGATAGGGAGGCCATAAGCGGATGCCAGCATCCTCCCCATTCACATAAAGCCGTGCCGTCTCTCTAATATCTTCCGCTTCCAGCCACAGTTTATCTGCCGGATTCAAGCTGACATTGGACAAGTCCACTTGCTGCGAGTATGATGCTGCTCCCGAATAGAATGGATAACCGGCGGCATTCCATACCCCTGCCAGTTGTTCCCGTTCCACGGTTAAAGTAGTCTGATCTTCTATAGCAAATGAACCAATCAGATAAGCAGGAAAGGAAATGGCAGGCATAGGCTCCAGCAATGAAACCGTGAGAACTTCAAGCTCATTTTCGCCTTTCACGAGGTGTTTGCTAATGTCCACACCATTGTAATGAATATCTTGCCACGGTGATGGTCGGAGTGCTTCCATCCGTACTCCATTAACAAAGATTTCAACATTACGTCTGCGCTGCAGAAAACCGATATGGGATGGAATCTTCTGCTCAATCTCGTCAAGAATCAGCTCCATCTTGGTGAAGCGAAGTTCCTCTCCTGATTCGTTTGCATGTTCTGAACCTTTCTGCGAGTTCATAAGCTCGATCCATTCCTCTGTCACGACAAATGTTGTACGGTACGTATTGACTTGACCTGGCATCGCTGCATTCATCCTGGACTTGCGGTCATTCAACGTTACCTGCCATTGATCCAGCACAAGTACGTTGGGTTCTACGGTCTGAAACTGCCATTGATCACCTAAAACCATCACCTCGGTGGAACACTGAGCTTTACCCTTCACGTGCTCTTTCGGAAAGGAAAATCTATGATCATCGGGGTCAAATGAATCGGTTGCTTGATCATATCTAACCGATAGTACACGAAGCTCCCCCGGTACCAATGTTAGAACAGCATCATGACTTAGCGAATTCACACTCCCGTTTTCCAAATCCCATTCTTCCATGTAACTGTTCATTCGATTCGGATCGAGTTGAATGGACACGGGCTGCTCCGACCAATTCATCAGCCATGTATACACATGACCTTCGAATGTTCGTTCAACGCTAATTAGATCCTCGGCGTGCCCTTCAACCTGTATCCAAGCAATGGCCGGTTGTACTGTCATTAACTCTCTTAACTGAACACAAAACTTCATAAGCGTATCATTATGATGTCGATCCTCGTCCGGTTCTCCTTCCGCTCCCTCATCTTCATGGACTGTATTGTTCATGGAATAGAATAGGCTGTGCCCTTTGCCAACTGCTTGTAATTTTCCGTGCTGAGGGTTGGAACCAAATAGTACATTCATAGGCTTCAATATGTCCGGATCTTGCCGCAGGATTCCACTATCACAAGGAATTGCCCCAATAGCAATAAGCGTTCCACCTCTGTTGACAAAGGATACAAGCTGTTCTGCGATATCCGTGGACATAACCGTAATTTCAGGCAAAATCAAAATCGAATATGCGTTTAGATTACCGGCATACGGATATCTGTCAGCTTGAGCATTCTTTACCTCTCTCAACTGGCACTCATCTACATAATCGTGATCGATGGAGCTGCGCAGCATACGATCAGACAATAAGGAGAACAATTGATCCGCAGTTGGATGCTGATTCGATTCACCGGATACGAACATATGCTCATACACCGTATGGATCGGTGACAATAGCAGCACTTCCGGCATGCGCTTCGTGGAAGCCCCCAGTACACTCAGCCGCCCAAGATAATCGGCAAAAGCACGATAATGAGGCCAGTGCGGAGCATGCTTGAATTCAGTAGGCGGGAAATCCGTTTTTCGATATCCTGCAAACGAATAATAGAATGCATGCGGAATAAACAGATTCACACCCAGAAATGCCATGAAATTGGCATCAAGCCTCCTTTGTCGCATCGCGTAGGCATGACCACTCGCACCAAAGGACTCGCAGATGACTCTCTTTTTCCCATTCAGCTGAGCGACAGACGCTGCGGTCTTTACGGATACGATACGATGCGGATTCTCCCTTGTACCGATCCCGTGTGTCAGGTAGTCCACACCTGTATAATGGAATTGTTGCAATACACGGGTTTGATTGCCCTGCGACCGAGCCTGCCCCCACACTGGCTCCTCCAGTGTATGGCCAATATACAGCAAACTGCGTGACTCGCACCACGTACGAATAGCCGCATGATACCCTTCGACATACCAACGGGTAATCGTATCATAATAATCCTGCCTCACAGATCTGTTGCCATCAGCCATCCCATATAACAAAGCGCCTAAGCAGGGAATTAGCTCATATCCGTTCTCCTGTTGATACCGTTCCGCCATCCCGTGGGTCCAAGCAAACACCATTCCGGGCAAAGTTGCGTTCACATCTTGAACAGACGTTCGAATAGCTTCTACGCCAAAAAAACCATCGTGGATCATGAGTCCAGGTTCATCTGTAAATACGCCTTGAATGGTCGCACCGAAGTGTGGCTGTAATTGCTGAAACGGCTCATAAGCCCATTGAATGAAAGCCTGAACCGCTTCCGGATTCAAGGTGTCCAGGTAATAGCCATTTGCAAACGTGATTCCTTCGGCAATTTCACAGGACCAACAGGCGAGTATGATATAATCATCGTCCGTATCCGGTTTCCATTCCTGCCCATATAACGCTGTAATGTCTTCGGGTTGATCATATATCAGCCATTCCCCATCTTGCTGGATGGCACGATAAACGAGAATAGCGATGAGTTCATTGTTATCGTAGGCGACAAAATCGAGAGGTAACGTTCCCTGTTGTGCTTTGTGTAAGTATCTTCGTTCCTCGACCCTCAAGTATCTCATCCGATATTCGGGATGCTGCCTTGTCAGCTTACCGCCAAGTGTTCCGCTCGGCCAATTGTCCTCATCATACAGCCAGACCACCATATCGCGCTTCTCGCATTCCTTTGTGCAAAATTCCAGCGTATCCATGAACTCTTCGGACAGGTACGGGGTCTGCATTCCATGACGTGCATGCAAAACTACGCCACCAACACCCGCTTCATACATGGATTGAATTTGGCTTTCAAGCTCAGCCTTGGTGAAATTATGATTTAGAAACCAAAAGGGTTGTGGCCGATACGTCGCCTCAGGATTTTTGAATTGTTGCAGTAATTTGTGAATGTCCGTGATTTCCGATTCCACATTCATCACCTGTTCTCATGTTGATCTGATGCAGATGCTGTGGTTAGCAAAGGAATGAAAAATCCACCGACGACCGAACGATTTTGGAAATTCAACTGCTTTCCGGTGATGGTATCATACCAGTCCGTTACCGGCACACGGCTCGATGTCTCATTCATAAAATCCCAAAGTGGTGAGATCATCTGCTCAAACTGGGCTTGCGTTTCACTCATGGAGGCACACCATACGAGCCAATCGGACTTGGTATACGTCTCACGGCTATCCAGCGGTATGCCGTATCGATTCTGTTTTAGCTGATAATATGCCAACTCTTTGGCATACACTTCTTTCGGAAAAAGATTGAAGTCGAGCAGGCGGTCCCATACCAGATTGTATTTCATGCTCCATGACTCATTCGAGCTGTCAAAGGTCAGCTTGTAGTGATCTTCTGCATTTGCCATGGATGCCCACTCATCTGCCATTTTTTCTGCAGCTTCACGGTAAACGACACCATCAGTCAAACCAAGTTCAGCGCTCATGTAGGCATAAGCGGCAATACCCAAAATTGCTTTAATCGACAGGTTCGCATTGTGCGCAAGATGTCCAGCGAAGTCGTCGGTGCACAGCTGATTATCCGGGTCCAGACCATGCTGCAGCAAATACGAAGCCCATGCGGTCAGAAGCCCCCAATGCTCACGTGCAAATTCCACCTGCTGCTCATATTTGCATACCGCTGCTGCCATCAGGAGCATATTGCCACATTCCTCGATAGGCATTTGATATTCAAGCTTGTTCTCTCCGTAAACCTGACCATTGGCTTGAGGATAAGTTCCGACGTCATGCGGAGCAAAATCAAACGTCCAATCCGTGCTCTCCGCATACCTATAGATTGGGCGCATCATGCCTTTGACCAATTCGGGATTATACCTCAGGAACAACGGAATCGACGGGTAGCTCACATCCACCGTAGCGATGCAGCCGTTACTGAAATTCTCTTTGGAGAAAAATAATACTTCTCCCGCTTCATCAGCAACCAATTTATGTGCAGCAATCGCTTGCCGATAGGTCAGTGCCAGGATGTCTCTATATTGCTTCCCGCCTGCGGCCTGACTTTCCGCTAAAAGCTCCTGATTAAAGCGATTGCACCGCTGTACAATCTCTTCATATTGCTCCGCTGCTTTTGCCAGCATTGCATGGAATGTCACACCATCTTTCTTCCAATACGCATTCAGCGGTTTGTGAAAATATTCAATCGCATGAATATCATCATAGGCGAGCATCAGATAGCGTGAGGCTGACTCTTTATGGATAGATCCCATATCCATTTCGGTTGCCATAACAGGCATATCTCCAGTGATGGACCGCGGCTTACGAGAGTCATCTTCTGTCTTCAAACGACCCGTTCGGGCATACTGTTCACGGCTGGATACCGAATGAATGACCGAATGACTTTGAGAAGTCTGCTGAACCACCAGATACATATGTCCCCAGTCTATTCTCGTATCATCGCCGGCACGTTTTAATACAGGCTGTTCCACTGTTCCCATGGACAATGCATGCAACTGCTCATTGATTACATGAGATGCCCAGGTAACTTGCTGATCAGGGGAATGTACACACCATTCACCTGTCACATCAAAATAGATTTTCACGTGATGGCCCTGACCGTCTATCGCTCTAACATGGAACGTAACATACGTCACTGGTCTGGATAACAACTCCAGATCATCGAGCAATAGTGGCGTGGTAAAATGAACCTCCAGCTCTATGCCCTCTCCTTCAAAGGTGTAACGGGTAGTTACAGGCTCAACGGTAAGATTCGTCTGCATGAGCGCATCCGGCTCGTCAACGGCTGCATCTTCACGAATACCTATTTTTCCCATAAACCTTCTGATTTTGCCGTCAATGGCAATCATGCCGACCATGCCCTGCGGATGGTTCGTCCAGTGCCGAGTGGTATCATCATAGAGGTGATCGGCAGCAGACCATACGCTAAAATAAGGGTCTACCGTGATCAACGGAACCGATGGTGGTCTAAACGTCGTCATTGGTTACATCTCCTTCAATTCATTTTTTCCAACATAAACGGTGCTCCTGATTCAAAAGGGATAGGCTTTGCTCGACTTGTTGACCAAGGCGCTGCAAAGCCTATGTGACTCCCGTGCTAATCGGTAACCTGCCCCTTCGGCATTAGTTCGGCATTTGAACAGTTACGATATCTTTTCCTTTCAGGTTCTCATTGGTGAACTGCATCGCTTGATCGTATCCGGTCTTCCGAAGCTGATCCCTGAGATCGTTGATAATGCTAAGGGCCGCTTCATCTGATTTTGCGAAAATGGCTTCCTTCCAGGCATCTCCCATCCGGTCCATGGAAGGCTTCAGCATTTCCCATTCCGGTGACTTGGTAATCACATCGCCCGGGTTATAGGCTGTTATTACGTGAATACCATTTGGACGCAGGATTTTCCGGGCATTTTCCATGGCATCGAGCCGATCCTGATCTGCCCAGATGTCTCCGCCTGCTGCCGAGTTGATGCGATCTAAACCCGTGATCGATTCCAGTCCGATGCTGATGCCCACACTCTTGCGAACTTTACCGGATTGATCTGCTGTAAACTTGTCGAACCATTCCTGGTTCGGTACAGGTTTGCCGTCCTTCATATCCCAATGAACCCCTTGAACTCCGTAACGTGCCAGCATGAAGCCTTCGTCAGATGCCATGTAATCGAGGAACTTGAGTGCTGCATCTACACACGCACCCTTGCAGCTACTGGTGATAGCCGTTACGTTGTTTCCTTGAATGCCAAGATCGACAGGCCGGCTCGGATCAACATCTGCCCGTTCCAACGGTCCGATCGGGATGTAATCGCTTCCAGGATGGGAAGTAACATATTCTTTGGAGGCGTCCAAAATGGCCGGGTAATGTGCAGCAAGGATAGCAATGCGTCCTTGATTGATTTTTTCCTTGGCGATGGGATCGGTCTGAGTAAAGGCTTCGGGGTCCATCAGCCCTTCTTCAACCAGTTTACGATAGAACAGCGTGTATTCTTCATAACCTTTGGTGAAAAAGTTATGCTCTACCGTTCCGTCACCTTTGTCTACATAGCCTGCGCCCGAATAGAACATCGTGTTGCCGATACCCACGGACCATCCGTTACTGAAGCCGCCCAGCGGAAAAACGGGTTGACCGCTCTCCTTCAGATTGGCATCTTTAATTTTTTGGAGGAAGTTATAGAAGTCTTCCTTGGTCACGACAGACTGTGGATCAACGCCGACTTTCTCGGCAATGTCTTTGCGAACATAGAAGCCATACAACCAATCCATGCCATCTTCGTTCGTCGCAGGCTGATTTTGTAAGAGTAAATATTTCTTACCGTCATACGCATCTATTGCTTTTTCATAGAGTGCTGGCGGTACATTCTCTTTCGCAATGGATTTGGCCAGGTTCGGATAATCTCCCAATTTATCGGATATATCAACCAGCTGCCCTTCTTTGGCAGCCTTGATGATTCCGTCCAGCTCACCTCCCCATGCAGGCCCGGTGTAGATATCCGGCAAATCTTGTGTAGCGAAGATCTGGTTTACTTTCTCCGTCTCGCTGCCTTTTGTATATTCCCACTCCAAGGAAACACCCGTTTTCTCTTTGATCACTTCCTCCACAGGTGTCATTCCATTATCCGATCCGCCCGAGCCATTCCAATTATGCAATATTTTGAGTTTACTACCGTTATCCCCTTCTGTTCCTTCCCCGTTTCCGGATGAACTCGTGCAGCCGCTCAGTAAACCTCCAACCATGATGGATACGAGCAACATGGATACACCTTTTGACCAAATGCTGTTCAAACCAATCGCCTCCTTGAATATATGATCTGGTCAAGCTCTAGCAATTTCAGGCCAAGATGATCTACCCTTTAACCGAACCGATCATAACCCCCTTCACGAAATATCGTTGCAGAAACGGATATATACATAAGATCGGGAAAACCGTTATGACCAGCAATGCCATACGAAGGGATTCAGGAGTTGCTCCAGCTCCGCCGACACCACCAACGGTCTGCCCACCCTGCTGTGCTGCACGCTGCATCGAATTGGATAGCGCCTCTGCTTCAGTCAGCATTTCTTGCAATAGGGTCTGCACTGGGATCAAATCTTTGTTGGATACGTAATAAGCGCCCGAGAACCAGTCATTCCAGTGGGCAACCCCAATAAAGAGCGAGATGGTTGCCAGTACCGGTCCGGAGAGAGGCAGAATGATTCGTATAAAAATTTGAAAATCACCATACCCGTCAATTCGGGCAGATTCCTCCAGCTCTTCCGGTATGCCTTGCAGAAACGTCCGAATAATGATGATGTGCATGAAGTTGAACAGCATAGGCAGAACGTACACCCAGAAGCTATTGATCAGATGCAGCTTTTGGAGTGTAATGAAGAACGGAATGAATCCCGCACTGAAAATCGTGGGCAAAAAGATGTAAAAGGTAAAAAAGGAGCGACCAGGCAATGATTTTTTGGAAAGTGCGTAGGCCATGAGTGTACACAGCACAACGTGGAGGAAGGTACCGAGCACGGTGCGCATAATCGTAATTTGATAGGCCTTCCAGATTCGTGCGTTATCGAATACCTGGGCATAGTTATCCAACGTGAATTGGCGAGGAAGAAAATAAATTGCCCCTTGCATCGAGTCCTTACCGTCATTCAGTGAATAAGCCAAAATGTAAATAAACGGGTAGATCATGGAGAATCCAACTAAAGCAAGAAAGGTATAGTTAAGCACCGAGAATAAAGACCATTTTCGTTCCATAAGGTCACCTCCTTAGAACAGGGATACATCACTGACTTTGCGAGCGATGCGATTGACGGTTACAACCAGAATGAGTGCGATAACACTTTGAAATAGTCCGACAGCTGCAGCGTAACTGAGACGCCCTTCCCGGATACCGGAGTTAATGGCGTGTACGTCCAGTACACTGCCCAGACTTGCGGTCGCCGGTCCATTCAGGAGAAGCAGTTGTTCATATCCCGCGCTCATCAGACTGCCCACGGCGAGTATGAATAATATGATGGCCACATTGCGGATACCCGGAAGCGATATGTGCCACATCTGCCTGAAGCGTCCTGCACCATCCATTTTGGCAGCTTCGTAAAGCTGCTGATCAATACCCGCAATAGCAGCCATAAAAATGATGGAATTCCAACCGATATTCTTCCAGATGTCCGAACCAACGATCATCTGATAGAACCACGTTGGATTGTTCAGGAACTGGATCGACTCCGCTCCAAATGACCCCAATAAGTCGTTGACTGGACCCCCATACGGCGTTAGAAGCCGTTGCATCAGAGTGACCACAACGATCCAGGATACGAAATAAGGCAAGTAGGAAAGGGTCTGAACCGTCTTTTTGAATTTGATCATTCGGACTTCATTTAACAGGAGTGCAAGAATAATCGGCATCGGAAAACCAATCAGCAGTTTCATGAGACTGATAATGATCGTATTACGGATGATGTCACCGGATTGGTAATAATTGAAGAACTGTTCGAAGTACTTTAGGCCAGCCCAAGGACTTCCCGTGAAACCACCAATGAAGTTGTAATCCCTGAAAGCAACCTGGATTCCATATAGCGGCACGTAAGAAAACAGGAAAAACCAGACGATGCCGGGCAGCATGAACAAATAAAAGAGCTTATGCTGCCAGATTCGCTTCATCAATCGATTGTTGCTCTCTCGTGTCTTGATCACATTCCCACCTCTCCTTTCTTATAAGGGACGGAGAATCGCCCCAGCTATACCTGGCTTAACTTCAGTCGTATCGTAATGATTTCAAATGGTGTGAAGGACAGAGCGATCTCGGATGCTTCTTCAATTGGAACGGTTGAAATCATATTTTCCATAAGATCCGTCGTCCAAGCATTTGCTACCTGAAATCCAAGTTGTAATGCTGTGGAGGCATGGATTCCTGAAGTTTCAAATAGACGGACGATGATGTCGTCACCCTCTTCGGCTTTTTTGACCGATTCCACCATGATGTGCGGATGATCTGGTTGAAGAAATGCTTTGGAATACGGGAGCTTACCGTTCTGCTTCGCAGATACAGATGATAAGGAAACTGTACGAAGCGGGATGTTCAGTTCATTACCTCTTCGATAGACCTCAGCCTGAACATGATTGCCTTGATGCGGATATAACGAGTAGGTGAACTTATGCTCCGCACGATCTGCTTCGGGGTCTGGGTATGAGCTGCTGCGCAGCAAATTCAGATCAAGCACGTTATCGATGGCTCGATGACCATATTTACAATCATTCAGCAGTGCGACTCCATAATCCGGCTCCGATAAGTCAATCCACTGATGAGCGCATATCTCATCCTTGGCGAAGTCCCACATGGTATTCCGATGGGTCGGTCTGGTCAAACTGCCAAATTGGATCTCACAGTGAACCTGGTCTGTACGGATATTCAGCGGGAATGAAGTACGGAGCATTTTCCCATGCTCTCTCCAATCGACAGTCGTCTCAAAATCAATGCGTCTGCTTCCTTCTGTCAGAACGACAGTCTGGACCAGAGCGGATTCTCCATAGTTATACTCGAAAATCAACCCAACTTTGGGACCATCACGAAGCTCGTGAATGTCATGAAGCGTTAATGGCATACCCGTATGCGCTGAATAGTCATGACTGAAATCCCAAGCATCTCCCTCGTCGTGATACACACGAAGTGCATTTCCCGGATAGCCTTGCGGAATGACTTCTCGAGCTTCTGCCTTGTCCCGGATGGAGATGATAGCTCCGTTCCGATCAAACCTTACGATGAAGGTGTCATTCTCCACGACACGCTCATTAGCAGAAACCTGAAATCCCGAATCCCGCATTCCCGGGACCACCTCAGTGGAGGATGCAATTTCATCCATAGCATCCTGGCCCACATGATTAGATATCACGGTATATCCCATGGACGGCACCTGAATTTGGCGCCAGCTTCCATTCGTGTGAAGCCACTCCTGACGTTCCCAAGGCAATGAATTGAATATCACCACGGAGGAGTTGGGTAAGGAATCGACATTTGAAGAGATCTGGTCTGCCAAATGACTGTAGGTTGCATTGATCATATTTTCAGTCTGCTCCAAAAGTTCTTCGTATCTTAGGAGTGACTCATCGTACACTCTCTTGATTGAAGACCCGGGAAGGATATCATGGAACTGATACAGAAGGACTTCCTTCCATATCGTTTCCAGTGTCTCGGACGGATAAGACTTACCTATCTGGGCAGTCACCAGTACAGAGGCGAACTCCAATTCGCGCAGCGCCTTCTCCATCTTTCGGTTATATCGTTTGCTTCGGGCTTGACTGGTCAGCGTTCCTTGATGTTTTTCCAGGTAAAGCTCCCCGCGCCACGTCTGGAATCGCTCACGCTCTTCATTAAGTCGTTCGAAAAATTTCCACGAAGGTTCCTGTATAACAGGAGACAAGCCAAGCAGGTTTTCCTCCCGTTTCAGCCGCTCCAAATGTTCCTCCCCTGGCCCGCCGCCCCCATCACCTATACCAAAGAGCATCAGTGCATGGCTGGATACATTTTTGTCCAGGTATTCCCGCTCAGCTTTGACGATCGAACGCGGAGCTGCCGGACTATTGTAGGTATCCTCAGGCGGCATATGTGTTAATACCGCTGAACCATCAATCCCCTCCCACAGAAAGGAATGATGGGGATGTCGGTTGTACTCACTCCAGGACAGCTTCTGGGTCATCATGTAATCCACACCTGATTTCTTTAACAACTGGGGCAAACTTGCCGAGTAACCGAATACATCAGGCATCCAGAGTGATTTCATTTCCAGACCAAATTCCTGTTGAAAATAACGCTTGCCATACAGAATCTGGCGTACGAGTGATTCACCACCAGGCACATTGGTATCCGACTCCACCCACATGGCCCCCTGCGGTTCCCATCTGCCTTCACGTACCCGTTCCTTGATCTGATCATACAGCTTGGGATAATGCTGCTTCATCCAATCGTACAGCTGCGGTTGGCTTGCTCCGAACACATAATCGGGATAACGCTCCATCATGCGGAGCACTGTGGAGAACGTTCTAGCTCCTTTCCGGATCGTCTCACGGATCGGCCATAACCAGGCCAAATCAATATGAGCATGACCGACAGCGCTTAGGGTTAAGACCGGATCGCCTCCCTGCATGCTCAGCTGTTCATTCAGTCGTTTCTTCGCTTGCTGGACTTGATCTTCGGAGAATTCTGTCAACTGCAATGAAATGTCATAGAGCGTTTGAAAAATTTTCTCCTTACGAGCGGAACCTTCATGGAGCTGCTCTGCCGTTTCCAAAAGCACCTCGGTATCATAATAGAGATCCCGAATATCTTCCCTGCAGTAGGCGATGACGGCCTCTTTCAATGTTCCTCCCCGATACTTGCCAAACAGATCGTTATTGCCTGCATCTGCCCACACTTCAACTTCCTGCCCATTCACAGACATCTCCTGGAGCTGCACGACTCGTTTACCAGGCAGACCTAGTGAAAAATCAAACTCAGAGTTAATGGTAGTCAATCCCTGGATCGGTGAGCCTTCATGGTCAACCAGACACAGCTCACCGCTGACATCCAGCAAGAGGACTGCATTCTGATGTCGTTCGCCTGCCCGTAGACGGCCCGCAAAGCGGAACCAGGCACAGTCCCATAAATCCCCCCATTTTTCTCCTTGCGCGAGAGTCACTTTTGTACCGGACATTCGTTCCTCGTATGATACGGGCTCCGGGGTAACCCATGCCGTCACTTCCAACTCGGCAATCGGCTCATATATGGCTTCCCGAAGTTTGTTTAACATCTGTTTTAACCGTTCAGGCCTTATCGGTTCGTATGGCATGCTAGTGTACTCCTCTCTGTTACATCAATCAGGTTATATAAAATCAGGAAGTCCAGCGGACAGAAACCTCTGCGTTGTTCTCATCACCATGTTCGTACTGAAGAAGAACGGTCTTTGAATCCGGGTCCCATTCCCACACAGCGGGTGCCGTCCGCTCTTGAACGACATACTGGGCAGATAAGGGTCTGGTCTTGCAGTACAGCCTTGCCGTTGCCTTCATATTGGCAGGACCTTTCGCAATGAATCGAAAACCTGCGGCAGACTGTGACAGACCTTCTATTCGGGAGGAAGCAGCAATAACGGATACTTCTCCATCTGTTGGTCGGCCTGCTTCAATATCGTAAAGCAGGGCTTGCTCTCCCGGTTTTAGAGCCACTTGACTCAGAACGGAGAGCTGTGAATCAAACAAATCCACTATCGGACCTGAAATAACCACCTGCTCTTCGCTGACCGACTCATCCAGAATCGATACGATTAGATAAGGACCTCGTCTAATTTTGAAATACGGCTTCGATTTCCACTCAAGTTCTGGTCCGTGGAGGGTCTCCATCGTTTCTTTGACGGATTGGCGCAACCGATCAGCCCCTGCCTTGGATAAAGTGAAGTCAGCCGGATGTTCATTCAGCCAGCAAACGATCCCTTTTCCAACCTTATTGATCCCTTCCCTCTTATCTTTCAAACCTAGCTGCTCAAACAAATGTGCTCGAGGAGAGTTATGCGCCGGATCTGACTGCCCTTCCTTGCGGTCAGGGTTCCACCATGCACGAATATTGTGATACGGATCACTGTCGTCGCCAACATAGATTAACGCTCCGCCAGCCTGCACCCACTGTGCAAGGGCATAGTGAATGTCCGGATATTCCGGTTTGATGAATTCATAGCTTAGTATGAGCACACGATAACTTGCCAAGTAACCCGGATACCGCCTTACATTATCCAGTTGAAGGGGTCTCACGGGAATCCCGTGTTTCAATAAAGGCAGTGTAAGTCCATAAAAAGGAGAGAAATCGAGCAGTTCGGTATCGCCATCCTCCTGAAATCCTTCAGGGTCTGTTCCATCGTATTTACCGGCATGGGGTGCATTGGGGTCTGGCTTCATTCGTTGATACATCGCCGAGTCTGCAATGAAAACGCCAACTTGTAATGGTTCCTCGGCTGTTTCAACCACATCCTGATCCATGTTACCAAGGGTGTGCATGACCTGAAGCAAAGTTGTGGCATAGTCTGACGGAATTTGCTCCTTGCCAGAGCCGTCCTCAGATGGGTAAGTACCTTGAAAGATTCGTCGAGGCCAAGGTGAGACTTCATAATGGGCCACCCCGGGATGCAAGAGTGAGGCAACCACAGTCTTTAAATAGTTCTGTCGGTAATCGGCCCAGGAATAATTCGGGTTATCTTCGATCGGATCATGCAGGAACCACATTCGTCTGTCCGTACCACGAACCAGTTCTTGCATCACGCCATATTCAAGGTAAGCGGTTTCAAATGTACGTTCTTTACGCTTTCCTTCATACACATTGCGGGTTCGGGATGTCCCGGTCCAGATCTGTGCAATGTATCCATCGATGGAAGGCAGCTCTAAAAGCTGAGATTGCGGACTGACAATTCGCCATTGTGTGTAATTAATCAGACTATGAGTCGGGACATAAAAGCGAAGAACACGACCATAACGTTTTAACGCGTAGTCCTTCATCTCGGCACATAATCGGTCCAGGACGCGTGTATATAAATACGCTTTTAATTTGGAAGCTCGAAATTGTGCATCTGGCGAAGCATGGGGTGGAATCCAGGGTTCTTTGTAATACAGCTGCCATTCCCGTTTAAAAGCTTCCGAATATCCTCCGTTTACCCAAAATTCAGGTTCCTCCAGATGGATGGCCTCTACACCGGCGTCAACAGCGAGACGTATTCGCTCTGCTATGTAATGGCCAAAGGAAATCGTAGGCACCATGTATGGAATGACCGGTTTGTCCCCGTGAAGAATCATATTCCCCTGACGGTCCGTTTGAGCTTCATCCCAATGCGTTGCGCCATCAACCTCGCCATCGAGATAGTTGTTGTAGGTCCCCCAGGCAATACCTGTCATCAGATGAACGATATACCCTTTTTCTTTCCACTTCTGAATGCGTTCCTGCATCGACTCGTCAATCCCGTAAACCATTACAAAGTCAGTCTGCAAATCATAGTCGGCATGATAAGGAGCGGATTCTTGAAATCCGGTACGCTCTTCCTTTCGATCTCGTGCCACATTCTTAGCCTCCCTGCTCGTATTTCATTTGGGTTGCAATGTATGACTATCCATCATTTTCTAGACTATAATATATGATATGAATATATTCAATATGTTTTTTATATAAACATAAAAAAACCTTTCCCGTTTCTGACGGAAAAGGTTTTCTTTTTTGTGAAATTCAGGCTTGAGGAACCGTTCCGGTGGTTTGACGTATGACCAGTTCGGGTTCAATCAGAATTTTGCTGTAGCTTTTCACTTCCCCATGACCGCGCAATACTTCAAGTAATTTAACAGCTGCCTGATATCCCATATTGCGCTCAAACTGCTTCACATGGGTAAATATGCTGAATTCCTCCACGATGGATGTCGGGTCATCGAAGCTTACAATCGATACATCTTCAGGCACCCTAAGCCCTGCTTGCTTGGCCATTTGATAGATTTGTACACCCAGTCTACCGTTAAGGGAAACATATGCCGTGACCATTCGGTTTTGGATATATCGGTACAAGGGGTGGGCCTCCGCATCCTTCAGTTCGCTTAGCGGTTGGAAATCCGTAATCATATGAGCTGGATTGATTAAAGCCCCTTTGCCTTTTAAAGCCTCAATATATCCTTCGATCCGCTCCTGAACCGTGACTGTCTGAAGGGGAGAATCCGAACAAATGGCGATATCCCGGTGTCCAAGCTCCCACAGATGCTCCACGGCTAGCCTCGTGCCTCGTCTACCATCTGCCGCAATATAATGTGTCTCCACCCCTGGCAAATAGCGATCCATCAGTACAAATGGAAAACCCGAGAGCTTCATGCCGAGGATCTCCTCGTTGTAGTTCTCCTCATCTACAGGAAAGATTAACAGACCCTCTGCCCCAAGTGCCTTCATCTCCCTGATGACGTCTTTCTCTTTATCCAGCTTGCCATGGGTAAACATGATCATGCTGCGATATCCTTGCTCGCGCAGTGCTTGCTCAATTCCCTCAACGAGTCTAATAGCAAAATAATCATGAATTGAGGGCATAATGATGCCAACCATTCCGCTAGAAAGTATCCCCTCTCTGCCCTTCATCGTGGCAACTTGCGTTGATGTCACAGAAGCACTATCGGCTTCTTCTGCTACGAAACTACCTTTCCCCGGCACACGCGCAATTAATTTTTCATTTGCTAATCCGGTCAGCGCATTGGCAACCGTAATTTTACTGACCTGAAACTGATCCATCAGTTCCTTCTCTGTCGGTATGCGATCACCGGGTTTCATATGTTCTGAAGTTATGACATGTCTGATATAGTCCTGGATTTGTTGATACAACGGAATTCGATCGTTTGTACTCATTTTGATCACATCACCAATTCATTCATAATATTTGAGATATATAATATATCCTTTCACATACAAGTGCAATAAACAAGCTGGGCTTATCTTCAGTTGTAAAGATCATTCTCCTGATATCACCCCATTTATTATGTCTGATTTCCAGGAATGATGGGAACTTTTGTCGAACCTCTTGTAAAATTATATATGAATATATTTAATATGTGTTGGATAGAGATGTGTTGATCGGCTTTCGGCCGCAAAAGGAGGATGGGTATTACGAAGGCACACGCTCTAATTTCTGACTATAACAAGGAGTGAATTCGCCATGGCTCGTAGATTCACGATTCTCTGTTTAGCCTTCCTATGCGCTTTTTCATTAACAGTCGGTGCAGCTTCCGCTTCGGAAACAGATGTACAAACAGCTAAACCTGATGGCTCCAAGCACCGTGAACTGCCAAGTTTCAAAAAGCCGAAACACCTGGATGCAGCCGACATCTATGATGCGCCAGGTGATATCAAATTGTTGCTGGGAACTTTGCAAGGAATTGTTAACAGGGAACAACCCCGAATCTATCTCATCGAATCCCAGGAAGAAGGGAAATTGACCTGGCTTAAAGATATTAACGTGCCGTACACGCTTCATCCAGATTATTGGGAGGTATTCTCTGCTTATCGCAGTGAGGTCAAAGGCATGATCGTATATGATCCCGAAGTACCTGATACGATCAATGTTGCAACCACGCTCGCAGGATTGAAGAATGCTGTTGTTGCCAGTCCCGAGCTGGCAGACAAATTGTCCAAAGCGCCTTACAGATTGAAGATTATGGATGATCTGCGGGGTAAATTCAATAGTCGGATGGATGCTTATACCTGGCAATATGAGAATCTGTGGAAGAAAACGAACCATCAGATGTTAGTCGGACTTGATCCGGATACAGCGATTCGCATCCCCGCCGGAATGCCAGAATCATTTGTGACGATTGCAGAGGAAAAGCAGCAGATCCGGGATGCAAGCAACCGTGATACGTATTCTTTGGACCTCTCCTCACTCCTTGGCAAAACTTCGGTATATTTGCGATTTGATGATGCCTTCACTCAGGATGGCTGGGGACCGGCTGTGCATGAGATTACCGTTAAGGCTGATGGAAAAGAGATTGCAACATTCGTCGCAGGAACACCGGAAGAAGAATCATTTCTTTACGACAGACAGAATTCCAAGGTTAATGAAGGTCAAGGTGGCCACCGTTTCGCCGATAATGGCAACTATTTTGTATATGAATTCAGTCCTCCTGCGGGAACTCAGAATCTGACGGCTGAGGTGGATATGTGGAACCAGTACAAAGTATCCGCGGGTAATATCCGTCCACTCTCCGCTGAGCAACGGGAACCCTATGCCTATTTAAGGGATTATGCAGTCGCGAATAAAGCGATGGTATTCTGGTTGGATTCCAATGTGCCTGAGCAAAAAGCGCTTTTCGAGAAGATCATGTCTGACGTAAAACCGGGAACTCCCTACCTCGGCTGGTTTAGCAATGATGTTGAAGGTGAGTTCAGTTCCGTTGAGATTGCTTCACGTTATGGTGTCTATGTTCTCGCTGCCGACTGGTTCAGTAACCTGACCGTTTTCTCGGGAACACAGCCTCAGCTCACTCCGGTGAAAAAATCTCCGCGACCTGCGCTGGAGAACAAAATCTATGTAACGTATACCTTTACAGAAGGCGATAATTTTCAATATAACCAGCATCGCATGCGTGTAATGTGGGATGATCCCGCAAGAGGAAAAGTTCCGATTAACTGGACTTCGAGCCCGCTTCTCTACGAGGCAGCACCGGCAATCCTGAATTATTATGTGAACACCGCAACCCCGAATGATCTGCTGATCGCAGGACCATCCGGTGCAGGATACTTCTACCCAGGGGCATGGCCTGATGCAAGCTTCCGGCAATTTTTGCAGCAGACCGAAAAGTATATGAAAAAGACAGGCATGACGATCCCTTATGTTTTGAACCGTGCAGACAGCGAGAATATACCTCTCACGCCATTTAAAGCAAGCGCTTACGAGAAGGATTATAAGGCCCCCGGCTTATTCATTAGCTATGAAGATAACTATGGTGTTGAAATTGTTGGCGACAGTCTGCCCGTATCCACGATTCGTGGGATAAGTACCGCGCAGGACGGATTACAGGTACTGAATGACGCAAAAGCAAATTGGGACGGCAAGTCCCCGTTGTTCGTTTCTCTTGGATTGCTTGCATGGAGCACGACCCCATCCGATGCCTTGGCGATCACGGAAAAGCTCGGATCGGAATTCAAGGTTGTCCGTGCTGATGACTATTTCTCCTTAATCCGAGAAAGCTACCACTTGCCCGCTAGCAAGTAATAACCATACTTACAGCGAATATGCAGACGCGTAAAAGCATCGTACCCCCGTGATGGTCGGGTACGATGCTTTTTTTCATGACGGAGCCGGTTGCCATTACAGACATCTTAAGTCAGCAGCATATAGTCTATCTCTCGGAAAGATTATATGCAGTTGACGCTGACTTCTAACGATTGTTATACCGTGACAATCCTCAATTTCAAACAGCTACTTTTTCACGGGTTTATCTGGCTTATCCACTTTGCCTGCTTCCAGCTTTGCAGCTCCCTCCAGCAGGAATACGCCGCTGAGCTGAGCAGTAAGGTCGAGCGGGTTCTGAGCAGGTTTGCCCCAAGCCTGACCAAATAATCCGTTATCCCGGCTGCCCTTCAGAAGGGCATCGGCATTACGGTAGATCGCCTTTTTCAGGCTCTTGTTATGCCCGGTTTCATACAACTCAACCATATAGCGGATCAATATGCCTTTGAACAAAGCACCATCTCCGTCACCGTCTTCTTTGAATATGCCCGTCTTCTCATCTGTTAAGGCCTTCAACGAACCGGCTGCTGTTTTCTCGGCATCTCTCAGATACGTCTTATCCCCAGTGATCCGGTAGAGTTCGACACCCGCTCCGATAAACGTGCCTTGATTGTATGTGAATATCCATGCTTCATTTACATCCAGTGTACCATCCTCACGCAGCACCAACCCATCCGCTACCAGGCCTGTTTGCGAATGAACCAGATATTGTTTCTCCCAATCGTATATCTTCTTGGCCCATTCCAGATCCCCCGTATCGCCAAAACGTTCATACAGTCTTGCAGCCAAGATGGCGGCAGGCCCGTTGGAGCACGCATTTCGGTTATCACGCTGATCCTTTTTCCAAGCCATACCACCAAGCTCATCCTCCCACCAGGCGGTCTTGATGTCATCCCACAACTCCAGAACATATCCCTTCATTTCTTCACTGCCTGTTGCATCATACAGACGAAGCCCGGCAAGCGCGAGCCATTCCATATCATCGTAGAATTCATTATGAAGTGAGCCATTGCGTGCAATGATACTGCGAACGAGTTCTTCTGCACGCTCGGTGTATGCCTTGTCTCCTGTCCGTTCGTATCCGTCCACCAATGCATCGACTGCATGAGCCTTCCACCAGTAATTCAAGGCATGCTCACCTTCTGGTGTGGATGGATAAGCATTATTCATCATTTTGGATGCATCGTTCCAGTAGTATTCATGCAGCTTCCCTTGCGCCCACTGCGCCTGATCCGCATAACGATTCTTACCGCCGCTTGTTGCCCCCATTGTAGTGACCAGAATAATACTGAGTACCAGCGTGAGGCTCACTATTTTCCTTTTGCTCATCAGATCCCTTCCCTTCTCCAATCGACTTATAACGAACGGTTCACTCGTAAAACAGGGACATTCAGGACATTCATGTATGCTCCAGCTCAGATTTCCCCTCTCCCCGAACGCGGTGTTCCTTCACCTCCTTTCGAACCAAGCCAAGGCGGCCAATCATGCTGATAGCCTGAACTATTCCTTCACAGCACCCAGAACGATACCGTGGATTAAATAACGTTGGAGAAAAGGATAAATCAGCAGAATGGGAATCATGGAGACCAGAATTTTGGCAGAGTTCAGTGTGGTGTTAGAGATTTTATTAAACTGCTGCAGCTGTTCGACCGAAAGATTCTGCATCTGATCACGTGTGAGGCTGAGCCTCTGCAGATAGGTCTGAAGTGGTATTTTGGAGCTGTCGTTGATCAGAATGATGCCGTCAAAGAAATTGTTCCAGTGCCCGACAATGACAAACAGCATAATGGTTGCCAGACTCGGCATGGAAATGGGAATGAAGATTTTGAGCAGAATTTTAAGCGGACTGGCTCCGTCAATAAATGCGGCCTCCTCCAGCTCCTTCGGAATTCCCTTGAAGAAGTTCATCAGGAGAATTACATTAAAGACTGGGACTGCTCCCGGCAGAACCAGCGCCCAGATGCTGTTGATTAACCCCAGATTGCTGATCACCATATACCAAGGCACGATTCCACCGCTGAAAAGCATCGTAAACACAATAATCCACATATATGTGTTTCTCGATCTGAATTGTGTAACGCTGCGAGATAACGGGTACGCCATCAGGATGGTCAAAATCATGTTGATGGCTCCCCCAAGCACTACCCGCTCGACGGAGATAAGAAAAGCTTTCCAAAACTTCGTATCATTCAGAATCTGACCATACGATGAGAAATTCAGCTCTACTGGAAAAAAGTAGACCCGGCCTGCATTAACAGCCGTGCTGCTGCTGACCGACACCATAATGGTATTAACGATCGGAGCCAGGGACATGAACGTAATTAGGATCAACGCAAACATAATCAACAGGCGGGATAGCCTGGAGCCGAGCGATTTGGATTGAATCATGCTAACCCTCCTAGAAAATTCTGTACCCCGCATACTTCGAAGCCAGCCTGTAGGAAATCACGATCAGAACAAAGCTGATCACTGATTTCATCAGTCCAATCGCTGTTGCAAATGAATATTGCATGTTGATCAGACCCATACGGTACACAAAAGTATCGATAATATCGCCTGTTTCGTATACCAGCGGATTATACAGGTTGAACACCTGATCAAAGCCCGCATTCAGCACATTGCCAAGGCTTAGCGTCCCCAGCAAAATAATCGTCGGGAACATACCCGGCAGCGTGATGTTCAGCGTTTGCTTCCAGCGACTCGCGCCGTCCATTGCGGCGGATTCGTACAATGCAGGATTGATCGCCGTTAATGCAGCCAGATAGACAATCGTCCCGTAGCCAAATTCCTTCCAGGTATCCGTTACAATCAGCAGCGGCCTGAACCAGTCATTGCTCGCCAGAAACATAATCCGCTCCAGGCCGAGAAATTCAAGTATGTTGTTTACCATGCCATCAAAGGAAAAGATCATGGTCAACATTGTGCCCAGAACCACCCATGACATAAAATGCGGCAAATAGACAACGGTTTGAATCGTGCTTTTGAATGCCTTTTGACGCACCTCATTAAGCAGCAGAGCGAATACGATGGGTACAATTAACCCCAGAACAATCTTCCCGACCGCGATAACCAACGTATTCACGAAGATCTGCTTCGCATCCGGCAGTTGAAACATATACGTGAAATTGGAAAGCCCTGCCCATTTGGACCCTAATATACCTTTGGCGGGAATGAACTTTTGGAATGCCATCACAACCCCGAACATCGGTACTATAGAGAAAATGAACAGCATGACCATGCCCGGCAACAGCATAAAATGATAGGTCATTTCGTCAAAGGTTTTACGTTTCTTTTTCCTCGGGTAACGCACTTTCCGCTCTGGATTAACGGCTGTCTCCATCTGTGCCATTGTCCGTTCCACCTCCATTATGTGCCTAATTGGACAGGCATTATCGGCGAAAGCCCGTGCGGAAGTCCACCATCATACTTGGCTTCCGCACCTAAGCTCACGCAATCGTCATCTGCTGCTCATCTCGTTGACTTCTTCTGTAATCTCATCGCCACCCGTACGCTTCCAAGTGTCAACAAACTTATCAAATTCATCTACAGACGCTTCCCCCATAATGATCTTGAGCATGGTTTCCTCTTCGAGCTTCTGCAGATTCGCCCACTTCAGCTTCATCGTCTCGGTTGTTCCGTAGAAGCCTGCGGGGATCACTTCCAGATTCGGGTTGTTCGCTTCACGCTGTCCCTCGATCCGGGAGAGGTATTCGCCGTAGGTGTTTGCATCAATCGCATTCCCTTTTTCTTTGAATTCTTGATAGGCCTTGAACGAAACCACTCGATCTTCCTGAACAGCGGAAGCATCTCCTGCCTCATCCGCCTTGATCAGATCATCGTAATAACGCTTCAGCACATCGTCATAATCCACTTGCATCGGAATTTGGGTAGGATCATTATTCCAGCGGCTTGCATCGGTCAGCAGCTCATCGGGATGTTCTTTCTTGTAATTGATCGCGTCCTCCGTTAAGGAGTACAGGAAATCCGTTGTTAGATTGACTGATTTCATAATCGCTTCAGGATGCGCAAAATCCTTCTTCACAACGACGATACCACCGCCCACCGGATCCTGCCGGATCGTCTTGAACTTGCCATTCTCATCCACAGGTGCAGATACGGCCACCCAGACTGCTTCCGGATCTTGCTTGATGGAATCCTTGTAGTTGGTGTAGCCGATCCACCAAGGATTAAACAGCATTCCGGCCTGTCCGTTGATGACAAGGGCTTCCTTCTCTTCATTGGAACGGACAGCAAACTGTTTATCGATCAAGCCCTCTTTATACATCGCGCTTAGCTCCGTCAGCGCTTGCTTTACTTCAGGCTGAATAGACCCATATTCAACCTTACCGTCCTTCTGTATCCAGTTCATAGGAAAGGCTCCGTGCGCAGCGAAGATTGGCGTAAAATTCATGGCATTGGAGTCCATCACCATGCCTACCGTCTTGCCCGTTCCCGAAACGTCCTTCTCCACAAACGTTCTGGCCAGATTCCATACATCCTCGACGGTTTCCGGCAGCTTCGCGCCGACTTTATCCACCCAGTCCTTCCGGACCCACAGCAATTGGTGCTGGTTTCCGATATTCGTCATGGGCAGACCCATGATTTTGCCGTCTACCTTCACCTGATTCAGCAGCAAATCTCCGTAGGAACCATAAATATTTTTAACGCCTTCGGATGCTGTCTTCTCGTACACTTCCGTCATGTCGGCAATCAGATCGTTATCCACCAGCTGATTAAATATTTCGCGGCTGACCAGCATGACATCCGGTAGGTCACCTGTGGTCATCGAGAGTGACAGCTTCTGATCCATATCATCTGTTTCCCAGGCCACCTTGGCCTTGACGTTCACCCGGTCTTCTACATAGCGTGTAGCCAGATTGTCCTCAATGGTATCGCCGGAAGGCAAGTTGTTCACATGATTGGTATTCCGGCCGATCGTAAATTCCACTGGCGTCTCGTATTTACCGTATGGTTCATAATCCTGATCTGAAACTTGGGGCTGTGCACTATCGTTATTGCCCCCGGTACATCCGCTGAATACAGCCATCATCATGCTGCCAATCAGCAGCGTAGCCATCGTTCTGCGCTTGCTCATCCTGTCATCCCCTTTATCTGATTTGCTCTTGATAACCAAATTGTATGCGTTTTCAAAAATGGCGTATATGCCACATTTTTCGGATATGTATCACTATTTTTATGACCTGCAATTTACTTATTTTCTGGATTAAAAGTTTCTAACAAGAACCAAACAAGCGGTTGCCACAGCAACCGCTTCAGTACTAACACTATGTTTTCCGTATACGTCCACACACTCATGAGGCCGGGAGGACAATCGACACTTCCGTTCCGCTGCCGGGTTCACTATGAATTTCAAGCCCGTAATCCCGCCCATAATACAGCTTAATTCGATCATTCACGTTGCGAACACCACATCCGCCGTTCTCCCCCGTTAGCAACCCTGCCGACTGCACAGGTGTCATGCCTACACCATTATCACGAACGATTAATTTAATCCCTGCCCCTACCCGGCTAACCGCAATATGGATGTGACAATCGGTCGCATCTGCCTCCACAAAACCATGCTTGATCGCATTCTCGACAATCGGCTGCAAAATAAAATGAATCACCTCGGTATGTAATACCTCGTCATGGATATGGTAATCCACGTCAAATCGACCATCGTTCATAATGAGCTGCAAATCAAGATATGCCTTAATATGCTGGATCTCAGCCTCAATCGTAGCCATATTCCTCCCCTGGTTTAGTGTTGTTCTATAGAAACGGGCTAATGCAGATACCATATAACTCGTTTCAATATCCGCCTTTTTCTCGGCCCTCCACCTTATAAATGAGAGCGTATTGTACAGAAAGTGAGGGTTAATCTGGCTAATCAACTTGTTGTACTCACTTTCCTTCTTGGCAATTTCGGCGTGGTACACCTGAGAGATCAGGCTGTTGATCCTTTTCAGCATTTTACCGATCCCGTTAGTCAGCTCACCGAATTCATCTTTGGATGAACTTCGGATTATTACATCCAGATTGTTCCGCTCCACTTTGTCCACCTTGTTCTTGATATGAATAATTCGTTGCGTAAAGTTATTGGAAATGACATAAATGAGCAGGAAGGTAATGATCAAGCTGAGGATGATGACAAACAGCGTAATTTGAAAAATGCCCAATGCATTTGCGTACGCATTGGTACTCAGCAGATTATAGTGAATCGTCCAGCCATTGTTGGCGAGCGAGCGGCTAAGACTCAGTTCACCAGACTCACCACCTTTCGATCCGGCGGTCACAGCAGCATGATCGTGGTTTTTCTGGAAAATCACATGTTGCTTCGCATCCTCAATATGAACGGCTACATGCTCCGACAGATTGTCCAGGTCTGCAAAGATGCTATCATGCTGAATGGAGATCACCATAAAATTGCTGTCTTTCGGATTGCTGATCAGTTCCTGAACGAGATAGAGCTTCTCTCCATCCACAATCCAGCGCCTGCCTCGAAATCCGTCATACCAAGCCTTGCTCTTGAGATCCCCAATAGGCAAAATATTGTTGCGAATTCCCAATAGCTCCCCGGATGTATAAAAGGTAATGGCTTCAATATCATCGTCCATCAACCGGATGTTCGAGATCAAAGGTTCCAGAATGTCCCGGAAATCGAGGTACATATGATAATAATTTTCTTCATAGTCTTTCGTAAATATTTTCGATAAATCCCGGTTAAGCACCATGAACTCACTCAGCGTATTGTACCGATTAATCTTATAATCCATAATGTTAGCCACCTGCTCCAGACTCGCTTCAGCTTCACTTCGTAACTCCTTCATCTGAATCCGATAGGACTGAATGAAGGAAAGCAGTCCAAGCAGAAGAATCGGAATGAGTGCAATGACCAGATGGGACAGCAGCAGCTTGTTTCGGAACCTGATATCATTGAATTTGCTCTTGATCCATCCGATCATGAAGCACCCCGCACTCTCTGAACTGTAACGGACTGACGCCGAACTTGATTCTGAACAGCTTGGCAAAATAAGAATGATTGTCGATGCCAACCGCCCCCGCAATATCATTGATTTTCATGTTTGAGTGAGCCAACAGATGGCTTGCGCGCTGCAAGCGATAATCGGTCAAGTATTTCGAGAAGTTTTCCCCGGTCTCTTTTTTAAACAAAATGCTCAAATACCCTGGAGATAGATACACATCGTGGGCCGCCTCCGACAATGAGATATCTCTCTGATGATTATCCTTCACATAATCCTTCACCTGTCGGATGACCTTCGATTCCATCGATTCAGGTTCAGAACCTCCGCCATAAGGATGGATCTGCGTGATATCCTCCATCACCTGGAGAAACTCGTCCCTGACCAGTGGCTTGAGCAAATAATTTACCACACCTAGTCGAATCGCACTGCGGGCATATTCGAATTCATCATAACCACTGCAGATGACAATCTTTACATTCTGCTGGGTCTTCCGTGCTTGTTTGCTAAGCTCCAGTCCGTCCATAAGAGGCATTCTAACGTCGGTGATGAGGATATCAATCGCGTTCTGAACCAGAATTCGCTCTGCTGCTTTGCCGTTCTCGGCTTCCAAAACTTGAAAGGGAAATCCGTAGTGAGAGATCCAATCCTTAATGCCTTCTCTTTGAACGCGCTCATCGTCAACAACAAGAACATTAAACATCATGACATCTCCTTTGCATGTGAAGTGCAGGAAACTTCAGGGTGGAATATCATATTATGCATTGCTATTTCCAGTCATATGGTAGTATATCATAGATTTTAGAAAGGGCTTTCAAAATGGTTTTCCTCTTCTTTTTAAGATATAGAGATCAGTGATTTAAACGCCAATGACATAAACACGATCGTGTAAAAAACAAAAAGAGCCGCCATATGGCGACTTTTTCCGTGGTGTTTTGGTTACGTGTACCTGTACGCTTACCCTTTCACCGCACCCAGCGCAACACTGCCTATAATCTGCCTGGAGAATATTGCAAAGACAATAATAATAGGCAAAATCGAGATCGCAACACCCAAATATAACAGTCCATAGTCCATTCCGTAATATCCTTGCACCAGCGCAACGAGTACCGGAAGCGGATATTTATCCAGGGAGAAAAACAGGACGAGCGGCGTGAGAAAGTTATTCCATGAACCGATAAAGGTAAATATGCCAAGAGCCGAAATGGCCGGCCCCAGAATGGGCAAGACAATCTGATTAAATGTGCGAAACTCCCCTGCACTATCCACACGTGCAGACTCAATAATCTCGTCCGGAATACTGCTCTCCATAAATTGTTTGATAAAAAATACATTAAATGCATTCGCTGCTGCAGGCAAGATGATCGCTGCATAGCTATCCAGCAAGCCTAACGTACTGAACAGACGATACATCCCGATCAGAGCAAGCTGCCCTGGCACCATCATGGTTGCAAGCAAAAATAGGAATAACCAGTTACGACCTTTGAATTTGAACTTGGCGAAGCCATATGCCGTTAGGGAACCGATATATAAGGATAACACCGTAGACGTTCCGGCAATGAAAAAGCTGTTGGCAAACCCACGCCAGATATTGATTTTGGAGGCCATGTTCATATAATTATCCACCAGAAAGGGTCCAGGCAGAAACGTAAATGTCGATGCAATCGTTGCATTGTTATGGGTGGAATAGATGAGCATGAGATAAAACGGAATGATACAGATCACAGCAAGGCTAATCAAACACAGATAAATAATAACTTTGCCCAGTGTCAGACGCCTCACAGTATCGTATTGCTGCAGAGTGACTTTTGGTTGTTCAACTGGTTTGACGGTTTGCATTTCATTTCCCCCCTCCCTATGCACGGCTCTTGCGCTTCGTCATCATGAAGGATACGACCGATAGCAGGATGATGATGATGAACAGACAGAATGCAATGGCCGCCCCATAACCAAAACGTGTACTTTGAAATGCCACATTATACAGATACATAATACTGGTCATGGCTGCACGATCCGGCCCCCCCGTTCCATTAGTCAATGTAAACGGCTGATCGAAAATCTGAATGCCCCCAATAATTGACGTGATCATCTGAAACAAAATAATTGGCCGTAGCATGGGAACGATGATATGAATGAAAATATGTTTCTTTTTCGCCCCATCCATTTGAGCGGCTTCCTGCAGAGCGGGATCAATACCCTGAAGCCCGGCCAGATAGATGACCATCGAGTAACCAAAATATTGAAAAAACAGAATAGATGAAACGATCAGTCGCATAAACCAGGGATCATTTTTCCAGTTAATTGGATCGTCGATGAGTCCAACTTGAACGAGAAAATGATTCAAACCGCCGGATTGCCAATCAAAGATCAGACTCACGAGCAGACCCAATGATGCGGCAGTAACGATATTGGGAAAGAAATAAACCGCTCTGAAAATGTCTCTTCCCTTAAGTAACTTATCATTGAGAATAAAGGCGAGGACAAGCGAAACGGTTAGCTGCGGAACTACGGAAACACCCCAGATAAAAAGGGTATTAAACAGCGTCTTGTAGAACAAAGGATCTTGCAGAACCGCAATATAGTTACCGATTCCCACAAATTCCGGCGTCGTGATCCCGTCAAAGTTGGTGAAGCTGATATAGAGTGAATACAGAATGGGGTATAGCCCAAAAATGGCGAAAAGAATGAAAAACGGAGCAATAAAATAGTATCCGTAATGGTCTTTGCGGATTGACTTGGCAAACATCATTTGTACCCCCAGTCATCGGATGATTAAAAGGCATTCGCTTACTTCTAAGCTAATCCACTTCCAGCTCCGGAAATCTCAATTTGGCATCACGCTTTATTCGTTTAACTGCTTCTTCCTGGGTCTGGATGTCGTTATTGAGATACAACTGGAGTACATTTTTGAAGATGTCATTGTTAATGATTGAATCATATTTGGTTCGCTCATATACAGGAACCTGCTTGGCCGCTTCCGAGAAAAACTCAAAATGCTTCTGCCCTCCCAAATACGCTGAAGATACAGATCCCGCAAGCTGATCATTCACGACCATATTACTTGTGAAATAATCCTGTTCCTTGGCAAGCTCGGACAGAAAATCATGATCAAAGTTATAAAACTCAATAAACTTCCAAGCCAAATCCTTTTTGTCGCTATTGCTATACATGGCAATATAAGTTCCACCGGCACTAAAAGCGGATGGCCCCGGTGCGAGACCCCATAAGCCTTCGGTATCCGGAGCGTTCGCTTTAAAGGTGTATTGCAAGGCCCAGGTCGCTCCGGGATAGAACATTACCTGGCCTTTTTGCATGGAAGCCGCATAGCCGGCACTACCATCATCGAGCTCTGCAAGCACATGCCGCTGACGAGCTTCGCGAACAAGGTCAAGTACCTTCATATAGGTGGGATCGATAACTAATTTCCCATCCTTAACCCAAGGAATGCCATCATACGAATTCGATATTGCATTCCAGTTGGCCAGGGCATGAATTTTACTTCCACTTTCCTGTTCGACCCTCTCTCCGATCTCAAATATCTTCTCCCAAGAATCAATCTGCGGTGCAACCTTCTCGGGATCGTCCGTACCCAAATATTCTTTGGCCAGATCTCTTCGATAATAAATGCCTCCTGGCGTTCCCTGATAACCGATTGCTCTAATATTTCCTTCGCTATCCTTCTCATTGGCCTGCACAAAAGCATACTGCTCTGGAATCAGCTCATTGGCGTTATACGGTGCTGCCGACAAATTCTCCAGATAAGGTACATCAATCAGTTCTCTTATATTTCCATTCTCGATCATAAACACATCTGGAGCCTTGGACGTTGTCTGAAGCGCCGACTTTAGCTTGGTGATATAGAAATTGCCCGGAATATTAACAAAGTTCACCTTGATGTCTGGATACTTCTCCTCGAATTTCTCAATGGCATAACCCGCTTCATCCGTAAAACTCCATACCGTAATCTCCTCCTGCTTGGGTTGATTCGCTCCACCCGGCTGGCAACCGGATACCATCATCACTGCGCTTACGAGTGCAATCATGGAGATATATTTAAGCTTAAAGTTCTTCATAGGCCCCCTCCTTCAAAAAGGAAACGCTTACAATTTATTTGAGTATATGGATTTTTTAGAGGGCTTTCTCACCAAATATTGCGAATCATCCTTCATATGTTGTGATATTCTTGCGATGCTTCTTGCGAAATTCAGACGGGGTGCAACCATTATATTTTTTGAAAAGACGATTGTATGAGTTCACATTGTTGAATCCATGTCCGATTGCAATGTCCAGAATGGATTCTTCGCGAAACAATAACGCCCATTCCGATTTGATGATTCGAAAATGATTCAGGTATTCCATCAGCGTGATTCCTTTAACCTCTTTAAACAGTTTACATACGTGAAACTTGCTGAATTTAATGTGCTCCGCGACCTGATTCAGCTTGACCGGCTCTGCATAATGCTCCTCAAGATATTCACAGACGGATTCCAGAAATTCAAACTTTTTGGAAGGAGTACAGGGCCATCCTGAAGTTAATGGTTCTGTAATGGGTTCCTTTGTACGTAACATGTGAACGATCAGATCATATAATCTGGCAACCATTAACCAGCGATAGCCTAGCTGTTGATCCTTCTCTTCATTGGCTAAGGCGCTTATATATTTCCCCAGATTTTTCTCCATGGAGAGCTTGGATGAGATGACCATGGTTTTGTTGAAAAGCTCCCCCAGTTCCTGGGTTTCTCTTTCCGTTGTGAAGCTTCCCGTTAACAATTCCAGCCGAAACAGTATAATGGTTAAATGATCTGTACCCGGCAAGAAGCAGTGAACGTCCCCCGGCTTAATAAGCAGCACGTCTCCATGTTCGAGGTCAAACACATGGCTGTTGACGCCAATTCTCGCGCTTTTCCCATTGACTACAACCAATTCAACCTCTTCATGCCAGTGTGCGGCAAAGTTAAATTGCTCATCCGTATGAATTACACGGATTGGAAAACCTTCCGTCATATGACCTGTTTCAAGAAAAGTAGGTACACCCATCGAATCACCCTTTCCTCATTTCCAGCTAAAAAAACATCTAAGTAACCTTATTATGCATCATGTATAGCTGTCCCTTCTAATTGAGCTTAAAAAATAGTCAAAATTGTAATGGATCAAAACCAAAAAAATAAAGTCGCCTGAAATGGCGACTTCTTAAAAAGGAGTTGATGCAGATATTGTCATTTCGCTTCGAAAGACATTTTTATTAGTCTTTCTTCTACTTGATTTCGAATATCCTGATCCAAAATTCCGACTCCAAAAATCTCTGAAAACCATAGCCCATCTGTGGCTAATTTGATAATAGCAGCATTCACGGGATCAATGCCATCATTTAAAATATCTTCTTGAAGAATGTTATTTTTTTTATTGTATGCTGCAAGTAATTCCGGCTTCGAGAATAACACGGCCAAAAGCGCTGTGCTCAAAGCTGCCGTCGTTTTCGAATCATGGAAGGTCGTTTCGATATATGCCCTGCTCCATTTCCCGGCTTCGTTTATGCTTTCCCTTGATTTTTGCTGTAGTTCCGAGAAAAACGTATCCCCAAATTCCTCGATCATGGCTGTAACGATTGCTTCTTTATTGGGAAAATGATGAAGCAATCCTCCCTTGCTTACTCCCGCATGTTTAGCTACAGCTTCCAACGTTAATTTTTCCATACCCAGATGTTCGACAATATATGAAGCTGATGCCAAAAGCTCATGACGCCTTGAATTACTTCTCAAAAGATAACCTCCTTCATATACGTTTATTTATGACTGACTTGCGTTTGATGATTTGACGGGACTTTTGGATAAGTTTAAAAGCACTACTCCCCCAATGACCAAAATGAGTCCAATTCCCGACAGAATGTTAAAAGGATCGTGCCATAAAATGACGCCAAGCAAGGCGGTTAATGCTGTCCCTGCACCTGCCCATATGGCGTATGCCGTGCTCAACGGAATTGTCTTCAAACACATCGTCAAAAAATAAAACGACAACGTCATGCCCACAACAAGTCCAATCGAAGGTAGCAGATTCGTGAATCCTTCCGACAATTTTAACATGGTTGTACCGAAAACCTCAGTAATGATGGCAATGCCCAGTGCAAAATAAACTTTCATTGTTCATCCCCCTCTCTTGATCAGCTATGAGCTAATTTCATAATCACGACCCCAGCAATGATTAAAATTAAAGCTGAGATTTTTCTGATGTTCACACTCTCTTTATAAAATACAATTCCAACGAGTGCCGTAAGAGCAGTCCCCACACCCGACCACGTTGCATATGCGGTACCTAGCGGAATGGTCTTTAAAGCTAAAGAAAGACAAAAAAACGCTGTACCCATACCCAAAATCAGTCCTAATATCGGAAGTTTCTTTTGGAAGCCGTTTGATAATTTCATCATGGAACTCCCAAAAACTTCGGATACGATCGCCAAACCCAATAAAAAATATGCAGCCATGCATTCATTCCTCCTAACGCAAAGTAGCGTAATTTAACCCCTATTTAACTATACCGTCTGGACGGTTTTTTTGCAAAGTTTTTTATAACATCTTCATACTTGACATTATTGATGATCTCATGCAACTTTGGTATAGCTATAGGCTATAGCTAGATATAACTTAATGGAATTACTTTATAACCCCAGATATGTGATAACTTTTTGGTAACATATTGTAGAGGAGTTTTACTTAATGGTGAGAAGCAGTGTATTGGGATATCCACGAATTGGTGCCGATCGGGAATGGAAGAAAGCTTTGGAGGCATTCTGGTCAGGCAAGCTGAAAGAAACAGAGTTTCAAGCAAGATTACAGGAAATCCGCTTAGATCACTTGCGCAAGCAACAAGAAAAAGGAATCGATCTTATTCCTGTCAATGATTTCAGTTATTACGATCACATTCTAGATACAGCCGTTATGTTCGGAATTGTACCAAAACGGTTTGCATATAATGGTGGCGCTGTACCTTTGTCTGTCTACTACGGAATTGCCCGGGGAACGAAAGATGCAGCAGCAAGTGAAATGACAAAATGGTTTAACACCAACTATCACTATATCGTGCCTGAACTGGACGGAGCCTCCCCTGCACTTACGGAGAATAAGCCCCTTATTGCTTATCGTGAAGCCAAAGAGAAGCTCGGTATTGAAGGCAAACCGGTTCTTGTCGGACCTTTGACTTTCCTGAAGCTGTCCAAAGGATACGATAAATCCGAAACGAACGCTTGGCTGGACCGCCTGCTTCCGCTCTATGTACAAGTGCTTCAGGAGCTTGCAAATGAAGGCGTTCAGTGGGTACAGATTGACGAGCCAATCCTTGTTACCAAAACAAGTGATGCTGACCTGCAGTTGCTGAAAAAAATTTATGAGACGTTTGCAGCTGCTGTACCAGGTCTGAACATTATGCTGCAAACCTACTTTGAATCCGTAGAGAACTATAACAACATTGTTGCCCTACCAGTTCAAGGTATCGGACTTGATTTTGTACACGGGGCGACGGGCAACATTCAATCCATTCAGGCGTCCGGTTTCCCAGCGGATAAAGTTTTGGGTGCTGGGGTTATTGACGGCCGTGGGATCTGGAAAGCCTCATTACCAGGAAAACTGGAGCTGTTGGATGAACTGGCTGAACTCGTAACACCTGAGCGCTTAATCGTTCAATCCTCATGCAGCTTGCTTCATGTTCCGGTAACTACAGCACGTGAAACTAAACTCACATCTGAACTTAAGAATGCTCTGGCATTTGCAGATGAAAAGTTGGACGAGATTGTTCTGTTGACGAAAGCATTGTCTTCAAGAAGCACTGAAATTATCGCTGAAATTGAAAATTCCGATCGTACGATTCAGGCTCTCCAGCAGTCCGAAGAGCGTAATCGTGTTGCTGTTCAAGAGGCCGTGGCATCACTCAGCGTTCAACAGCCGGAACGTTCCCGTCCGTTTGCCGAGCGTCATATCGCGCAGCAGGAAAAATGGAAATTGCCACTTTTCCCGACAACAACCATTGGCAGCTTCCCACAATCCGCTGAAGTGCGTAAAGCACGTCAATTGTGGCGTAAGGGTGAGTTGAACAATGAGCAGTATGCTGCCTTTATCCGGGATCAAATTGATATCTGGATCAAAATTCAGGAAGAGATCGAGATCGATGTTCTTGTACATGGTGAGTTTGAGCGTACCGACATGGTAGAGTTCTTTGGCGAAAAACTTGCAGGATTTGCCTTTACCCAATACGGATGGGTACAATCATACGGTTCCCGTTGTGTCAAACCACCAATTATCTTTGGAGACGTAGCATTTACGGGGGAAATGACCGTAGAAGAAACCAAATATGCACAGTCCCAGACACAGAGTCCTGTAAAAGGAATGCTCACTGGACCAATTACCATCATGAACTGGTCGTTTGTACGTGAGGACATCCCGCGCGAGCACATCGCCTATCAATTGGCGTACGCACTGAGACAAGAAGTTGAAGCACTGGAGCAAGCAGGTATTGGCATGATCCAAGTCGACGAGCCAGCGGTTCGCGAAGGACTGCCGTTGAAGGAAAACGAGCAAGCCGATTATCTGGCTTGGGCCGTTAAAGCTTTCCGTATTTCCACTTGCACGGTTCAGGATACCACTCAAATTCACACTCATATGTGCTATTGCGAATTCCATGACATGATTGATTCCATCGAAGCGATGGATGCCGATGTTATTTCGATCGAAACATCCCGCAGTCACGGGGAACTCATTCATAGTTTTGAGTTGAACACTTATAAACTGGGCATTGGACTTGGCGTGTACGATATCCATAGCCCACGTGTTCCAAGTGTAGATGAAATGACGAGCATGATCGAACGCGCCTTGCGTGTATTGGACCCTAAACTGTTCTGGATTAATCCGGATTGCGGTCTCAAAACACGTGGCCTCGAAGAAACTGTTGCTTCCTTGCGCAATATGGTTGATGCAACCAAGATTGCCCGTGAAAAGCACGTGGCAACAACGGTTTAAGTGGAGTAAATTAAGAATTCAATAATTCGTTTGTAAAAGGCGGACATTCCTATGCTTAGGAATGTCCGCCTTTTAATATCACCCTTTCGCTGTCTGCTCAGCAAAATAATGATCTACTGCATATTTAAATGAATGAATAAAAGCTGAAATGGCCTTTTTGCTTACTTCTGCATGGGGTTGAATGATATCAAAGCCATGGAAGCAGCCTTTGTAGAGTTCGAAATCGACAGGGACACCTGCTTTTCTTAAATTTTCGACATACTGAATGGTTTCATCTCGAAACGGTTCCAAATCACCAACAAAAGTTACCGTCGGAGGGAGATTACTATAGTCGGTAGCTCTGGCAGCAGCTGCATACGGAGGTACATCCTCCCCTGCCAATTTCCCAAGATACAATTTCCAAGCCCAAAGATTATAATTAGAGTTCCATATAGGAGCATTATTGTCCTTTGCGGATTCCGTAATCATTCTGTCGTCGATCATTGGATACAGTGGCATTTGGAATGCAATGTTCACTTCTCCCTGATCTCTGGCGTAAAGAGTAATTGCAGCGGTTAAACCTCCTCCAGCGCTTTCTCCGCCTACCATGAGCTGATCCTCTCTGATCCCAAGTTCTTTTGCATGGCTTTTCATCCATAAAAGTGTGTCATAACAATCATCCAAAGCTGCTGGATAAGGAGCGTCAATGGATAATTGATAATCAGGGGCAACGACTACACAATGACTTGCATCAATTAATTTTTTGTAGTTTTCCCCGAATTGCTCGGGGTTTCCCATGGCATATCCTCCACCATGTATCCAAAGAACCCCGGGCGCATTTCCTGTGGGATGTAAAGGTTTATAGATCCGAATGCGTATTTTGGATCCACCCCTTTTACGCGGTATCCACTCTTCACTGCACTGTAATCCCTCGATGTCTTTTCCCGCTGACGCATCCGATCTTTTTTTAATTTTCCTCATCGATGCAAGCCATTTTTCTTCATGGGAGGATTTCATTAACAAATCAATAAGTTTGCCTTTTATTCTTAATTGCTTATCAATCATTTTCGTTGTAACTTTCAACATTTTCCCATCCTTTCAGGAGTTAATTCAAAACGTCTAAAAGCCGGTCCGCAAGTAGCTGAACATGTCGTCCAAATATTGATCCAACGTCATTTCCCCAGGAAAATCGTTTGTTGATTGGCCTGGAAGTAGCACGTTAATACTTCCGTCGAATATAGCCAGAACAGCTCCATATACAGCACCCGAGAGAAGATGAGCGTATCCTTGGGGATACCGTCCATGAGATAGATCGGTTAAAGTTTCCTGAGCCGTAGCTTGCAAACGAGAAAGAACGCTGAGGAGATATGGGTCAAGCGTTGGATACTGTTTGGATAGCGCTACGAGCTGACGCATTTTAGAAACATACTCTGCGGTGAGTGATCTCTTTATCAATATATATAAAGCATCTAACGGCAGCATGTTTTCTAGCGTAATTTCATTAAATGGCTGGTCTTCGTAATTGTCTGTTGTAAGTATAGCCGCCATGGCTATCGCTTCCTCTTTACAGGAGAAGTGGTTTGCGAACGTTTTTCTGGAGTAGCCAGCCCTTTGCACGAGATCATCGATAATGAATCCGTCCAGTCCACGCTCAACCGCAAGTTCAAACGCTGCGCCGGCCAGCGCTTTTGTAGTTGCCTCTCTTTTGATATCACGCAAGCTTGGTTTATTCATCACTAAATGACGCCCTCCCTTCTCTAACAATAGATTATGTCTTCATTCCTTCATAATAATATTATTACCCATTGTGTATTATTACACAATGGGTAATCAAAATTTTCTTTTTCAGTTTTATGTTCCCTTCAACCGCTCTTAGTTCTCATCAATGGCGAGCTCGATGAGCTGGTTAAGAATATTTGCATAAGTCATGCCGCTAGCTTGGAGCATGTTGGGATAGCGGGAATTCGATGTGAAACCAGGTATCGTGTTGACTTCATTGAACACAATTCTTCCGTCAGCGGTCAGGAACATATCTACTCGGGCAAACCCTCTGCATCCAAGCGTTTTATAAATAGTCAGAGCGCTCTCTCTAACCTTCCTGGCAGTGTCCTCATCAATGCGGGCTGGCAAATGAATCTTCGAACTGATCAAGGAGTACTTTTCCGAGAAGTCAAAAAAGTGCCCCTGTAGCTCAATCTCATCAATCATGCCGATTATGGGATCAGAATTGCCCAATACAGCACAACCCACTTCAAAACCGTTAATATTTTGCTCAATGACTACTTTGCTGTCGTGTATGAAGGCGTGTTCTATTCCGGTAATCAACTCTTGCATGTTGTTCACCTTCGATATGCCTAATGACGATCCTGATCTAGCCGGCTTAACAAAGAGTGGGAAGCCCAGTGCTTCTATTGCTGATAACACTTCTTCCATCCGTTCACTCCTATGTATTGTAAGGGAACACGGCGTATCTATGCCCGCTGCCTGCACCAGTTTATGAGCCAGTTCCTTGTCCATACATAACGCAGAGGATAACATGCCACATCCAACAAACGGTATACCCGACAGTTCCAATAATCCTTGCAAGGTTCCATCCTCACCGTATTTGCCGTGAAGCACTGGAAACACAACATCAATCGGTGTTACATGATATTCCGTATGCACAAGCTCAATGAGTCCTCTGACTTCTCTACTCGGCGAGAAAAAGGATGGGATACAACTCGGATGCAAATGCCATCGATCATTGCGAATATCCTCAACCGTTCCACTATATCTGAGCCAAGAACCTTGCTGTGTAATTCCAATTAACACAAGATTGTATTTTTCGGTATCCAAATTTTCAATCACTGAAGCGGCCGAGCTCAAAGATACGTTATACTCACCTGAACATCCGCCAAACAATACCGCAATCGACTTCTTCTGCATCGTAAAAGCCTCCTAAAATGTGATATGTCTAAATAATCCTTATTGCTATAACTTAATTTTTAGAGAATGTCGTAACAATGAATCCTTCAAGATTCGTTCCTGATATCCGATAAGAATCACAACTCAAGATCGGGATATGGCTGGATGTCCCTTTATCCGCGGGAACATAATATATCTGGATTTTCATGTCCTTTTCTTTAATCGTAAGCTGCTCTCCAAAGTACCGATATTGCTGTACAAAATCGATGTATTCCTCTAAACATAGATTGTTTTCTTCCATGATTTTGGAATGGGGATATCCTACATATCTAAAATGCCAAGGCTCATAAGCAATACGAGTGATTGATTCTTTTTCTTGTTTATATCGAAGAATAAAACCGAATTGTATGGCATGTTGTCTGAAGGACTTGTAAATGCCCGTATCCGGAAAGGAAGGAGCAATAAAATCGATATTCGATTTCAATTTACCCACATCGATAGCCAACCCCGTTTGGTGTTCACTATGGTCAGGCAAGGCTACGTATTTGGAAGTATATTCGGAACCCTGTTCTATCAAACAATCTTGATAGATCTGGACTTGATCTTCTTTTGTTCGATATGCGCTGACGGCGACAATTTCATCCGTCCCCCCACAAGCTTTAAGCAGAGCATGAAATTGTTTGAAACACTGCTTCTCCAGAAGCATCTCGTTATTTAACTTCTTTATTGAAGGTAAAGAATCCAATGACTCTAGTTGATGGACTTGTACTTGCCTTCTAATTGGGTTTTGATCATTTATTAACACTAAGTGCCCTTGAAATAATTCTTCGTTACTTACGCTGATTTCAATATGTTTTTGTACGACTTCCCGTGATTTCATGTTGAAACTCCCCACCTTCTTTATAAATTCGTAATACTCTGTCCGTGATGGAACTCGTTATTTCTTGAGAGACACCACCGATATGATTGGCCAGTTCCTGAATCGGAATTTCCTGCTCACCTGAATAGCCAATGAAGGTCACCTTTGATCCTTCCGGAAAATACATCGGAAGCTTGACCATCAATTGATCCATAGAGATTTTCCCTATAATTTCTGCACGATACCCTTCCACCAACACCTCCGAATTTTGCATTCTCTGCGACCATCCATCGGCATAGCCGATAGGCACTGTTCCGATCCATTGATCTGAGTCTGTTTGATAAGCATTGTTGTAGCCCACATATTCGCCTTTTTTTAATTTTTTCGTTTGTAATAATCTACTGTGCATACTGAATGCCGGCTTTAGTTGGATGTTAGGTACTAGTTTTTCCGGATAAAAGCCATAGATTGCAGCTCCTATTCGAGCCATATCCATACACAATTCCGGGAATCGAAGTGCTGCTACACTTCCCGCACAGTGATAATGATTGATTGGAATCCGTGACATACTGCTCCATTCTTTCATTTCCAGGAAGCGTTGAATCTGAAGCTGTAGATAACGGTTGTCTGCCTCACCAGCTGTCGCGAAGTGGGTATAGAACCCGTCGACTACTACATCTGGCGCTCTGAGCCACGGAACCATTTCAAGCCACTCTTCTTGCTTGCGTATACCGATTCGCCCAAGTCCAGTATCCATTTTCACATGCACAAATAACTTATGCGGGGTATGAATAGGCTTGTATTTTCTCATCTCATGAAACCATGAAGCCTGAGTAACGGTAAGCATCAACTCATGTTCTAGAGCCAGAGGTACAAGTTCGGGACGAATCGGAGTCAAAATGAGAATCGGTTGTTTTAAGCCGGCATTTCTAATGCGGATGGCTTCTTCAATGAAGGCACACGCTAAATAGTCCGCGCCTGCCTCTACTGCTTCTTTGGCTATCTCGATATCTCCATGCCCGTATGCATTTGCTTTAACAACTGCCATTAATTTGGTCGAACGGGGTAGAAATTTGCGGATCTCTATGACATTCTCGCGAATTTGCGTTAAATTTATTTCAGTCCAAGTATCTCGGTACATCCGATGATCTCCTCAACCGAATAGATGGCTTGTTTTTACTTCCTATTTTCAGTAGATCCGCATATGCACTTTTCATTGTTTGGCCTCCTAAAGGTGTGAATGTAGTGCGTTGAATTGATTTAAGTGTAAATTAAGGCCACTTCAGCTCCTATCGATCAAACTTACACAAAACTGACAACGATGTAAGATTACAGTTGCACATCTCATAGTTACAACAAAAAAAGCCCCCAATAGGGCGACTCGTAAAAGATAACGGAAATGGACTTCAGATAATAAAGTCAACAAGAAGAAGCCTGCGCTACGGCAGGCTTCTTTCATTATTGTGGATTCTCATTACTCATCCAGCTGTCGACATGCAGGGGTCCACTATAGTCCTCCCGGTCAGTAAAATCTTTCAGCTGTTTCTCTGCATCTGCTCGATTCTCAAAGGCACCCATCACGACGGTGAATTGTCCATTCTTGGTTTGCACAACACTACTGCCGTCGGCAGAATATTGTTCAGCCAACATGGCCAGTGCTTCGCCCTGCTCCATATCTTCGCTCCGGACGAAGAAAAGTTCATGCGATGGTGTTGACTCTCCTGCGGAAGAAAGCTGCAATTGAATAAACCCTGGTTGCTGATACTCAGATACTGAATAATCCACGTGATCCTTCAGCTCCACGACAAAGCTCATAGCGGAATCATCCAAAATGATATTTTGATAGACATCTTTTACATTTTTAAGTGCTTTAATATCATTCTCCAACTTGGCAAAATCCAGATTACGCACCCCGTTGAAGGTGAAAATCAAGCGGTTTGGTCCTTCTTTATGATCAACAGTGTACGATGGAGCCGAGCTGATCTGTTCTCCATCCATTTGAAAATGGATGTTCAGCGTATCCGATTCTTGGCTTGTGGTAACCGAGACACCATCTGTCCGCTCTCCACCGCTACCCACTTGCAGAATCTTGACGACAGAACCGATAACAGGCACATCGGATAATGCCTTGGCTACACCGGGTACGTTAGCTGTTATCATTACCGCAGCACAAGCAGCCACCAAGGAGGAACTACGCCAGATTACCATTTTTCTTCGCTTCTGGTTTCGTGCTCGCTGACGAGCTTGCTGAATTACTCCGGAAAGGTCGGCTGGAATCTCTATCTGTTCATATCGTTCTTTCCCTGTCATGTGAAATCAACCTCTTCCTTGGTTAGATGTTTTTTGAGTTTGTTCAAGATCTTATAAAACCTGGTCTTCACCGTGCTTTCCGGCAGGGACAGTATCTCCGCCATGTCCTTGAATCGCTGATCTTGGAAAAATTTCAGAACGATAAATGCCTTGTCTTCGGGATGCAGGTGATCAAGTGCTTCGTATAGATCCCATTGCTCTTCAAGCCCCATGGAACTCTCCTGTGCCGCAAAAGGTATTGTACTGTCTTCCATATATGTGTATTTCTTCTTCCGTCTGATGTGGTCAAGGGAACAGTTGATGACGATCCGGGTCATCCAGGTTTCAAAATAATCTGGACTGTTCACTTTTTCATAAGATAGAAAACCTTTATAAGATGCCTCGGATATAATTTCCAATGCTTCTTGTTCATTTTTTACATAAGAGAACGCGAAGCGATAAAGCTTTTCTTTACATGCCTCCAGACGTTCACTGAACTGCTGTTCAGTTAGTGCTGTACTCACCTTGCTCAGTTGGTCCACCCCCGTTGCGACTGTATAGTTTGATTATTGCCGCATTTTTAGTAAAGCTTACTTTGAATGTTGTTTCGCATGTTAGACAGCGGAAAGTCTAAAAAAGTTTTAAAACAATGAATTTTTTTTATCTGGAAACAAAAACACATATCGTCCTAAATCAAAAAAAGCCGCCCATAGGCGACTTCTTTACTTTTACTTTTGAAACGGTATGGCTAAGGCTCGCACCTCAACGATGTGGCTCTCTCCCGCAAACAATTTTATTTGTTCATATTGTTACGGAGCTCTTACCTACCGTGTACTCTTTTTGAAAATGGCCTATGCCTGGACGCTCCAGCCCAAGATGGTCACGAAGCGTGCTGCCCGTATATTCTGTTCGGAAGAGTCCCCGTGCTTGAAGGATCGGAATCACATGCTCAACAAATTCATTTAAATCTGCCGGCAGAACTGGAGGCATGATGTTAAATCCGTCGCAGCCATACTCTTCAAACCATTGTTGCATCAAATCAGCCAATTGCTCATAGGTACCAACAAACTGCATGTGACCTCTTGCCCCTATCAGCCGCCGACCCAGATCAAGTATAGATAATTTATCTTTCCGGGCCATGTCCATAATCAGTTGTACCCGGCTTTTCATTCCATTGGAGGCTTCCACGGGATCTGGAATGTCAGGAAGCTGTCCATCTACAGGATATTCGGAAAGGTCAAACTTCAACATCCCCGATAACATGCCTACTACGGCTGCTGGAGGGATCAACTCCTGCAACTCTTTATATTTTCGCCGGGCTTCCTCTTCCGTCTTACCCAAAATAGGTGATAAACCCGGCATAATTTTCATGCTGTCTTGTTTACGTCCATACTGCGCAAGCTTCGATTTGACACTAATGTAGAACTCTTTCGCAGCTTGAAGAGACTGCTGGGCTGTGAAAATCACTTCCCCGTAACTGGCAGCAAAATCCTGTCCAGGGCCGGATGATCCAGCTTGAATGAGCACAGGGTAACCTTGCGGTGAACGTGGCACATTGATCGTACCTTTGGTGGAATACCACTGCCCTTGATAGGACACTTCCTTTAATTTAGATGGATCCGCAAATTGCCCAGTCTCCCGATCCACGATTAAAGAATGATCTTCCCAACTATCCCAAAGAAGAGTGGCAACTTCGACAAACTCACGTGCCATCTTATACCGAAGCCCATGCTCGGGATGTTCTGGTCTTCCATAGTTATAAGCCTCAACATCCAGCTGGGACGTAACGATATTCCATCCTGCACGTCCCTCGCTGATATGGTCCAATGTAGCAAATTTCCTAGCCACGTTATACGGCTCGTTATAGGTAGTGGACACCGTAGCAGTCAAACCAAGCTTTTCCGTATCCGTTGCCAAAGCAGACAGGAGCGTTAGCGGGTCCAGCATACCTGCGGCAGATTGATCAGCACCCATCACGTATAGAAGGTCAGCCAGAAACATCATATCAAATTTTCCTCGTTCAGCCGTCTGTGCGATGGAGCGGTAAAACTTATAATCAAAAATCTGTTCAGCTCCTGAATCCGAACGGCGCCAGCCGTAGTGATGGTGACCTGTATAATATATGAATGCTCCTAAATGAAGTTGGTCTTGTCTAGTACTCATATTAAACTCTTCCCCTCATACAACAATTTTCTGGTTATCCCTTAAATGTGTCTTGCCAACGGAGCCATCGTTTCTCAAGCAAACGGACAGCCGAGTCCGAGAGCTTGCCTACTGCTGCAAAGACTAAAATACCAACAAATACAATATCCGTTTGCGAGTACGCACGAGCATCTTGAATCATGTAGCCGACTCCTGCACTGGTTCCCATCATTTCAGCAACGACAAGTACAAGCCAAGCCACACCCAATGACAGTCTGACTCCAAGCAAAATATTAGGAAGTGCCGCAGGAATGATGAGCTTGCCCAGTAGCTGCCATCTTGAATATTGATAAATTCGGGAGACTTCAATCAGCTTCATGTCAACGTTTCGTATACCGAGAAATGTATTCACATATACAGGGAAAAACGCGCCTAGCGAGATCATTAAAATTTTTGAAAACTCCCCTACACCAAACCATAAAATGAATAAAGGAATGAGAGAGAGAAGCGGAATCATCCGCAGCATCTGTAATGAGGGGTCAAGTGTGCGCTCCGCCAGTTTTCCAAGCCCCGTGGATAGACCGAGCATGAGCCCTGCAGCTGAACCGAGCAGAAATCCCATGCCGGCACGATAGAAACTGATACCCAGATGCTTCAGCAGCTCACCGTTAACCATTAGACGGAAGAACTGCGCTGCAATCTGGGAAGGAGCAGGAAGCATCGTCGCTGAAACCAGCTGGAGAGCAGAAGCCAATTCCCAGATCAGGACGACAGCCAAAGGTATAATCCATCCGTGAAGACGTCCAGGAATCCTGTTCAACCAGTCTCCCGTTCGTTCGGTTTGTTTACTGATCTCCTGCTCACTCATCTTGCTTCTTCTCCTTTATAACCGTCTTGCCATCGTAGCGCTCTCGCTTCCAGAAGCTTAATGATGGAATCTGACAATTTCCCCACGACAGCAAAAACAATGATTCCCACAAATACTACAGTGGTGAGCGAGAACGATCTGGCATCATTGATTAAATATCCCAAGCCTGCACTTGAACCCATCATTTCGGCAACGACCAGACCCAGCCAGGCGACACTGACGGATAAACGTATTCCCAGAAAGATATTCGGCAGAGAGGCTGGAAGAATTAACTTCGTGATCATCTGCCATTTGGTGAATTGCAGTACCTTTCCTACATCAAATAACTTGCTGTCAACGGATCGAATGCCCAGGAATGTATTAACGTACAATGGAAAAAAGGAGCCTTTAGCAATCAGCAGCAATTTCGAAGTTTCCCCGAAACCGAACCACAAAATGAACAAGGGAGCGATAGCCAAGTGAGGCAGCGTTCGCAACATTTGAAAGGAAGGGTCCAGCAATCGCTCTGTTTTGTAGGAAAATCCGACCCATAACCCCATCGTTAGTCCAAGACCACCTCCAATTAAAAAACCAAGCAGAGCTCTCCACGTCGATATTCCCAAATGCCTCACGAGCTCACCCGATTCTGTCATGCTGACCAGCTCTTTCCATATGCTGCTTGGTGTCGGAAGCAGAACCGGGTTCAAAAATCCCATTGCCCCTGCTATCTCCCACACGATTAACAGACTCACAGGAAAGATAAGTCCAAGCACCACATTGCTGGCCTTTAAGTAAAGTCTTCGCTTGTTTACCAATTTCTTTTTTTGAATTAAAGGCGGGATAACAGCCTTTTCCGCACGCATTTGCATGTAGTGAGCGCCTCTCTTCTATTGGGGTCATTATTTATTTCAGTGGATCCTTGAGAGCAGCGTCGATATATTGATTGTCCGTTATGGTTTTGATGACAACTTGATTTCGAATGTTCTTCACTTCATATTGAAAATCCGCTGTTTGCTGCATTTCTTCTACGATATCTTCATTAACTGGCGTGTTAATCATTCGGGATCGTTCAAACGTCCCACTAATAACACTGGCAGGAACATTACGTTCAGCAGCGTATCTGTCGATCGCTTCGGTTTCATGCTCACTTTCCCATTTCAATGCTTTATTAACTACCTTCAAGTATAGAGTAACGAGTTCAGGATGCTTCTCTGCAAAATCAGATCCCGCGATCGTAAACGAAGGGGACAATACGCCAAGCTGCTCTCCGTCTGATAGCACTTTTCCTTTTCCCGTTAAGGTATTGAGTGTAATATACGGGTCCCATGTCGCCCAGGCATCCACACTGCCAGTTTCAAACGCAGACTGTGTCTCGTCAGGCTGTAGCTGTATGATTTCAAAATCTGTATCTGTTAAACCGGATTTCTCCAAGCCACGGTATAGAAAGTTATACGCATTGCTTCCTTTCGTAACGGCAATTTTCTTTCCTTTTAGGTCACTAAGTGACTTCGCGGTGCTGTCAGCAGGCACAATAATTGCAACGTTATTTTTTCCGTCCAGAACTTGCGATACGATTTTGAAAGGAATATTCGCAGCTTGTGCTGCAATAATTGGCATGTTACCCAGGCTGGCGATATCCAGCTTATTGGAAGCAATAGCCTCTGTCATTGGCGGTCCGCTCTGAAACTCGATCCATTCCACTTTGGCTCCTGTTTTTTCAAATTCTTGTTCAAACCATTTTTCTTCGCGTGCTTTACCGAATAAGCCACCGCTACCCTGAATTCCGATTTTGACGGTTACATTTTGGCTCGTGTCTGAACCACCTGCGTTATCACTTGAGTTTTTCGATGCACAAGCCATTGTCAACAGAGACAACGCGAGTACCATAACAAGAACCAGATGAGATTTTTTCATATAAACCGCTCCCCCTTTAATATGCTGTACTTCCTTCTTAGCCCATGAACAATCTATATACCGCCGCCTACATCATATAGTGGCTCATCCACCTTTTCGAACTCATGCAATACCAATCTGCGCATCTCCTGAAATGAGCTACCTGATCTTTTTCGGGGAAAAGGTAAATCAACCGAAAGAATGCTTCGAATATGCCCCGGACGAGGATTCATAATAACAACTCGTTCCCCAAGAAAAACGGCTTCATCCAGATCGTGGGTTACAAACAGCATCGTTGTTCCATTACGTTGCCAAATATCAAGCAGCACTTCCTGCAGATGAGATCGAGTAAATGCATCGAGCGCTCCGAATGGCTCATCCAGCAGCAATACGTCCGGATTACGCAGCAATGCTCTAGCAATGGAAACACGCTGTGCCATTCCTCCCGATAGTTCACGAGGATAAGCATGTTCAAATCCTTTTAAACGGACCAGCTCAATTAACTCATCTACCTTTCGGCGAACCACCGGATCTCTTAGAGAGAGATTTGCAGCAATGTTTTTCTCTACCGTTAACCATGGGAATAGCCGAGGCTCCTGAAAAATGAAGCCTTTCTCTATACTGGGGCCTGCAATTGGTTTTCCGTTGAGCAAGACGGTTCCCGTATACTGTGTATCTAAACCAGCAACAATTTTAAGCAAAGTACTTTTCCCGCATCCGCTCGGACCAATGATGGTTACCAATTCACCTTTTCGAACTTTGAGCTGAATGTTGTTTAACGCAATGATCTCACCTACAGGGGCGACAAACGTTTTATTCAAGTCGCTGATCAGAAGCATTTCCCCAGACATTAAAGACACCCTTTCGCATTTAATCGATAATACTTACATGTTTACTTGGTTTTTGGGCAAAAAAAGAGATTTACCCATTCCCACAGCGTATGTATAGCGGTGCAGTGTAAATCTCGACCTTACCAAATCAACAAAGTGAATTTCGATTCGTTTTGTTATACGATATATTATCAATACCATTTCTTACCTGTCAAACATTTTTTTATTGATGTGACTTAAATCATTTCTCCCCTCGAATAGACCAGCGGTTGAATGTTCTGTTTCTGGTTCCATAAAAAGTCGAACCACTTTTTGGGGATCTATATCGACTGGTATTTCATAACCCGGTGCAAGCTGTAAGGTCAAGCCTTGAATCAGACTCACAAAATAAAATGCGAGTTGCCTTGTGTCTCCTTGGATAATCCCTCCCGACGTCTGTCCTTGGCGAAAGATCTCTGCTAAAGGCTCCAGATTGTCGGTGAATCTCTGGGTTGCAGCTTGTTTGATTTCGGTGCTTACGGCTTGATTTGTTCGTATGCTTTGAAGCATGATAGTGAACGCCCAGTTACTCTCGTTGGATAACCACCCTTTCGCAATCTCGAATAATTTTTCTCGAGGGTCGATATCCAGATCAGCAATTTGTGCAATGGTCCTACCGTACATCGTCTGCCCTCGTAGTAGAACTTCACTGAAAATTTCGTCTTTCGAGGTAAAGTAAGTATAGATATTGCCCACGCTTAGATTTGCTTCCTTGGCAATATCCTTGATATTGGTCGAATCAATCCCACGTTTAGCCATCGTTTGTAATGCCGAATTCAATATGTGTTCAATGCGTTCCTTCCTCATCTGTTGATCCTTCAAAAGGTTTCTGGGTGACATAAACATCCTCCTTTTACTAACCAAAATTAATACAACCAGGTAATTATTACTCTTCATAATATCATTCGCTATAACTCCAGCCTAGAAAAACAAAGGTTCCTGTTCGAACGTACAACAACTCTTATAATTGGAATTCTATGAAAATTTTGCTATACTATTTCGTGATAGATTACCGTTCAGATGAACTGCAATTCTACTATATTTAATGAGTTGGAGGAACGCATAACATGTTACATACACGAATAGGAAAGACAGCTGCTGCCACTATTCTTGCCCTATCTTTGCTTGGCACCACTCCAAACCTTCATGATGCCTATGCCGCACCCGCCATTTCAGTCATGCTGGATGACGTTCCGTTGAAATTCGATGCAGAACCTCGGATCGACAAAGGCGTTACCTATGTTCCGTTCCGAACAGTTGGCGAAGCCCTAGGAATCAGCATTACATGGAACAGCAAGACGCAAACCGTAAAAGCGAATGGAAATGTGAATGGTCAGGCGACGGAGGTCCTGCTTCAAGTGGGAAGCACCACAGCAACCGTCAATGGAGAAAAAGTCAAGCTTGCAGCTCCACCGGTTCAGCGGGAAGGCCGTGTGCTCATTCCACTCAGTTCGTTCAGTAGTCAGTTCGGTGTTGATGTGAGCTGGAACCAGTCAACTCGTACCGTTTCCCTGGTTTCACCTCAACGAGAAATGCATTTGAGAGCTTTCTATGCGCTGCAATCCTATAAGGAAATCGATTTGGTGTCATCCATGAACTCCATCGCTTTTGGTTGGAGTCGCATCGATCGTGAAGGTCAATTTACGCTTCAGGGTAAGGAGTATCAGCTCCCTGCTGCTGACGGCGACGTTACACCTCAATCCATCGTTGCTAATACAGCAAATCAGAGCATTAGACCGTATCTCATGGTGTATGCTTTGGATGGAAATGGAGAACTGACCAAGGTGCTGAGTGATAGCAGCATGCGTCAGAAGTCCATTGAGGGTATAACGGCTGCGATAGCTGAAAATGGTTTTGGCGGCGTTGTTCTTGATTTTGAAGGACTGGGTTTCAAGCTGGACGCTGTAGAGCAACAGAAGCTGCTTAACAATTACGTCAAGCAATTGAAGGAATCCTTGCCTAAAGACATCGCTCTATCCTTGGCCGTCCCCCCACTAAATAGTGCGTATAAAGGTTATGATTACAAAACGCTCGCTTCGTTGGCAGACGACATTATCATTATGGCATACCAATATAATCCTGTCGGTACCAAATCGCAGGTCCCTGAGCCGAACACTCTTGTGGATAAGGCCATTCAGCTTGCGTTAGATGCTGGCGTCTCCAAGCAAAAGCTTTTGCTCGGGATAAGCTTAAATAGTGAAACCTCCTCTTCCATAGATGATAAACTGGGTCTTGCCAAGCGTTATGATCTCAAAGGAGCTGCCTTCTGGCGCCTTGGATTATTCCGTACCTACAGCAATCAGATGGAAGACGCTGTAAATGCCTCCGTTATAAAAGAGTAAAGATTTAAATATTCTGGACTCACAAGACTTTCTACACACCAAAAAAAACGAACCGGAATCTCTGATAATTGACAAGAGATTTCGGTTCGTTTGTTATACAAGGATATAATCTATGCGTTCAATGAGGAATGCTCGTTTCCGTGGGTTGCACTTAGCACCAGATCTTTTTGATAGGCGAGTACCTGATCCCAGTCCCCGTGAAAAATCGGTATCCGATAGTACCCAACTCTTTCATAAAGGGCCGCCGCCTCAGGCTGTTTCGGGCCAGTCTGCAGCTTCAGATTGGTGTACCCGAATTCGAGCGCAAGACGCTCCGCTTCCGTCAGAATGGCCTGAGCCACACCTTTGCGACGGAAATCCGAACGTGTGTACATGCGCTTAACCTCCACGGAAGTATCATCAAGGGGTCTGATGGCTCCGCAGCCTACTGGATATCCATCCAAACGCGCGACAATAAAGGCCGCTCGAGGAGTCTCCACGTCAGATGGCTGAAATCCCGCCGTCCCATCGCCGCCATATAACAATCCCAGTTCTTCGCTTAGCTCCTTGATTAAACGTTCCGAATCCTTGCTTCGTATATCTTCAGCGGCAGCAAGCACGATTGACGACATTGCGTAAAACCCCTCTCCCTCATTGGATTTATAGGCTTTTGTGATTTATATAAATTATCACGAACAGGTCCTAAGCGTCAATTCCCCTATCGATTGAATATTTCAATAAGCATATTAACGAATAGGTTTACGGCAAAAAAGCCGCCAGATTGGCGACTTCCCCGACACTTATATGGTTACAATTAGACGAATGCATTTGGCAGTTCATTTCATTCCACAACTCAGCTTACCCTTCAACCACATCGGCTCGCAAATCCGTTGCAACCTCAATCATTTGCGGAACGACAGCTTCATTGACAATGGCAACATACAGATCTCCCATATACAAACGAAATGGAATCTGCAGGTTCTCATACGTCCACATGAAGAAATCCCCATCGATGGACATGACGCTCTCAGGTCCTTGGAAGGTAAGGACGGGTGAGTAGGCAAAGTCGGGCTTGGATGAAAAATACTGTTTGCATTCTTCCAAGGAGATGGACTGCTCTAAGTTATTTTCTTGCATGGATCGAGTGATCCGAAAACGTTGATTCATGAAATATGCCTCCAATTAGAATTTGTGCAGAACCTGCCCCAAAATTTCGATGCCCTTCACAATCTGCTCATCAGAAGGTGTTGAGAAATTAAGTCTGATCGCATTACAAGGTTCGTTCTCATCAACGAGGAAAGCAGTACCCGGAACGACCGCCACGCCTTCTGCAGCAGCTATTTTGGCATAATCCAGCATCGGGATATGAGCCGGCAGATCACACCAGAGGAACAGCCCTCCATCCGGATGAGTAAAGGTGATGGACTCACCGACATGCTCCTGCAGTGTGTCAATCATCAAGGCAGACTTCCTGCGATAAATCGCACGGATGCTGCTGATATGCTCTGCATAGTTATACTCAGTCATGAACTTGTATGCCAGAATTTGCGGCAGCATGGCTGTATGTACATCCTCTCCCTGTTTGGCAACAACCATCTTCTGAACAACCTCGGAAGGAGCCAGAACATAACCAACACGCAGACCAGCGGACAGAATCTTGGAGAAAGAGCCTACGTAAATAACCAGACCTTCATCATCCATCGATTTGATCGTCGCTACATCTTCTCCTTGAAACCGAAGTTCTCCGTACGGGTTATCTTCCAGGATCATGACACCATATTTCTTAGCAAGATCATAGATCGCTTTGCGCTTCTCCAGGCTTGTGGTAATACCTGTGGGGTTTTGAAAACTCGGAATCACATAGATCAGCTTTACATTCTGCTCGGTTTGCAGAGCATGCTCCAACTTTCCGATATCCATACCGTCTGTCTCCATCGGAACACCAACAAGATTGGCGCCTGAAGCCCGGAAAGAGTTCAGTGAACCGATAAAGCTTGGGCTTTCACAAATAATTGTATCCCCTTCATTACAGAATACTTTACAAGCGAGTTCAATTCCCTGCTGTGCTCCAGATACGATGAACAGTTCATCCGACGCTTTGCCCGTGTCAAAGCCTGAACTCAGGTGTGTAGTCAATGTATCCCGCAGCGGGGCATAACCTTCGGTAACTCCATATTGCAGTGCTGTTACCGGGTCCTGTTCCAAAATCGATTGGGTGAATGCCCGAATCGCCTCAATAGGGAAAGTTTCCGGAGCGGGATTACCCGCAGAGAAAGGAATTACATTTTGACCCGAAGAAGCCTTCAGGATCTCACGAATAATGGATGGCTGCAATGCAGCAATCCGGTTGGAAAATGAATAGTTCATCTTAGAATAATCCTCCCGAATTCAAATCTGAATGTTGTCTCAATAACTACAATTAGATTCTATTATACGAGTATTTGGCAGATTTCTAAACGGTCTCGTCAAAATTGACAGAGAACAACAAAAAGAGGCCGACGTACGCCTGACATACGCCGCCCCTTTTTTCTATGGAACTCACATTCCTTCCATGTATTATCGATGGATCAGATTAATCTCCGATAACCGTGTTGCCTTCACCAAATAAGTTGCCAATCCTGGGACCATCCGGGCTAAACCGGGATAGAATTTGTTCGCCTTGGCAAAGGCCAGCTTCTGGATTCTCCGTGCCCTCCGGAGCAGGCGTGTGAATTCGCGATTGGCTTCCTTCGAATATTCGTACTGCCACTGCTCGAAGCTGATCTTCCCTTGAAGATACTGGTCAGTCCATTCAGCACACAGCAGCGCGGAGCGAAGGGCAATGGACATTCCATCACCACACAGGGGAGGTATCATTAGCATGGCATCACCAATATGAGGATATTGGGACCAGGGTTCAGGAACATTGGATAGATGGAGTGGTGCAATCGAGACCTGCGTCCCTTGGACCGGGATTCCCTCGGCAAGCCTCACTGCCAATCTTTCGTTGGTCAAGGATGCCGCCTGCAAAATATCCTTCACAGACTTGCCGCTCCCCCGCACCGTATCGAGTGTCAGCAATGCAGCTACATTGGCAATCCCATCTTCAATTGGTGAAATGCCGACGTACCCTCCTTTGCAAAAATACAACTCTACCCGTGACGGAATGGTGATTCCCTGAAAGTGCGATTTGACGCCAACATATGCTGTTTTATCCCGTAGCTCGGCTGGCGAGGTCATCCCGGGCGGCTTCTTCGAACCATGGGCTCCGATAACGGTTCTTGCTCTATATTGAATCTGGTCATTTCCTTGTTTGACTTCAACTTCATAGCTATCATCATCAAACCGATGAATGTTGGTTATCGTTGCTCTCGTAACAATTTCAACGCCTGCATCTGCGGCCTGCTCGTGTAAAATTCGATCCAGCTCATATCGGCTGATGCCATAGGCCAATCCCGGCAAAGGCGCTTCAATTTCCCCGCCTTGAGGCATAATGATCTTGGCATGATCCATGGTACTCGGTTTTAACTCTTGTTTGCCAAGGTGGATACCCAGATAATTCAGCATCTCCGTTGTTTCAGGCGACATAAATTCACCGCAGGTTTTGTGACGTGGAAATTCCTGCCGATCCAGCAGCAGTGTCTGATGCCCTTGCCTGGCAAGCTGCAGCGCAAAGGTACTGCCGGCAATTCCCGCTCCGATGACTATGGCATCCATTGGTTTAGACACGTAACAACACCCGCCTTTCGGGGAATCACAACGGAATAGCGGAACAAAGGCTTCCATTCATAGGTCATCGTGTCATGATTCAACTGATGTTTCAAATCCCGCCAATCCCTGCCCGTGAAGCCTTTTGCAACAGACAGTGGTCCATCATGACGAATATACCGATTGCGAGAGATCATTCGAGTGGTAATCCAGACGGCCGCATAGGATACGGGATGCCGATGGATATCGTTAATGACAACGCCATATTTGGAGGCGCGCAGCATATGCGAGACCATATCAACCAGTTGCTTTCCCTCGAAATGATGGACAAATTGCGAGCCAGTCACGATATCTGCTGAGGCATCTGGCAATTCCCTGACATCGACACGCCGAACCTTGATTCTGGGTTCATTCCGGAAGAGGTTTCTCGCTTCCTCACATGCCTCCTCAGTCAGATCGACCAGAGTGATCTCCAGCTTAATTCCCTTTTGGTCTGCCCAATGCAATAACTTCTGGTTTACATCACCTGAACCTGCTCCCACATCAAGAAGGGTTAGCGTAGTTGGACTGCCAATCGCTCTCCATAACTTCTCCACCCCTGCACGGGTTGGACCGGGAGCAGCAAATATTTTGTTCAGCCGTCTCAAATGTTTGAGCGCTTCGCTCAATTCTTCTCCACCCATGGAAAAATCGTCCATCAACTCGTCTTCTCTTGCCCGTACCGATAGTGTTCTAAAGAAAGACATGATCCCGCTCCTTTACAGCTATACATTGGGAGTGATTTTCTCTAATTAACAATTATCCCCTCTAACCAATCCTTATACTCGTAAGAACGACGATATGTTATTTTACTAAGATATCCCAGATCTCAGACTCCTTAATTCCATGACCCTGTAGAACAAATCCATTGGATGCTGCATCACCGGATGCAAACATGAAAAAAGTCGCCAATATAGGCGACCTTGTGGTGTTAGCGTTATTTCTTGATTAATTTTCCCTGATCCTCATTATCGTTGGCGTTTTCTTTAAAATAGATCTCGTTTAGAATGTTCACACGGACGGTAATCTTCTGCTCCAGCATCGGAAACCATTTGGTCTTCCATTCCTTTAACCTTTTCTCCGAAAGTTGGGGACGGAATATCATTCCTATGCCCAGTACATCCGATTTGTAGGATTGAATCTTTCTCACGGTTTTATTGAACTGTTCGCTCAGCTGCTCCTGCATTTCTTTTTCAATTACGCCATTGCCTTTCCCTTCAGGACTTTCCGTAATGTCTACATCGAGAACAACATTGGTCTGAATTGACGGGCCTTTCTCCGACCACCGGGTCTGATGTTTGATATGCGCATCCTGAATAAGAACACTTGTGTTCTGTGCCACTTCAATGGTTCCCCCTGTATATTTCCCTTTGAACAAATTAAACAAAAGCGTCTCTTCCTTACTCAGCGTTCCTACCATACGGTCCTCCCGCATGACAGCTGTGCCCATAAAGGTAAACAAGGTTCGCTCGCCGTTTTTGAGCATTGGAATGGCCATATCTTCCGTATATGAGTTTTGGTTTTGATAGGCTTCCCATATTCGGACGATCGATTGATTGGGTGTCCATCCTGCATCTTGGCTAAAAAAGTCGTAGGAAGAAATTTCAGGTGTTGGTGAGATCTGATGATACATCGTCTTCTCAAAATCACCATCAATTACCCCTACCAACCCCTTAATCGATATATCGTTCGCTCTCACCGCAAAATTGATGATGTTCTCAATCCCCTGCTCTGCGACCCGTCTGTCGATTAACATCAACCTCAGATGTACCAATTCAATGCTTTTTTCAGAATCGGTTCGCATTAAATCGATGGCTTTACTTATGGATTTTGCCTCTTTCTCAAGAATTTGGGTTTTACCTGATGCATCCGGTATTTGGAGAATGACCTTGTATTTTTCGGTAGCGCCTTTACCCACACCCATGACAACAGGCAGATATTGTTTGTTAATATCCTTTGTATCCCAACATCCCGGAAGCAGCAAGAGCATAGCTAGGGTTACAATTAATGTGCTTGCAATACGCATGTTCATGTACCCACCTTCTTTCGCCGCCATTGCGCCGCCAGGAATACAATGATCGGAAAACCGATCACGCTGTAAACACAAAAGTAAGAATTCAGATACAGATATGTATTCAATGCGTTCATATCCGGTATCCACAGACTAATCAGGTACAAGGAGACACATGCCAGAGAGATAATCCATAATCTGTTGATCTTCGGCATAAACAGCTGTTGTACTAGGGAGACCAGAATCCAGAGCAAAACCGAAACCTTCAACACGCCCAGCGCACTTGAGGCCACCACGTAAAAGCTCGGGAGCCAATCAAATACAACCCACTCCAAATCAATGGTATCTGATGCCATAAGCATCGGATACTGCAAGTGCACTACCGTTTCCTGCCCGAATACAAGCAGTGGAACATATACAGACCCCAAGGCAAACACAAATATAATGCCGACCGCAGCAGCAACTTTTCCAAAGCTAATGCGTTTCTTGGAGGGAATCATGCCCAGGAATAAAAACCCGGCTGAAATAACCGTGCATACATAGTAATCCGAATTGGAGAAAAACGACATTTCGCTATCCCAAATCGGAAATATGTAGCTGATTCTGAAATTCTGGATGCTAATCATCATGGAGAAAAAAATGAATGGCATCAAAAGGATACACAAACCGATGCTCGCTCGGATGATTATATGAAGTCCTTTCCAAACAGCATAGAAACAAAGCACGATGAATAGAGCCCCTGTCGCTGCTGGCGGTGTTCTTTGTAGAAGTACAGCTTTAATCTCACCTGACTGGAAATACATAAGCAAAAACAACTCGATATATAGAAAGATGAGCAAAGGTAGGACGATTAGCCTCGTTCCCCATTTGCCCACTGACTCATTACAGATGTCGACCACTGTTTTTCCTGGGAACTGGGACAACGCTTTTAAGTAGAGCCACAGAACCAGCAGCTCAGCCAGAAAAAGAATTGTTATGGGAATCCAGTGCCCTTTTGAAGTCGCAGAGATGATGCGTTCGGGGAAGATAGCAAAGATCGACGCGAGATGAAGCAGAACAAACAGAGTCAAAATCTGAGCTTTATTCATCTGAAGCTTTTCCTTTCACACTTAAACTTAAGTAAGGAACAGAGCAAGTGCTCAACGAGGCAAAATACAGTATAATCCAAATCATTGCCGCCTCAAGACCCCATATCCCAAAAAAGGAACTGATGAGCATGACAATGTATTTATACATTCGTATACCCGTCGTATTCATGTAACCTGCCAGCACAAAATTAGCAATCGCAGAGGCCACAAGGATAATAATCAATAGATTACTGACGAGTTTAGCCTGAACAATCGCTTGTCCTAACAGAATACCGCCAATCATCGTTATCGTCGGACCAATGTTTTTGGGAAGTCGAATCGTAGCCTCAATAATCATCTCCAGCAGCAGCATAACCAGGAGCATTTCGATCAACGAGGGATACGGAACCCCTTCTCTGCTCTTGGCTACAGTTATGGCGAGTTGTATTCGCAGCAATTCCGGATTCACCGAATTGAGCACAATATATAGACCCGGAAGCGTGACAGCCAAAAGTGCACCAATCGCCCGTACGGTTCGTAAGAACACCTGAAACAGATATGGATAGTTAACGTCCAGCGTTGTTGACCACAAATCCGTTATGATCACCGGGAAAGCAAAAGCAAACGAAAACTGGTCAATCAATATGACCACTTTTCCGTTCATCAAATTCTGTACCATCTCTCCTGGCAACTCCGACGAGACGTACGTTGGTGTTAATGAGAATCTCGGATGCCCCAATATACTCATCAGGTCCCTTACCGTAGTCAATTCCTTGTCCTTATTTTGTTCCAGCTTATCCCGGATAGACGCAATGACCTTGGCTTGAGCAACACCCTCTAGGTATACCATGGCAATTTTCTTGGTAGACCGAGTTCCTGTTTCTCGTCGTTCAATAACCAAATCATCGGAGATCATCTTTTTCCGCAGCAAACCGATGTTTTTATTAATATCTTCTGTAAACGCATCGTACGCAGATTGAAGGGGATTCTCACTCTCCGGTGCACTGACAGATCGCGAAATGTCAGTATGCTCCGGTTCCATAACAGCTGCCATCCCTTCTGTGCTGAACAGAACAAGCTTTCCATGCAAAATATGGTCGGATATCTCCTCCATTGACATGGAGGCCTCTTCTTCAAATGGACTGAACATATTTTGAAATGATCCGTTCTCATCGCTACTCGCCGCCTGGTTCATTGCTGACAATGTTGTTGGAAAATCGACAAGGCTCTCCATGTAATACGCTCTGAATTCCTGATCGGCGATAACCACGTTCTTGCTTAAGAAATCCGAGCTCTTTTTGAAATGTTCGGAGAGCTGCTTTTCTATATCGTGAAGATCTTTTTCATGGAACCGCTGCAAATTTTACCACCTCTTTTGAAGTAGTATGTCGTTCAGAAAAAAGTTTATTCAGAAAGGCATCTTGATTTATGCAGTAGTCAGAAAGGCTTTTGTACTGGAAACCAAAATTTAATATAATGTTATAATGCACCAACGGGTGGGAGGATAAGCCATGAACAAAGAAGAACAGGTCTTAGTGGGTTTTAGGGACTTATATAACAAGATCGTTCGGCTTAATAAGGATAAGATGGAAGCCAGTCTTAAGGGTTATAAGCCCTCTGAAGTGCATTGCATCGAATACATTGAAAAAAATGTAGATTCCAATGTGACCAAACTTGCGGAGTCCTTTTATATGACTCGCGGTGCCATAAGTAAATTAACGAAAAAGCTCATACAAAAAGGCCTTATCGAAAGCTACCAGAAGTCGGATAACAAGAAAGAAATCTACTTTAGGCTGACGGAGCAAGGAAAGGCCATTTATCAAATTCATGAGGATCTGCATAACGAGTTTCAAGAGCGAGATAAAGCTGTATTTGAGCAGGTAACCGAGGAACAATTCGACAGCATGCTTCACTTCGTGGACAAGTATAATCGGCATTTGGATGCAGAGATCAAGAAACTGGGTGCAGATATCAAGTCGGAATAAATCCGAATCATGAAAGTAAACTAAACGCAGCCGGGCTCTATGGAGCGCAGGCTGCCTTTTTTATCGTTATTATTTTGTTGACAAGGAAACAAAGAGGTTGTACGCTATTAATGTTTCCAAGGAAATAAAACCACTATTCTTGAGAGGAGAATTTAATGTTTAAATTTCGATCACGATCACACCATAAACAGAGCATCGAACAGAACATCGAACAGAAAACTGAACCAACCATAGATAAACATGCTTTATTATTCGGTCTTATCTCTGTGTTTCTTTGCGGAATAGGCTTCAGTATCATAGCACCTGTCGTCCCGTTCTTAGTGCAGCCTTATACAAGCAGTCCGGGAGAACAAGCTATTGTTGTTACGCTGTTGACCTCTGTGTATGCCTTCTGCGTGTTTTTTGCATCCCCCGTACTTGGCGCTCTGAGCGACAAATATGGCCGTCGTCCATTGCTCTTAGTATGCCTTTTGGGTTCTGCAATCGGGTACCTGATTTTTGGCATAGGAGGTGCTCTATGGGTACTATTTGCGGGGCGCATCATTGAGGGGATAACAGGCGGGAGCATAGGCACGATCTTCGCCTATTTTGCAGACATCATTCCTCCAGAACAGAGAACCAAATACTTTGGATGGGTGAGCGCAGTTGTAGGTGTAGGTACCGTCATCGGTCCGACTGTAGGTGGATTACTGGCGAAGATTGATTATGCTGCACCCATGTATTTTGGAGCAGTCATCACTTTAGTGAATGTTATATATGGATTCTTTTTTATGCCTGAGAGCCTGGACAAGAAAAATAGACTGAAAGAAATTACTTTTGCAAGACTTAATCCATTCATACAGCTTGCAAACCTGCTTTCCATGAAAAATTTAAACAGGTTACTTATCTCAGCATTCTTACTGTGGATACCCAACGGATCATTACAGGCCGTTTTTTCACAATTAACAATAGATACTTTCAGTTGGAAGCCAGCACTCATTGGACTTATGTTCTCGATTATGGGTGTTCAGGACATCATCTCACAAAGTCTCATCATGCCAAAGCTTTTGAAAAAACTTGGTGATAAACAGATAGCCATTCTTGGCATGACCGCGGAGATTATAGGCTACGGTTTTATTGCGCTGTCAACTTTGTTCTCCTTCTATCCTCTGTTTATCGCTGGCATGTTTATATTTGGTTTTGGCGATTCAATCTTTGGGCCTTCATTCAACGGGATGCTCTCGAAGTCTGTTGATTCCAGTGAACAAGGAAGGGTTCAGGGAGGTAGCCAATCCATACAGGCTTTAGCAAGAATGATTGGTCCTATCATCGGAGGTCAAATCTATGTATCCCTTGGTCATGCCGCACCCGCTGTCATGGGTGTGATCCTTATAGCAGCAGCAATACCTGTTTTGTATAAAAGAACGCTTGTAAATATTTAAAATGCCTATTTTCATTAGGCAAGTAACTTATTGATCTGGTGGTCGAGAAACCATCTAGAACATAACATAGGGTTTCAGAACTTGGGTACCAGTTCTGAAACCCTATTTGTCTACAATCCTGGACATCCTTTCATCAGTTAGTCTGCCTTTCCAAACTCCAGTACATAGATGGATGACGGACGTAATAAGTAACCACGCTGCCAATCCTCGGTCAAAACACTACGCTCTGTGCACTTGATATGATCTGGTTGAAACACGGAGTTGATATGATTGTGTGATTCGCTGGTTATCTCATATAAGGTCGCCTCTTCGCATCCATCGAAAGCTTGCAAATCCAGCTCACACCGTATCTCCTCCAAGCTTCGGTTCACAATAAACAGGGTGACCATGCTGCGATCATCATTCGTCCCGGCTACAATGTCCAGATCGGGAAGAGCGTCCAGCTCTATAGGCGTTTTTTTGTTTGAAGCTACAGAGAATGTTCCACATTCGGTCTTCACGGGTAGAAGATGATGAATATCCCGATTCGCGTAAAGCTTTAACACTTCATAGGTCGGAGTTCCGTAGATCGTGAGCTGGCGTCCACTCCATCCAGCCTGCTTGCCCCGATATTGATCCGCATAGAAATCCCCGACGCGAATGCATCCCCCTAGCCAACCATTAACCAGATCGGAGAAACTTCCGATGTGCACGCTATCACTACAACGAATCATTTCATTCAGATTAGCCGCATTCGCCACGGCAGCGCCAAGGGTGTGTTCGTCTGGCAGTCCTTTTCGCACAGTGTTAGGATAATACATCGTGTTATACTCGGTGATCGCCAGCTTCACATGTTGATGTTTGACATCGGAATGGATGACCTCCGTTGTCTGGCGGATATAGTGCCGGGTCCACTCGGGATAACTCGCCATTGCTTTGTACCGCTCCTCAGCCGGCGTATCCTGATTCATGCCAAAGGGACCGTAGCCATGATACAGATGTAACGTTAGATAATCGATATGCTCTCCTGCCAGAGCAAGCACGGTTTTATTCCAATCCTGCTCATAATGTCCACAGGCCAGTAACACAATGGAATCATCCACTTCCTTCATCGCCTTTGCAAACTGAACGGTCCGCTCTGCAAATTGTTCCGCAGAGCATGCACCCACTTGCCATTGCCCCCAAACCTCGTTGCCAATCTCCCAGTACTTGACGTGATAAGGCTCCGGCGATCCATTCTTCGCCCGAAGAGCCCCCATCGGCGTATCCACACTTCCATTACAATATTCGATCCATTGGGCCGCTTCTTCAGGTGTACCTGAGCCATCGTTCACGCAAATCAGAGGTTCTACCTGCAGCTCGTGGCAAAAGCGGATAAATTCATCCGTTCCGAAATATTTGCTGGTCCACCCTCCCCATGCCTCATTGAACATGACGGGTCTCTCCAGAACCGGGCCGATGCCATGCTCCCAGTGATAAGCACTAATGTAGTTACCTGCGAGTCTCATCATGCCTGCGTTTAGTGCTCTCGTCATCTCTATCACTTCACGTTTCACCAGCGCAATATGATCGATAGGCAATAGAGACACATGATCCAGCCAGAGCATTCCAGTAGAGACGTGATCAATCCATCTTGGATGCTCGGCCGGAATATACACCCGAATTTCTGCATCGGGGCAAGCGCGCATGATCGTCATCCGTCCTTCATAATCCCGCCAGTTATGGCTGTCCAATTCGACTTTTAACTGACCCAGTACTTCTTCCGTTCGTCTATCGACTGCTTCGACCATCAAATATTGTAGTTCGATGGAAGCACGCGCAACAATATGGACGGTGTAATCCATCGGCCCTTTCAATGCGGACCTCTGTACAATTCCCGCGTACGCTTCATCATCACTTAAGATTCGAATACGCTGAGCGCGACCCGAATGTCTGAGAGCCGGGGGTTCCATCGCATATTGAGTATTTCTTCCGTTGGTGTAAGCCTGCCAGCTCCCCGATACAGAAATTCTTGATTCAGCTTCGCTTTCAAAGTCCATATCCTTCAATGGAAATGCAAGCATCGCCTCCATATGGTCCCGAATGTCTTCCACAAAATGTCCAAACAAATAAGGGTTGACCGTGTGCTCGCTTAAGCTATTACAATTGATACTGATCCTTGCGTTAGATTTCAACATAGCTCCTCCATCATTGTGATTGATATGGATTTAACCTTTAATCGATCCAATCATGACCCCTTTAACAAAATGCCGCTGCACAAAAGGATACATCAACAGTACAGGCAAACTGGAAACGATAATCACCGCATACTTGATGCTCTCCGCGAGCAGGATTTTGTCCTCCAGTCCAATGTTACCGTCTACGGCATCGGATTGGCTGATCAGCAGAATTTCGCGTAGTACCAGTTGAAGCGGATGCAGATTTTCGTTGCGAATATAGATGAGTGCGTTAAAAAATGAATTCCAGTGTCCTACAGCATAGAACAGCACCATCACAGCAAGAATCGGCTTGGACAGGGGCAGAATAATGCTCAGAAGCAGCCGCCAATTGGAGCACCCGTCCATGTGGGCAGCTTCCTGCAGTTCCCAGGGGATACTCGACTGGAAATACGTTCTCATCACGATCAGATTGTATGTGGCGATCGCGCCGGGTACAATCAGAGCCCACATCGTATCCACCATGCCCAAATTTTTGATCAATAGATACGTTGGAATTAATCCGCCACTGAAAAACATTGTTAGCGTGATAAACACCATGATTATATTACGCCCGGGAAGATCAGGTCTCGAAAGGGGATATGCGGCCAACACGGTCATGATAATGTTAATCACGGTGCCCACAACGGTATAAATTATCGTATTGCGATACCCCATCCAAATCTTCTCGTTTTGCAAAATGTTCGTGTAAGCGTCCAAAGTCAGTCCTTTAGGCAGCAACCACACTTCTCCATTCAATACTTTCGTGGGATCACTGAACGAAGCGCTGACGATAAAAATCAACGGATACAGTACAGCGATGATAATAATTGAAGCGATGATGTATATAATTACATCGAAAATTCGTTCATTGGAACTGGCTTGTAGTGTCGCCTGCTTGGACATGCTGCCTTGCCCTCCTTTACCATAAACTCGTCTCAGACGTCTTGCGCGCAATCCGATTGACCAGTAAAAGCAACACCAGATTGATGATTGAATTAAAGAGTCCGATAGCAGCTGTATAGCTGTATTCTCCCTTTAAGATCCCTGTCGTATAGACAAACGTTGAAATGACATCACTCGATTCCAGATTAAGATTGTTTTGCATCAGCAAAATTTTCTCAAACCCCACGTTCATGAAATGACCAATATCCAAAATGAGCAAAATGATAACAACTGGAGCAATACCGGGCAGCGATATATGCCAAATACGCCGCAGTCTTGACGCTCCATCCATCTTGGCTGCTTCATACAGATGCGGGTTCACACCGCTCAAGGCTGCAATATAGATAATGGATTGCCAGCCCATGTTCTGCCATATATTCGAGCTGATAAAAATGGTCTTGAACCAACCAGCTTCCTCTAGAAAACGGATCGGCGTACCTCCGAATGCCTCAATCAGCAGATTGACCGGACCTGTATGGGGCGAGAGAAACACATTCAATATGCCAACGATAACAACCACTGAAATAAAGTGGGGAATATACGTAATATTTTGCAGCCACTTGCTGAAGGTTTTATTGCGAATTTCATTGATAATCAGTGCCAGCAGGATGGGAATCGGAAAGGCAATTAATAAGGAAAACAGGTTAATGGACAGTGTATTCCATAGTAATCTCCAGAAATAATATGAATTGAAAAATCGTTCGAAGTGACCGAAGCCTTCCCAGCTACTGCCCAAAATCCCTCTGGCCGGATTGAAATTTTTGAATGCTATTTGCAGTCCATACAACGGAGCATAGTGAAATACCACATACCAAGTGACTGGAAGAAGCAGCATAAGGTATAGATCCAATCTTTTGCCCATTTGCCTTAAAAGACCTGAACTCTTTTTCGAATGACTTTGTGGCATCGTAATCGTTGTATCCGTTTTGGCGCTTTTCATGGGCATCTGCTCCTCATCCATGATGTTTCAGCATTACTTCTGCATCTTGTCATAAGCATCCTGATATATCTTCTCCAGCTCCTCGATTCTCATCTTTTTGAGCGTGGACTGGAACTGCTCCCATTTGTCGAAGCCAAGCGCACCTACGATAAATTTTGTACTTTGTTCTTCGTAATATTTGTCGATATCATTTCTCAGAATGTTGACTTCCTGGGCGGTTTGCTCATCAAACATTGGAGCTGCATAGCGGACTTTTGGCATGAACGGATCAAGCTTTTGCTGCGCCTCCTGCACCTGCGGTGGATTGATAAAAGAAGCAACCTGTTCGCTGATGAGATGTGGCGCGCCTCCTCCGGCATAAGGCGTAATTTTGGCCTGATTGCTGATATCCTTCAAAAAGTCCTCTGTATAGTAGGGAATACCATCTTTAATTTCATAATGCTCGCCTTCTCTTCCGAATCTCAACAGCGTAGAACCCTCATCACTGTAGAAATAATCAATCCAACGCATCGTGACTTCCGGATATTTATTGACGGATGTGATCGCAAAGGCTCCAAAATCCCTGGCAATGGGCAAAGCCTGGCTCTGCAATCGATCACCCTGCGGACCTTCCAGTGGGGCGATACCGGTATATTGGTCTTTGATCGACAAAAAGTTATTGTTTGTCTGGTCAAAGAAAAAGCCTGTATTTCCTGAACCCTGCTTGGCCAGATACTGTGCTTCCGTGTGTGTGAATATTTCCTGATCCAGAAGCTTCTCCTTATACAGCTTGTTTAAATACATCAGCATTTCTTTATTTTGGTCACTGCCCATCCAGATGCTTACTTTGTCATTTTCAATATTAATGTTATATCCAAGCTGTGAATCCAAACCGAAGGATCCGCTCATCGCGCTCACGACAGCCAATCCCACACGGGCAGTCATCGGTAGTTCATCCTGTTTACCGTTCCCATTCGGGTCACCATCACGGAAGGCAAGCAGAACGTTGTACAGTTCTTCGGTCGTCTCCGGCACTTCCAGATTCAGTTTGTCAAGCCACATCTGATTAATCCATTTCTTATCCGTCCGGGCCGCACTCAGCGTAACAATCCCCGGAATCGTATAAATGTGACCTTCCGGTGTAGTGATGCCTGCGCGAATCTCGGGGTATTCCTCCATTAATTTCTTCAAATTCGGAGCGTACTCATCGATAAGTTCTTCCAACGGAATTAACTGGCCTGCAGAACCGTAGCGAATGGCTTCGAGCGGGGAAAGACCTGAACGGAACAAGGCATCAGGCAGCTCATTCGATGCAAACAGCAGATTTTTTTTCTCTTGAAAACCATCTGTCGGCGCTTCAATGAATTCCACTTTCACGTTGCTCAATTTCTCGTAATCCTGGAAAACCGGCATCTCCTTGAAAGGGCCATTTACGGGTGCAATTCGGGTAAACATCTTGAGATTTACCGGTTGGTCCACAATTGGAAACCCGGTCGTATGAACGTCGTTTTTCGATACCTCTGATGCAGATTCGTTAGCGGTCCCACCGGAACTGCATCCTGCCAGCATCAAACTGGAAGCGATCATTGTCATAATCACATTTCTTCCCCAGCGTTTACGCATAAGTTGCGCCCCCCGATTCTTTATCACCAAATGTAATTTGTAAGCGTTTGCTATTGGTGTGTGCTCATTATAATTCACCAGGCATGGAAGGCAATTACAATAATATGACCCTTTACTCCACATATTTTACAAGTTTTGAGTTTTGCTCTGATCGGCATCGTTCCCCGTGAGTATGTCAGGGTGCTTTATATCGTTCTTTCTTTTTCCCGGATTGCTCAAATACGCTTGCGGTGTCAAACCCGTTATTTCTTTGAACACTTTAAAAAAATAGTTGTGCGTCGTAAAACCGACTTGAATGCTTATTTCTTTGATCGAATATCGGCCACTGTCCAGCAGCTTACATCCGACATCAATCCGAACCTGATTCAGATATTCCGAGAAAGTCCGCTGCGTCTCCTCCTTGAATATTCTGCTTAAGTAGGAGGCATTCAGCCCAATGACATTTGCAGCAAGCTCTAATGTGACATAACCTGGATACTTCTCCAGGATGATATGAATGGCCTGCGTGACATGCCGAGAATAGGAGCCCACTATACGATGCTGATTCAGCAAATGAAACAGGCTGGAGAAGAAGGATTGCAGGCCTTGCTCCAGCTCTCTTATGTTTTTCATTCGACCAAGCTCGCTTCTTGAAGGCAGCTTAGCTACCGCTGGATCTGTGGAAGGCAAGTAGCTCTTCCATGCTTTATCACCCATTTGCATGAGCTCGCTGACCATCATCTGAACCGTATGTGAGTGGATAGGCAGGTGGTCTATCGAAGCAAAAATAGAGGAAATCAATTGGTGTACGCCTTGCTTGTCAAACCTTTCTATGGATAACAGAAGCTGTTTGTGCTCCTCAATGGTCAGTGAAACACGCTGGCGTTGATGGAATTCATCTGAACGCTTGTCCGATGGATGTTTGTCCGAACATGGGCTTTCTTCGTGGATGATAGGACTACTGAACGTTTTCGACGAAGATCCATCGAGTGTACTTTCGGCTGAGCAGTAGCTGGATGCCAACTGGGACAGACTGGTGCATACATGTCCCACAGCGGTAACACATTGCAGATTCAGGAACAGTTCCAATGCATGCTGAATCTTCCGCAGTTGTCCATCTACCTCAAGCTGTATGATGTGCTCGCTTCGTTCCTTGAAAAAAAACACGATAACAAATCGCCCTTCCTCTACGTACACCGCTGTCCGTTCATGGATATCACCCAGGCTCTGCTGCATCATATCGACGACCTGCTGAATCAGACCATTGGTCTGCACGTCACTGTATGACTCTGTCAGCAGCAGGAACGGAACAAGCTGTAAAGCTGCTGCTGCATATCTGGACGCATGCGGATACAGATTGTATTTCCGGGGAAAATCCTCAAACCCATACGTTGCTTTCGTCTGTCTTTTGAGCAAATACAGCAAATAATCGCGCATAACTTCGGAATTCCCTTTCTCTGCTTCTGCCTTCTCAGCGACGTGTTTCTCACGCAACCGATCTGCCTGCTGCAATTCCGATACGGCTTTATTCAAAATGTGGAGCAGCGTTGAATCGTCCAACCGATGCTTGAGCAAATAATCAATGGAGCCATTGTTCAGGCAATCCCGCACGTAGTCATAATCATCATAACTGCTGAGCATAATGGTCTTTATCCACGGAAAACGTTCCTTAATGGTCCGATTGAGCTCTACACCATTCATTTCAGGCATATCTACATCAATAATCACAATATGCGGTGGCGACTGCTCAATCATCGTTAAAGCAATTAACCCATTATGCGCCTGACCGCATAATTCGAATCCATAGTTTGCCCAGTCCAATAACGTCCATAGATTATGGCGTACCAACGGTTCATCATCGACGAGTAGTACCTGAAACATGGCTTATGTCACCTCTCGTTTGGTATTTTCCATACGTTTCTCGAGTTTGGGCAGCCGAATCTCGGCTTTGGTGTAAAACCCCGGTTCACTGCACAAATGGACGCCATAAGAGTCGCCATACATGCGAACAATTCGTTCGTGTACATTACGTACACCCATTCCACTAAAACGTGATGTTTCGCCTTTTGTGCCCGTACCTTCCAGTAAATTCTTCTGTTGCTCCTCCGTGATCCCCTTGCCGTTGTCCACCACATCAATATGGAGATGGTTTGCATCCTCATACACCCGTATCAACACGAATCCATCCTGTTCGAGTGGTCCAATACCATGAATAATTGCGTTTTCAACTAGAGGCTGCAGCATCAACTTCAATACCCGGCAATCCAGTAATGCGTCATCCTCAATCTCGGTAATCAGTCGAATCGGCTTCATATATCTGTACTTCATGATGGAGACATAGTGCTCAACATATGCTAATTCCTCCCGCAGTGTAAGAAATTCGCTTGAATTTCCGAGGACACTCCGCATGAGCTCAATCAACGATCCCGACACCTCTTCAATGTTCGGCACTCCGTTCAATCTGGCCAAATACTTGATTGTATTGAGCGAGTTGTACAAAAAATGAGGATGGATTTGTGCTTGAAGCGCGGTCAGTTCAGCTTCCCGCTTTTCTTTCTCGCTGAGGCGGATTCCTTCGAGCAGTCTTTTCAATTCTTCCATCATACTGATAAAGACAAGATACAGTTGCCCTGTCTCGTCTTCGCTTTTGATCTCTTTTTGGGGTAGCGTAAAATTGCCATCCTTCACAAACATCATCAGCGATTTTAGTTTTCGAATATTCAGGGTAATTCGGGAAGAGACTTGCAGTGAAACGATCAGCACAACGACAAATACGATCATGGACACCTCTGCCAGCAGTTTGCGCAGCCTTACAGATTCGGTCAAAAGAGAATCTATTGGAGTTAAAGCTATAGTGCTCCACCCAGTATAGTCGGATTGACGACAAAGAACGATGTATTCTTTTCCATCCATATATTTCCTGACCGCGTCACCATTCCTTCCGAATTGCTGATTAATGTCCTTAATTTCCTCGTATGAAGGAGCAAGAGATGCGGTAGCTCGGGTTTCATAGACGAAGCGATTTTCCTTGTCCAGTACATAGATCATGCTATCTGTAGTCGGCCTCACGTCATATGTTTTCTGGATAAATTCATAATTCACGTCAACCATGACAACCCCAATGGGGGCACGGTCATAACGAATCTCCCGACCAATAGTGACAGCATCTGATACCCCTGTCTGTTTGAAATATGCGTGCCTTGATCCATTTTGCAGCATATAGTCCATCACTGGCGTACCCAAAATCGTTCTGTCCAGCCAAGGCCCACCCGAGAAGAACACCTTCCCGTTCAGGCCCACAACGGCGATCCGTGAAATGTAAGCCTTATAATCAATCAGGGACGATAGAAATTCATCCATCCGCTTCTGCTCCTGAAACCACTCATAACTGATCTCCTCATTCGGACTAAGCAAAGTGTCAATGACCGTGTTTTTGTTAGTCACCACGACGGTATTCAGACGATCAATCTCTTCCAGCATCATGTTCAATGATTCATCCGCCTGCCTTATGCTGTCCGAAACTGACGTGATTGCATTTTGCATGATCGTCTCACGCATGCTCATATAAACAATGACCGTAATCGAAACGATGGATACAAGCGTAACGGCAATAAAAGCGATAAAAATTTTCCCCTGAATGCTGCGTTTCGGTGAAATCCATCTCTGCATTGTAGAGAGCTTCATTGTCGGAGTCTCCTTTTTCAAGATCCATTCAAAAAAAGTAAGCGTTCTCCAAACTGAACATCAGTATGTTCGGGATCAGCTTGAGGTTCTCCGCATCATGATTGGAGGAACTTTATAATAGATTTTGAATGCTCTTGTAAATGAATATAAATTCGGGTAACCCAGCGACAAAGCAATCTCCGTAATGGTTGCATCGGTATCTTTTAGAAGCTGTTTGGCCTTATCCATTCGTATTCGCTGCATGAATTTTAACGGAGGCAGACCGACCTGACTGGTGAACATGTTGGAGAAGTACGAACGATGCACCCCCGCAAAGTCGGCGACCTGCTGCACGGAAATGCCCTCTGTTGCATGCAATTCCATGTAATCCATGCATTCATGAATCCAGCTCGCCAGTTCTGTAGGCTGTGTATAGTTGGTGTCGGGAACAATACTAGCCAACAATCCGTATACCAACCCGTGCAACTCCAGTGATACTGCAGGCTTCCACCGTTCCACACATGCCAATGCATGAATCAGACGATCAGACGTTTCTTGGACCCGAGAAGTAAACATCTGTTTGCCGAACGGGCTTTCCGGAGTCAAGCCAGCCAGCTCCAATAATGGTTTGACTTTAGCCCCATCCAATGCCAGCCAGTTCATTCGCAGCGGAGATTCCGAGGGAAGCATGTGATAGTAATAGGTTCTGCCGGGAAACAGACAAAACAGATCATTCTTCTGCAGGTCCACTCGCTTGCCATCAAACTCAAACCTGACCATGCCTTCATGCACAAAATGAAGACTGTAACACTCAATACGCTTGGGGCCAACCCGGTAATTGGATTTGGCTACACTTCGTCCTGCCCGGACTGGCCAAATGTGCTCCTCTTTATCCAAATAACCCGGCTTATAGTAGATGAATTCTGCATACTCGTACTCATATTCCTGCATTTTGGCGAGTCCCCTCCTTCTCTTTTTTGTTTGATAATAACAAAATGACAACAAAAATATAACACCGGGCTATTTTTATAACTCGTTTTTTTCAATATCATCATCCTAGGAGGCGATTTCATTTGTCGAGAACACCTAACATTTTGCTAATCACCAGCGACCAGCAGCACTGGAACACGATTGGAGCTTTTCAGTCTGAAATTTCCACACCCAATCTGGATCGGCTCGCCCGAGAAGGAACAACGTTCGAGCGGGCATATTGCCCGAACCCTACCTGCACTCCTAGCCGTGCTTCCATCATTACGGGCATGTATCCCAGTCAGCACGGGGCCTGGACGTTGGGCACAAAATTGCTTGAAGACCGTCATACCGTCGGGGAAAGTTTCAGTGAAGCAGGCTACCGCACCGCACTGGTGGGTAAAGCTCATTTTCAGCCTTTAAAATCCACAGAAGTCTACCCGTCGGTAGAAGCGTATCCCATCCTGCAGGATTTGGAGTACTGGAGACATTTCCATGGACCGTTTTACGGTTTTGACCACGTTGAGCTGACCCGTAATCATACGAATGAAGCGCATATCGGTCAGCATTACGCACTGTGGCTAGAAGAACGGGGATGTACCAACTGGAGGGATTACTTCCTTCCCCCAACAGGAACGATGGATCCTTCCGTAACGTATACGTGGCCCATTCCTGAGAAATATCACTACAACACCTGGATCGCCGAGCGAACCAATTCCCTGCTGCAGCAATATACCGATGCCGATGATCCCTTCTTTCTGTGGGCCAGCTTCTTCGACCCGCATCCGGAATATCTCGTACCGGAACCGTGGGATTCGATGTATGACCCGGATGATCTTACGATCCCCTCCATAACACCCGGGGAGCATGATCGTAATCCGCCCCATTTTCAATTGACCCAAGAAGAAAATCCGAATTTTGAAGATTGGGTTGAAACCGGCTTCGGCATTCACGGCTACCGTTCGCATCATTATTATGAATATGGCGACAAGTCCCGCTTAACAGAGTATGACAAGAAAAAATTGGTCGGCGTGTATTACGGGATGATCAGCATGATGGATAAATATATTGGCCAAATTCTCGATAAGCTGGATGAGTTGGGCATTGCAGATGAGACTATCGTCGTTTTCACAACCGATCACGGTCATTTCTTCGGGCAGCATGGTCTTCAGGCCAAGGGTGGATTTCATTACGAGGATCTCATCAAAATCCCATTTATCGTAAGATATCCAGGTGAGGTGCCTGCTGCGAGAAAATCAAATGCCATACAATCGCTGGTCGATCTGGCTCCCACCTTTCTGTCCCTGTGCAACATTGCAATTCCCCACGCCATGACGGGATTGGATCAAAAGAACGTGTGGCTTGGCATCGGGGAAGCCGTTCGGAATCACGCTCTCTGTGAATTTCGACACGAGCCCACGACGATTCATCAAAAAACATATATTGAAGAGCGTTACAAGATCACCGTTTATTACAATCAAACCTATGGTGAACTTTTCGATCTTGAAAAGGACCCCGATGAACGATTCAACCTATGGAATGAACCAGAATACACCCATCTCAAGACAGAGCTGCTGCTCAAATATATCTGGGCTGAGCTTGGCAAAGAGTCCATGCCGATGCCTCGAATTCATCATGCCTGATGAAAGGATGAGGGTAGTATCAAAAACCTGAACGAACAATGTATGGTACTGGTACAGCTTTTTTGGATTTTCTTCCGCATCGGTCCTTCCACCTTTGGAGGCGGATATGCAATGCTGCCCATTATTGAACGTGAAGTGGTGAACAAGAAAAAATGGATGCAAGAGGACGAGATCGGTGAGCTTATATCGCTTGCCGGCTCGGCTCCTGGAGGTGTTGGTGTAAATGCCGCTGCGATGATCGGACATCGCCAGGCAGGCATCGCGGGAGCTGTTTCGGCCGTCATCGGCGTGACATGTCCCACGTTTTTGATTGTGATTCTGATTAGCGTGTTCGCCATCATATTTCGTAACCAACCCAAAGTTGACGCCGCTTTAAAAGGAATGAACGGTGGCATTATTGCCCTAATCAGTATGGCAGCTTATCGGACGGCCAGGTATTCCATCTTAGATACAACAACAACGATAGCTGCTATTGTGACCGTAGCTGTGCTTTTGTTTGCAGGTATCCATCCCCTCTATCTTATTGTTTCGGGATTGATAAGCGGTATGGCCGTAATTCGGATCAAAAAGCGGTTAGGGCTTCAAGTGAAAATGGAAAAAGAATCTGTAGCAGGAAGCTACCCGGAACTGGAATATTACATTTAAGAAAGACGAATCGGAGCGATCGACATGTACTGGGACCTGTTCATGATGTTTATACGTGTAGGCCTCGTTTCATTTGGTGGCGGTTATGCGGTGATCCCGATCATTCAGCACGAGGTCACGGAAAAAGGTTGGCTGACAAGTTCAGAATTCCAGCAAACCGTAGCGCTGGCCGGCATGGCGCCCGGCTCGATTGCAACCAATGCGGCAACGTTGATTGGCTATAAAACGGCAGGTTATATCGGAGCCGCGGTCTCAACGGCGGGTATGATTTTGCCTTCATTAGTTGTAATTGTGTTACTCTCTGCCCTATTTTATCGGGTGCATGACAATTCATGGGTCAAGTCATCTTTATACGGCTTGCGTCCAGTAACGACGGGACTCATCATCTATGCTGCCATTCATTTTGGTTATCCAGGTGAAGACACAGGCATAGGCTGGGAATGGATTGCAACACTGCTCATTAGCGGAGTATGTTTGTTTCTCCTGTTCAAGTACAAGCTTCATCCCCTGCTGGTTCTTATTGTTGCCGGAGCCGCTGGCATTATTTTATTCTAAAGCCAGCATGGCGACCGAGGAAGATTCTCCGCCGACAAATGTAGGTTGCTACCCTTTTTTTCAAACAGGTTATTCCCTTCAATGGTTTTAAAAGGAGCAGCGCGATCACAGCAATAGCTGTCCTGGCTGCTCCCCTTCATTTTTTTTACGATTGACGCAGGTATAATCTGCTCGTTTCCTCCCAGATCTCTCCGGGCTCCAGACTAAATAATCCAGCTTCTTCGGCCTGCATATCCAGATTAGGTGCATTCACAAGATTGATCTGGGGTTCAGGACAGAAAAAGCCTTCTTCCGCATTGTTGTTCCAGATCATCCATTGTTTATAGGAGGTTCCCACATCGTAGATCAGCGTCATTCCATGCTTCGTATCCTGAAGCTCCATCCGGTTTCTTCCGTTCTGCGGTACAGCAGTGTAATGGTTATCCATTTCTGCAAAGAACGGATATACCCCGGAGTCACGCATTAGCTCTTCTTCCTGAACCAGGGGCTGAAAACGTGTCGTTGGCAGCATACGTTGATCCAATTCCCATCTGTCTCCGATGGTCAGCTTGAGCTTGTAATCAGAAGCCGATCCTCCCGTATTAAACGGTGCGTTGATGGAGGTATGAAAAGCGATTAGGCATGGCATGCAGGATTCTCCATAATTGCGAATCCTCACATGCTGCATAAGTCCATCACTGCTCAGCGAGTAGCGCAATGTGATCCTGAATTGAAAAGGAAAGGTCACATACACCGGATGAGTTTCATCAATGGTAATGGACACCGAGACATAGCTTTCCTTCTCGGTATGTCCATACTCATCCACAACCCAGGGCGTATTATACAAAAATCCGTGCAAATGATTTCCTGTTGCTTCCTCATTCACCGGGAGCTGAAGTGTCTGCCCGTTCCAGGCAAACCGCCCATCCTCATAGCGATTTGGCGGAAAAAGGACGGGGATCCCATGAATCATCGGTTTTGCCTTGAACGATTCCATTTCTTCGGGTGACGGCTCATGAAGGAAGCGAAGCCCTCTCTCAAGATCACGAAACGCGACCAGATTACCACCTATCTCCGGCAGCATCACAGCCTCACTGGAACCGAAACGAAGGTAAATGGCCTTTTCCCCTTGAAAATCGCCTTCCCAGGAATTACTTGTCTCCCTTGTGTTCAACATGCGTTCCCCTCCTTATTCGCCAGCAGACGATGGATAACGCCCTTCAATAATGGCTCTTATCTGTTCCATCGGCATCTTGGGCTGTCGATCATACGTCAACAGACCGTTAATCTCCTGTTCTACATCCGTCAGCTGTGTGTAACAAAATCCTTCGACAACTGGTGAATCCAATAACGGCTGTACTACGGCATGCAGCCGCTGGGCAAAATCCTCGTCATTTTCCGCTCCGGAGTAACCCCAGCCTTCCCATTCACTTTTCTTATACCCGATTCCACCGAATTCGGTAATTAATATAGGCTGTCCTTCATAACGGTAGCCACCCACGCTCAGATTCCGACTGCCCGGAAGGGCGCTTACCGCGTTTTCACGAGTACGGTACCTTTCCTCCAGAACTTCCCTTCTCCATTCATAATCATGAATGTTATACAAGTCGGTCTGTACCATCTCCCAGCCGTCATTGGAAATGACAGGACGAGTGGAATCCAGCGATTTGGTCAAATAATACATCGACAAGGCGTGATACTGCTGCTCTTTGCTGGTCAGGATATTGGGAACGCCCCAGCTTTCATTAAGAGGTACCCAGACCACAACACAGGGATGGTTATAGTCCCTTTCCAGCGCCTCCTGCCACTCGCGTGTTATCTGGGCAACATACTGTTCGGAGAAATCGTAAGCATTCGCCATCTCTCCCCATACCAGCAGTCCCAGCTGATCACACCAGTACAGGTATCTTGGATCTTCAATCTTCTGGTGTTTTCTGGCGCCGTTAAATCCCATTTCCTTCGTTAATTCCACATCACGCCGGATAGCCTCATCACTCGGCGGAGTCAGATTGCCATCCGGAAAGTACCCTTGATCCAGAACAAGCTTCATATAATATGGACGGTTATTCAGAAACAGTTTGCCTTGTTCAATGGAAATCTTGCGCATGCCGAAGTAACTGTCGACCTCATCGACTGGCACACCATCCACCAACACAGTGAAATGAATGTCATACAGATTAGGATGATCTGGGGACCACAGCCTGCCAAGACCATGCTCGTTAAAGGTATGAAGCCCAATGGTACGGGTTTCTGTTTTGCCACTGATTCGATATTCGTCCTCAGACAGCTGCTCTCCCTGATAAGCAATCTGTACACGCAATCTGACATCCTGAGCGTCCCAATCCCTTGGATCAGTTTGTTCCCTTTGAAGATGAGCCGTAACTTCAATTTCGTTGCGATCGACATCGGGAGTCAGGCGCACCTTCTTCAGATGAACGGGGGCAACAGCTTCAAGCCACACCGATTGCCATATTCCAGTCGTGCGCGTATAGAAAATTTGGGCAGATTGCTCCTGCCAGAACTGCTTCCCGCGCGGCAGCGTTACATCCCTGCTATAATCAATCGCTTGCACGGTCAGCACATTGCTTCCTTCCAACAAAGCATCCGTAATATCGGCATGAAATGGCGTATGCCCGCCCTCATGCCGAACCACCAGTTTCCCGTTCACCCATACAGAGGCTTCATAGTCCACGGCTCCGAAGTGCAGCAGCAGCCGTTTGCCGATGAAGTTCTCTGAAATGTCAAAAGTCCGTTTGTACCAGACATTATCGTGAAAATCCGGATCTGCTATCCCGCTGAGCTGACTTTGAAAAGCAAACGGCACCTGGATTCGGCGGCTGAATGCTTGTTTGCCTTCATTCCAGTTTTCCGAACGTCCCTTGTTATGATCATCAAATTCAAATTCCCATTCCCCGTTCAAACTCATCCAATCCTTCCGCACAAATTGCGGCCTTGGATAATCCTGTCGCAGCATGATGTTCAGCTCTCCTGTTCTAAGTTGATCTCTAGCATACAGTCAGGCTTCATCCCAGATTGATTTTTCGAATCTCTTCCAGTGGAACCTTCGGTTTGCGGTCTTCCGTCAGCAGTCCGTTGATCTCTTGCTGCACATCCGTAAGCTGTGTGTAACAATAGCCAGAGATATAGGGAATGGATTGAATTGCCCCGGTGATGGATCTGAAACGTTCGAGAAAAGCCTCTACCGAATCCACTTGGTTACCGTACCCCCAGCCTTTATCCGATTGAAAAGCGATTCCGCCGAATTCACTAATGATGATAGGTTGGCCCTTGTACGTATATCCTTCCGCAAAAGCAAATTTCCATCTGTTGGATGCGATCTGGTTCGTTACAATCAGATCCTTATCCTGATAACGCTCCAGAAAAGCGTCTCCCGTCTCCACATAATCATGGAGACTCAGAATGTCTGATACCGTATGCTCCCAGCCATCGTTGGTAACCACCGGACGATACGGATCAATCGCTTTTGTCAGATGATAGATGGTTTGAGTGAACTGCTGCTGCCTTACATCATGGGCAATGGTCTGTACACCCCAAGATTCATTGAAAGGAACCCAGGTAATTACGCAAGGATGATTATATTGTTGAGGTACAATTTCCAGCCACTCTTTGGTGAAACGGGTCACAGCCTCGTCATTGAATTCGAAGGTCGCCGCCATTTCTGACCAGACCAGCATGCCTTTCACATCACACCAATATAAGAAGAGCGGGTCCTCCAGCTTCATATGTTTACGGATTCCGTTGTATCCCATTGCCGCAATGTAATCGATATCCTCAATCAGTGCTTCCTCGGAAGGAGGTGTTAGATGAGTCTCTGGCCAATAGCCCTGATCCAGAATCAGCCTTTGATAGAGTGGAGCGTTATTCAGCAGAATCTGCCCGTTTTCAATCGATATCTTTCGCATGCCAAAATAGGACTGAACCCGGTCGCTTTCTTTCTCGTCCTCGTACAGAACAAACTCAATATCGTACAGGTTCGGTGATGCCGGTGACCACAACGACTGTTTCCACGGACCACCAGCCTCATGTTTTACACTGGCCTCTATCGTCATCCAAGGTCTGTCTGGAGACAGGCTGATAGTTTGTACATGCTGCCCATTAAGCTCTATGCGCGTCTCCAGACGCAAGTTGTTTCTGCCTTCAATTCCATGCAGCTGAAAGTCCAATCGAATCATATGTCGATCAATATCCGGTGTCATTTTGACTGCATCAATTCTTGCCTCATTCACATATTCCAGCCATACACTTTTCCAAATCCCGGTGCTCTGTACATAAAAGCATTCAAAATTTTGATCCACCCAGCGTTGTTTTCCGCGAGGCTGCACTGCACTCTGACTGTCCTCTATCTCAAGCACGATATTATTCTCTGAACCGTACGTAATGTATGGCGTGATGTCGAAGGAAAAGGCCGCATAACCTCCTTCATGCTCTCCGACAACTGTCCCGTTCACCCAGCATTTTGCCTTGTAGTCTACACCCTGAAAATGAAGAATCGTTCTTTTCCCTTGAGCCTCCTGCGGGATCAGCACATTTCTTCGATACCAGACCCGTGGATGAAATGTCTCGATCCCGATTCCGCTTGCTTTGGTTTCATAGGTGAAAGGAACAATGATTTGGGTCCCTTTCGGAAATTGTTCTTCATCATACCAATGCTCGCTTTCGCCTACTTTGCCATCATCGAAGGAAAAATCCCATTCCCCGTTCAGATCTAGCCACTCCTTGCGGACAAATTGTGGTCTTGGATAATGTTTGCTATAAGATTTGGTAGTCATATTGTTCTCCCCGATCTCCTCTATATTTGGCGCGTTGGCCTGAAAAAGTGTTAACCTTTAATACCAGACATGCTGATACCTTTGACAATCTGCTTCTCAAAGATGATAAATAATATAATGATAGGAACAGAAGCGACGGCATTGATAACCATTGGTTTAACATAATCCTCTGAATACTGCCCCATCAGCGTGGGAATTCCCATTGGCAGTGTAAACAGATTGTCATCCGTGATCGAAAGAAAAGGCCAGAGAAAATTGTTCCATGAACCAATAAACGTCAGGATGGCCATGGAAGCCATCGCTGGCCGGGTCAGCGGCAGTACAATGCTGGTGAAAATCCTCCAAAAGCCCCCGCCGTCAATTTGCACGCTCTCCAACAGATCATTGGGAATACCGTCGAAGAAGCTTTTGAGTACTATGACTGCTACAGGCGAAGCCAACGCAGGAATAATTAATCCACTGTATGAATTCAGCAAATGAAGATCCTTGGCCACCTGATAGAGTGGAATAATCGTAGCCTCACCAGGAATCAGCAGCCCGCCAAGAATGAAAAAGAAAATAAATGTACGGAAACGAAACGGTACTTTGGACAGGGCAAATCCGGCCATGGCGGCGAAAATAACAGTCAATACGGTCACAATCACCGCGACAAACAAACTGTTAACCACCCACTGTGACAGCTTTGTCGTCGTCAGAATCTCGTTATAGACGGCAAGCGAGTATGGAGGTTTAAACCAGTCCAGGACGGTAATAATCTTCATGCCTTCTTCTTTAATGGAGACCATCAGCATCCACACAAGTGGGGCCGCAAACATTACCGCCATCAACGCAGAACCTATGCGATACAGCCATTTCATCAGTTTTCCGCCCCTTTCCGGTTAGTCATCCAGTATTGCAGCGCCGATAACACCAGCAGGATTACGAATAAAATATAGGACATCGTTGCGGCATAACCCAGGTTGTTATTCTTGAATCCGGTCTGATAGATTAACTGAATAATCGGACGTGTCTGATCCAGCGGTCCCCCGCCCGTAATGACATAAATTTGCATAAAGACTTTGTAGGAAGCAATGATCTGCAGCATCGTTATGGTCTTGGTCAATGGATTCAGATAAGGAAGAGTAATTCTCCAGAATATTTGAGCATCACTCGCACCATCCAATCTTGCCGCTTCATAAATTTCATCCGGTATTTCCTGCATGGCGGAAAGATACAAAATAAAGTTAAATCCGACTGTCCACCACAAGGTAATTACGGTAATAACAACCCAAGCGAGCCCGGTTTCCGTCAGCCAGAAAATCTCAGAATTTTGAGGCAATAATTGGACAAGATGCAGGACGGAATTGACGAATCCCGTATAAGGCTGAAATACGAATAAACCCAGATAAGCTGCGACGGCGACGGAGAGTACGCTTGGTATAAAGAAGATGATGCGGTAGAACTTCTGCAAAGACGATTTACGGTTGGCAATCATAGCCAGCAAAATCGCAAGTATAATCATGGTCGGTGTACTCAAGAAAACAAAAAAGGTAGAATGCCAGATCGCTTCCCAAACCTCTCTGTCCTGAAGAACTTTTCGGAAGTTATCCAGGCCAACAAAATCCATTTTCTTAATCAATGTCCATTTGTAGAAGGTCATCTCCACGCCTTTAATCATGGGCCAGATCGTAAATAAACCATAAACAATTAAGAATGGAAGCAGAAATACCAGTGCCTGCAAATCCGCTCTCATTTTTTTGATCTTCATATGCGTCTCCCCTTTGATTGGCACACAAGCCGGCGATTTCTTGTCTACAGATGATGACTACGCACGGCTTGCGTGACCCGTCTTACTTCTATTCGCTTAGAATTTTCTGAATGGCTGTCTCCATGTTGTTCATGGCATCCGCAGGGGTCATTTTGTTCATCCATACCTCATTCAAAAATTTAAAGGCAGCTTCATCACGGATTTGTGCATTCTTGGTGGAATGTTTGCTGAATTTAACTACACTTGCCACTTCGGAATAATCGCTGCGGTATGGCAGATCCTTGAATTCCTGTTTTTCCAGGACGGATGGCTTGGATGGAATATGTCCGGCTTTCGCCCAGACCTGACCATTGTCAGCAACCCAGTCGGCAAAGATCATCGCTGCTTTGCGTTTAGCCGAGTCTTCATCCTTAGTCAGCGGCAGAACAATCGTGTGAGAATCTCCCCACGTTGCTTCCTGATCGTAGAATTTCGGAATTGGCATGGCTCCAAACTCAAGTCCTTTGGTGGATTCCCAGGTTCCAGTCGTCCAGACCCCTGTCATGATAATGGCGGCTGTGCCACTTTGGAAATTTTTATAGAAGTCCGGATCATTTTTCTTGATATAACCTTCGGTATAGAGCTTCTGGATATAGTCTGCGGCTTTGATGCCTTTCTCCTTATCAATGGCTGCGGATTTCAGATCATCCGATACGACGTCGTTGCCACCCAACTGGGAGTACAGTGACCACCACAAGCGGTAAGGGTCATCATTATTATTGGACAATGCAAACGGAGTAGTTTTGGCAGGCAGCTTCTCTTTTAACGTTTGAAGGAAACTTACAAATCCGTCAGCAGATTGCTCCAGAATCGGTTTCCCGTCTTCCCCAAGCAAGCCTGCATCTTTTAAAAGTTTTTTGTTGTAGAACATGATAAAGGGATGTGTGTCAATGGGTACGGCATAATGTTGGCCTTCTACGGTGACCGCATCCAAGAGATTTTGGTTATACGTGCTCCAATCCACACCTGCATCCGTAGCCGGAGTATCCAGCTCTGTGACGACCCCCTGATTGATCAGGTCAGGCAGTCTGGAAGAATGGGAAATCCCGATATCCGGTCCATTACCATTACCAACAGCAGTGACAAGCTTCGTATAGTACTCGCCCCAGGCCAATTTGGTATTCTTGACTTCAATGTCCGGATGGGTTTTGTTGAATTCATCGACCAATGTCTGCATATTGGCGCCATCCCCACCATCGAACAGTGTCCAGAAGGACAATGTCACTTTTCCATCACCGGAGCCACTATTCCCAGCCTCGTTACTGCCTCCGCTACATGCACTTAAAACGGTAGAGAATGAGAGCAATAATGTCAGTGCTAACCTTCCGATCTTCTTTTTCATGCGAGTATCCCCTTTACTCTAATTTGTAGATACAAACGATATAATTGTTTTGTTACATTATTACTGTATCTATAGGGGATTATATAAGGGTATTTCGATCGTGTCAACGCTTTCAAACATATTTAATGTAATTATTAATTAAAAAAAGGCCTTAGTTACATAATATCTGCAACCAAGGCCTTTCTCCCTTATCGCATTCTAATGAATAGCATAATGTACAGTCATTTTGATATTTTGGTCATAATCTCCAAATTGTCTCCCAAAGAGATTTACGCCTCCTTGATGAACGGCATCCGGTTTAATGCCAATCCGTACCCTTAACTTGTGGCTGTTCTGCAGGTTAAGCTGAGCCAGATCAACTGCTGAGATTTTCTCCATATCCAGTGTCGTTTTATTTTTGTCCACTCGCCATGTCTTTAATAACCCATACTGTGTTGACCATTCAAACCACCAAGCCGGGTTGAGCTTTCCGCGCCGATCTCCAAAGTCACCAGGACAGGTCCACATACCAATTTCCACACCGTTAATCCATACGGAGATATCGGAAGGCCAATTATGATCATAGTTTGGTGCTTCAGAACACATCTCCATGGACAGTTCCAGTGATTCGATTACCGCTTCTCCCGGGATTTCCAGCGGCATCAAATATTCGACATATCCTTTGCGAAACCACATAATCTGCGCGCCAACATGCTTTGGATGAAAAAAGCTGGCAGGTTCATCCTCTCGAATGATCATGCCCTCACCATTTGCCATGCCGCAGGTTGGTGACACTTCACAGTCACTATAGTGACCAATAGGTATATCCACTTCGTATACCTGAATATCGCCTTTGGGAATTGCTTTCTCCAGATTAAGAGCAATATGAATATCATCGTAATTGCGGCTGCATACCTTCATTGCCCCTCGAGAGGCGGGCAGCAGTTCCGTATTAATCAGCCTCGCCGCTTCCAAAACCTTGATATTACTGGCTACTGTCGATACCGGAAGTTTGAGAGCTTCCGCGATTTCTACTATATTCAGGTTTTGGGAAATCAATAGTCTCAGGATATCCACTCGTGAGCGGGTCGATAAAGCATGCGTGACCGTGACCAGCTCATCCGGATTATCAAAACTCAATTCAAGCATTCATTCACCACCTCTTATGTATTTATGGAACAGAAAATTTAATCGAATAGTTTAATTCAGTCGATAATATTGTAACAAAACATTTATTTTGTATCAAATTGCATTTTTCTTCATCATTAATCTTCGTTTTCATACAATTTCTGTAGTGTTTCCTATCGGAATGAAACCATAGCTCCAAACCAAAAAATCCCCCAAATATGGCGGATTTTTTGGGTGTATATGTTCCTCATGCCAAAAAAAGCTCCAACTCTTTGTGCTAAAATGCGACAGGCAAGGCAGCCAAGCTCTGTGAACTTAGCGCCAAATGCCACTCAATGTTTTCCCGAGGAATATTAAGTCGCAGATTAGGCATACGTCTTAACAATGTTGAAAAGGCGATATCTCCCTCCACACGAGCAAGTGGAGCCCCCAAGCAGGAATGAATGCCATGACCAAAAGCCAGATGACGATTAATATGACGTGTAACATCCAGATCCTCAGGCTGTTCAAACTGAAGCTCATCCCGATTGGCAGATTTCAACACGGGGATGACCATATCTCCCTTTTTAATCTGTTGTCCTGCCAGCTCGATATCCTGAGTCGCAAACCGAGGTCCAGCAATGGTTGCAGGTCCATTAAAACGCAGCAATTCCTCGACGGCAGACGGGACCAGACTGAGATCAGCCTTGAGCTTCTCCAATTGTTCAGGATGATCCAATAACATCATTGCACCTGTAGCGATCAGATTGGATGTCGTCTCATGGCCAGCAAAGATCAATAACGTAATCATGGATAACAGTTCCGGTTCACTGAGTCGATCGCCCTCTTCTTCTATAGCAATCAATTGACTAATCAAATCATCCGCAGGATGTTTTCGTTTCTCAGCTACCAGCTGTGCGGTATAGTCACCGAAAGCTTTGAGATGTTCCTCCACTCCCGGTTCACGCACTCCGAGGCCCAGACCGTGTGCAATCGCGGAGGACCAGTTCTGAATCTGCGGGCGATCTGATTTAGGGACTCCCAGCATATCGGATATCACATGGATCGGTAAGGGATAGGCATAGTCCTTGACCAAATCCATCTCGCCCTGGGCTTGAACCTGATCCAGTAATTCATCAGCAATCTGCTGTACACGCGGGCGAAGACTTTCCATATATTTGGGCGTAAAGGCTTTGGAGACCAGTCGACGTAATCGCCGATGATCAGGCTCATCCACGGAGAGCATCGATTTTCCGGTGAAGAACGTCGGAGGGGCATCTGGATCTATATTGCCTACATAGGCTTTCAGGGCATTCTCATTACCGTCGATGGATTGCGGGTCTACTGTGAAGTGGGCATGATCTTTCAGTACCTGAGAAGCTTCTTCCATTCGTGTAATCAACCACTGCCCGCGATCTGTGCCACCCATTGGCAAAGACACTGGAATAACAGGACCTGTTTCACGCAACTGCTTGATAAGTGAAAACGGGTTTTCACCACTATCCCCACTAAACAGACTTAGCGCTGCTTGTTGTGAAGCATTAAGATCTAACTCACTCATTATAACCACCCTTTCGCTTCGACAATTTTATTAGGTTAAACTATTGCATATTGGAGGGACTTCTGGCGATGACCAACCTTCACAAAAATCACGGGAACGTTATGTCTGCGAGAGCTGCTTCTACCGCTTTCTGAAACGGGAACAGTGCATCCTCGTGCTCGCATACTACGATACAATGATGTTCTGCATATCCATGACCAGAAGTGCAGCGTTGTTATGATGACTCTCCATGGGTTGCACATCCCTCTCGTTTTGATTAAGATTAAGGGGAGAACTCTCCGCTTATCCTCTTCTTGATATTAAACGGAGAGTTCTCCCCTTGTCAAATTTTGGAGGTTGAAGGATAGGAAGTGACAGACAGTGGATAAAACCAACACAACCTCTCGTTCGGAACGACGGGATGCAGCCGAGAACCGCCAACGTATTCTGAACGTGGCTTTCAGATTATTTGAGCTGCACGGCGTCGAGCGGGTCAGCATGAATCAGATCGCTTCCGAAGCGCAGATTGGAGCGGGCACCTTATACCGCAGATACCGCAATAAGAGTGAGTTATGTATGGATTTGATTAAAGATAACGCAGCGTTGTTCTTCGAGGATGTAGAGACATACCTTCAGGAGAACGCATTGCATCCCCCATCTGAGCGGTTGCGTGGTCTGCTGACGTTATTTATCCAGTTCAGAGAGAAAAATGCGGAGCTGCTCTCGGGCATCGAGAATGCGGTATATCAGGGATCAGACTCCAGAACCTCAAGTCCCCTATATGACCAATTGCACCAGCAGCTATTCGAGTTATTCGAAGAAATAGCAACAGAGACCGACGAATCACAGGCCATTAGCTTGTTCAAAACAGACATGCTCCTGACCGCCATGAGCAATGATTCCTATCTGTTTCAAAAAAACGTGCGCGGCAACTCTCCCGACCGCATTGTGGAGCAGCTCTGTTTAACGTTTCTTTAACGTATATGGGTATATGAAAATACCAAAAAGCCTAATTCATCGTCGGCAATCTGCCGCTTGAACTAGGCTGTTTTTAACTTGAGATCTGATTTTATAATGCTTTCATATACCATGCATCACAAGCAAAATGTTCCGTTGCATTTAACGGTGCCTCTAACGGAATAAAACCGTTCTTGATATAGAACTTGTTAGCCGCGACCATGTTGCTAAGCGTTTCAAGATAACATTGTTCATAGTAGTCTTTGGCAAAATCAAGGGAAATCTGAAGCAAATCATATGAAATCCCGGTTCCTCGTGCTTCTTTCAATGCATACATCTTCTGCAATTCACAAATATGAGGAAATCCATCCACGGGTCCGATCCCGCAACCAGCTACAATGGTTGAGTTATCCTCAACCACCCAATATCTGGAGCCTTCCCGTTGATAAAGGTGATAAAAATCGCCCAAATTTGGATCAGCCCACGCCGTTCCTGTCTTATTGGCCTCAAATTCAATCAGACAACTTCGAATCAGAGACTCTACTTCTTGATTATCTTTTTCCTCTATTTCTCTAATGAACATGCAGTAAGCCTCCACATCATGAAATAACCGACGCTCTTAACGATATAAATTATACTACGATTAAGAACGAAATGCCTTATTCACTTGAGGTGATGATCATCTCTTTTCATGTGGCCTACTTACGAGATGGTTTCCAAAAGACTCTTGGACAGGGTTTTGACAACCATATCGTACGAATGGTCAATCATGACATAAATATCCTGCTCCGACAAGGAACCATCAAGAATAATGGTATTCCAATGCTTTTTGTTCATATGATACCCCGGTTGAACGGATTCATGCTGCTCTCTCAGGTTTTCTGCAATGATCGGATCACATTTTAGGTTCAAGCGAACGTTATCCGCCTTGCCCTCAAAAATGAGTGCAAACATTTTCCCTCCAATTTTGATCACAACCGTATCGGCTCCGAAGGGATAATCCTTGATGGCACCTTTTTTCTTCAAACAGTAATCAATGATCTTATTCTTCAATTCAGTACCTCTCCTTTGCGCGGAAGACCAACTTTCCCTGCCCAATCCAATGATACCGAATGTACGTTTGCATGTAAACCAGCATGTTGAATGTACCTAACTCATGATAAATCATGTGATAGGCTTTACATCATTCAAATTAAGTATTAGATACCCTGGCTGTCTTCACTTTCTGGACCTCGTACATATTCACGGTAGTGCTAATTAAATATTCTGGTTTCTCCTGTCCTCTTTTCTCGCGGTGACCCTTAATATGCACATCACTCTTCTCCCAATTCTTCCATGCATCTTCCGATTCCCAACGAATCAGCACCATTACTTCTTCATGTTCTTTACTCTTTTTGTTAACCATCACACTGAAATCAATCAGTCCCGGCATTTCCTCTACAGGGCTAGGGGCACTAAAACGTTCCACCAGTTTATGACTATGACCTTTTTCGACTACCATAACGCGAGTTTGAATGAACATATATTACGCCTCCTGATTGCCTCAAGTCACTGTAGCATACAAGACTTGTGACTTTTTTTAACTTTCACTCTATTATTCTATTCTTATTGAAAATGATTATCAATATCGCATCCATTTTTGTATACAAATCATGACCACCCGTCCAACGGGTGGTTTGCTCTTGGGGTATAACCCCCTGTTGCCAAACTGCGCCTAAAGACGCT